>CACZAK010000191.1 GCA_902779075.1 uncultured bacterium | reverse complement strand
GCTCAACTTCGTCTTCACTGAGAGCCTAACCGAATCCAACCGCGTCTATACGGTAACTGTCGAACCATACGACCCCGGCGGTGTACTGACGTGGGAGGGTGGTGGAATGCGTTCGGGAGCGTCGTCTGGATGTGGTTGTGGATGCCTAAGTTGCATGGGATTCTCCATCGGGTTCAATTGTTCTGCCATCTGTACGTGCCATGGGGAATGTAAGGCAGTAGGGCGCTACGCATTTGAGACCGCGCTTTTCGCAGTCACGGGCGGCGAGTGCCGGTGTGGCTTCGACGATCCACAGCCCTTCGGTCCTTCTCCGCACGATCCGAGCGACCCGCCGTCGATTTTTATCTCGTTCAGCAAGCCCGCGGTGATTTTTGAAGACGCTTACGAAGACAAACCTGGCGTGACGGTGCCGAGACGCTCGACGCGCGTGGGCCTTACGATTGACATATATGGTGGCCCACACGGCGGAGCATTCCTACTGTCAGATCAGAATCTTTCGAAACTGACAAAGATCAGCGGGGACGTACTGCTACCATACGGTCTGCAACTTGCTGCTTACGAGTCGTTTCATGCGACGGGCGTGTTTGAAGGCGTAGTCCCTAGCGATTCGGAAAATGACGTAAAAGTGATCGGTTCTTTTCTTGAGGCCGACACGGATGCAATCTTTGGAAATAGTTCACAGCTTAGTGTAGTGCGAGTGGAACTGCAGCCCAACGTGGTTGCTCCGAATAATTATGCCCTGAACCGTCACTCTTTCGGTGTATGCGAACTTGTCAAACATATTCAGACGCCATCCTCTCCAGTTGTCACGTGGAATCCTGTTGGAGGAGGATCTAATGAAATCGTTAATGCGTCAGACTACTACAGGTGCCCGCTCGATGGATGTGAAAACCCATTACGGGCCGAAATAGGAAACGTGTATTACATTCCAAAGATCAAGGTCATCGAACCAGAAGGTATGCAATCTAAGGCCACGAAACCGTTAGTGTATTCAAATGCCGTCCATAGAGGTGAAGCGGGCGGAATTGGCATGCGACTTCGATTGTTCGTCTTACCACTTGACGTTTCTTTTTCAGAGATTGCTGTGGAAGAGGTTCCATGCTTTACATACGAAGTGGAAGGTTATTTCAAAAATCCGTATTTTAATGGTGCATTTGCCCATACCGGTGGTTGGTGGGGAGCGGGGGCCGGGAATTGGATTGATGTCAATATTGACAATAGATTTGGCGAATATGATGAGGCCGCCTACATTGACAAGATACCGTGGTTGACTCCAGAAGGTATTATTACGACGAATGTTGCTTATGCTTGGACGTCGGGTTATGCATATATTGACAACCCATTCGGCTGGAATGTCAAGGGAACTACGGGGAATACGCTTCCTCACAAGCAATTTGGCGAATACATCCAAGACGCAATCATGCTTGACAGTCATGGAAGGGTTGGTGTGTTCAAGCTGGATAACTGGGTGGAGCGATCTACCAACGATGTCATACATCTTTATGGGCCAAAAGCGACAGAAGAGGAGTGAAGATAAGATGAGAACGATATGGAATCTTTTTCTTGTGTTGCCATGTCTAATGGCATGCCTTATTGGATGTGAGCCAGGCACTGTACGCGACGAGATCGACGAACCGGCTGTAAATGAAAAAGACAGAGCGGTTGAAGCCCGCCTGAAACTTGTTGCTGATTGGCAATCGCATTTTGACCTCTTCCATGTTAAAAGATCACCTTTCTTAAATGAACTTCAACATGAGATTGCATACGAGGGTGACGAGGAACGATACAAAAAATACATGGGGAGGTTCATTGACACAGCCTTTGGAATACCAACAGATGCGGACGAGTCAGGGGCGAGGTTGCAGCAATTGGATTCGTTTTGCACAATAACAGAAGCTGTTATGCATTGTGCGGAGAGCCGCCGTGACTGGAACACATATTGGACGATTGCCTTCCGGAGAGTCGAGCGAATTCAGAGCGAGCTAAAAAAGATTAGAATTCATTTTCCGAACGGGGATCCCCAAGGTGATGCCTCGCCGATTCTGGGACGTGGCGGTTGGGATAATTGCCTGAAACTGCTGAAGAATGAATATGAAATGACATCTCGAGATCTTACAAAGCTCATCAACAACTTCCTGATGGCAAATGTCTTTTCGAAAGAAGAATGGACAGTCATTCATGATCGTCTTGAAGAAATTCTTGGCAAAAAGATTCCTATGAGACGAGAACTCATGCGCATATGGGAGGATAAACAGAAGGCACGGCGCGAGTCATGAAATTCGGTTGGCGCATGACCCGTTCGCGGTGGAGCTTTTCTGGAACAGTTGAAAAGATGAGTGAGAGGTGAAACATGGAATTGTTGGTGATCTTGTATCTTGCGTATGCGCATCTCGTCCATCCCCACGAGGCGCGACACCACTATCCTCTACAATTGGAACGAACGGATGAGCGCGTAATCGCATGGGGAAAATCCGTCCAGAAATACGAAAAGAAGCGTATTGATGTCGGTGAGACAGAACAGCAGTCATTGCACGCCATTTACCATGACATTCAAGTCGCATACACCAACAACCAGGTTGAGGCGATGACACAAGCTATGACGTGTGTATCAAATCGAGTAGGCAACATCCCTGATGCGTTATGTTCAGATTCGTCTAGACAAGGAATTTTTGTGGCTGGAGATGATCAAACGAAGACACGGCCACATCCTAGTCCTAAGTCACAAGTGAGTGATGAGACGCCGCAAGCGAGTGATAAGGTTGAGTCTGAAATCGTGCACATGGTCGGACATTTGGCAGAAACGACTTTTGACGCAAAGTCGTTGTGCGACAAGATTGCTCAAGTGCCAGATGAAAAAATGCGAGACCAATATTTCAAGACATTAATGGACCGGGCGTATTCTGTCCGCTTTGAAGATATCGGAGATGTTCATTCCTCTGATTGGGAAGAAAGACTGGAGGTTCACCGCAGATTAGGATATGCGTATGTAGGCCTTGAGAAATTGTCTTTGGCGATATGGTCGTATTATTGGACAAAAGGTGTTTCGCAAAAGGAACAATTCACTCCCTTGTTCCGATATGCCGAGAAGATGAAGACAGAAGCTGAACGACTTGGCAAGGAAGGGAAAGAGCTTTCACTCGGCTTAGATGTAATAGAACGCATTTACGGCATAAATCAGAAGACCGGGAATGGCTCGCCTGACGAGTTTAATTGGGTACAAGAAAATTTCAGGCGGATTTCAGGTCGTGAGATTCGTACCGAAAGTCAGGTTGACGCTGATAATAGAGCCACAGCTACAGGTAAAAAGAACGTTTCTCTGCCCTAGAACTCCGCGCGATGGCTGTGGCAGTAGTCGAAAAAATAGAATGAAGGAGACGACATGAAATTGCTGATACTGATAGCGTGTATTGCGTATGTAGGAATCTCCGAGGGGGTACAAGGCCACCCACGGGTGAATCAACTGAATCCGTCTGAAGCCACCGTAAGGGCGCGCCAGGAATTCAACCAGAAATACGATAGAACGCGTATTGACATTGGCGAGGCAGAGCAGTTGTCGTTGAAGTCGCTGTTCAGAGAAATTGAAAATGCTTACAAAAATTACCAACCGGCAGCGATGGCGAGAGCCATGGCGAACGTGTCGAACCGAATAGACCATGTTCAAGGCCAGCTGTTCATAGACTTGCATTGGGGTATGATGAGCTTTTTTGCTGATAACTTTATACACGGCGCAGTTCGCAGGCAATCTGCCACGTCGATTGATTTTGAGATCTTTCTTGCAACCCACACAAGGGCTGCGCTATTCATGGGTGAGTGTTATTGCAGGAGGAACGACTATAGTGACAGTTTATTGGAATGGATAGAAATTGAGACATTCAGAACTCTAAAGGCACTGGTTGAAAAGTTTCGAAAAGATGGGCGCAGGGATTTTGAGGCAATCGCGCAGAAGTTCCTAGATATGTGGGTGGCTCATATTGAATCGAGACAGGGATTCGTTCGAAGGTATGCCCATTACTTATTGGAGAATGATTTGTCATTGATCGAGGTCGGGAGAAGGGGAACCCGTGAAGAAATCATAAACAGAGCGCGTAAATCGGCGGACGCACTCATCCGCCGCGGCTACACGCCAAAGTGGCTCGACGAGTTCAAGTGAACGACAACAATGCATCGTTCTGTCTCTAGGAATACGCAGCAATGAGCGAGAGTCTGTTTTTTCAGGACCTGGCCACTTGCGCGGCGAAAACTCTTTTGCTATACTGCTTACAAATCGGGCGGATTGTGCCGAAAAACAACACCAAAAAAAAGGACAAAAAGCATGTTTACAAAAGTGATACCCCAAGGACACTGCGTGATAGTCGAGCGCTTCGGCAAGCCCGTGCGCGTGGCGCAGAGCGGGCTCAGGTTCTTCCTGCCCGGCCTCGACAAGCTGCGGGACGTCCGCAACGTGTGGGCCGACCAGTCGAACAAGGAAGGCATCTTCATTGAACTCACCGAGCAGATCTGCGACACGGGCACGCGCGAGTGCTTCACCCACGACAACGTGAAGCTGCTCGTGGACTGCGTCTACCGTTGGCGCATCACCGACCCGATCAAGGCCGTCTACGAGGTGGACGAGCTGCACAAGTCGCTCAAGGAGGCGGTGCTCGGCGAGATTCGGTCGTTCATCGGCAAGAGCGAGCTGAACACGGTTCTGGCCTCCCGTTCGCGCATTTCCGAAAGCGTCGTCACCGTCGTATCCGAAACTGTGCGCCGCTGGGGCGTGAACCTGACCGGCGTGGAGGTGCAGGAGCTGAAGGCGGACGAGGCCACGCAGGGCGCGATGCTCCAGCAGCTTGAGGCGTCTCGCCGCGCCGAGGCGATCAAGCTGGAGGCCGAGGGCAAGGCATTTGCGGTGGTGCAGGAGGCCGAGGCGGCGAAGAAGGCCGCGATTCTCCGCGCCGAGGCGACAAGCGAGTCGATCAAGCTCGTCGCGGAGGGCGAGCAGGCGTACCTCACGATGCTCAAGGAGACGCTGGGTCCCGAAGAGGCGGCGAAGGTGCTCATCGCGCAGAAGACGCTTGACGTGTACAAGCAGGCGACGAGCGATCCGGCGGCCAAGGTGTTCCTGCCGCTGTCTGCCCTGCCGCCCGTGCTGACGGGAGAGTCCACCAAATGAGCTGGCTCATCCCGGAGTGGCTGCTCGCCCTCGCGCTGACGCTTTTCGTGGTCGACCTCTTCACTGACGAGGAGGGGATCGTCTCGTGGATCGGCGTGTCCGCGATTGCCGCGTGGGCGACGTGGCGTATCGGCGCGCCGCCGATGTGGAGCGTCCTCATCTTCATCGGGGCGTTCATCGTCTCGGGCGCCGTGTGGTACTGGCTGTTCCGCGGCCTCATCGGCCAGCCCGTGCGCCGCCTCATGCAGAAAAACGCGCCCAACGAGACCATCGACGCCCTGAAGGGCGCGAAGGGAAGTCTTCGCGTCATCGAGGGTAGGGTGATGTTCCGCTGGAATGGCGACGAGCTGTGGCCCGTCGCCAACCCGCCCGCCGGTGCGGCGGACGGGCAGGCGGCGGAGGTTGCTGGCATGAAGGACGGCCAGGTTGTCCTGAAAGACTAAATCAAGGAGAAAAGACATGAAAAAGGTTCTGGTTGCCGTTGCTGCTGCGGCGCTTTCGCTGGGCGCGCTCGCGTTCGAGAAATACATGATGCGCGTCCCCGACGAGCTCAATCCGAAGGAGGGGATCAACGGCGTGACGACCTACTTCTTCGCGCCGGCGGCCGTGTCGATCCCGCTCAGGGACGGCACGTCGGTCTACGTGGTGAACGAAACTCACAAACTGCCGAGCAAAGACGGCACGGTGCAGATCGGCGTGCCGAAGAAGGTTGTGGACCTTGACGTCATCTCGCGCTACCGCGACGCGATGAAGGGATTTCCCTCCATCGCCGTGCAGTTTGGCGAATCGACCTTTTTCGCGTATCACTGCGGCGCCATGTTCCCCGCGCCCGACGGGCTGTACGTGGACAACTGCTACCAGGGGGTCGTGGTCTCCATGGGACTGGAATACTCGATCACCGTGTACCTGCCCAAGGGGCGCGGCCTCGACGCCGAAGTGCGCGAGATTCTGAAAAAGATCAGGTTCGTCCCGCTGCCCGGCGTCGGCGTGGATACGGCGCTCAAGCTCTACGGGGAGGGAAGCGTGGTGCCCGCGGCGGCGCGCCTCAAGACCATCACGAAGATGGTCGAGGAACGCGGGGAGTGCTGCGAACTGATTGAGCTTCTTTCGACGCTGACGGGCGACGCCGCGACGAAGGCGTGGTGCATGGAGCGCCTCAAGTTACTCAATCCGGGCAAGTACGCGCCCGACGCGCGCACGGAAATCGCGGCCTACGACTCCAACAACGATGCGCAGCAGAACGCGGTGATGGCGATGCTCGGCGCGACGGACAAGGCGGAGAAGGCGTCGGTCAAGGTTCCTGCCGCTTCCGCTGAAACGGGTGCCTCGTCCGTCGCCGCCAACGCTAAGACGAAGACGATCACGCTCCCTGGCGGCGCGAAGATGGAGTTCATCTGGTGCGAGAAGGGCGTGTTCACGATGGGGCAGAACGACGGCGAGTGGGCTCCTGCCAAGGACGAGGAGCCGCGCCGGAAGATCACGCTCACGAAGGGATTTTGGCTCGCGAAGTACGAGACCACGCAGGGACAGTGGAAGAGCGTGATGGGCACGAATCCGTCGCATTTCACGGGCGACGACGCGCTGCCGGTCGAGATGGTCTCGTGGAAGTCGTGTCAGGAATTCGCCGAAAAGGCCGGCGCGGCGCTGGGCGCGAAGATGCGCCTGCCAACCGAGGCGGAGTGGGAGTACGCCTGCCGCGCCGGGACGCGCACGACCTACTACTGGGGCTATCAGCCGAGCACGGCGAAGGCCAACTACGACGGTACGGACTCCTTCCATCCCGAAAGGTCGCTCCCGACAATCGGCAAGACCGTGAAGGTTGGCTCATACGAGCCGAACGCCTGGGGACTCTTCGACATGGCCGGAAACGTGGCGGAGTGGTGCGAGGACGACTGGCAGGAGAAGCCTTCGGCGGGAAACGCCACGGATCCGCTCCACAGGGACGGGACGCAGAGTCTCAAGGTCTACCGCGGCGGAGCCTGGAGGGGCCAGAACTTCACCTGCCGCTCCGCCGAACGTTCCTGGTTCTCCAGCGCCAACGAGCGCAACTGGCTCGGCGTGCGCTTCGTTCTGGAAGAGACGGCGGCCGCGACAAGCGCGGCCCTCCCGTCTGGGACAACGGGCATTTTGCCCGTTGAGAAGAACACAAGGGCAACGGGCGTTCCGCCCGTTGCCAACGCCAAGACCAAGACCGTCACGCTCCCAGGCGGCGCGACGATGGAGATGATCTACTGTCCGCCCGGAACGTACATGATGGGAAGAAGAAAGGATTCCCCGTGCCAGGAGTCGCACGACGTGTGCCCGCAAATCAAGGTGACGTTGACGAAGGGCTTTTGGCTCGGCAAGTATGAAGTTACCCAGGCGCAATGGAAGAGTGTCATGGGGAAGAATCCTTCCGACAGTGAATCTTTTGGCGACGACCTGCCGGTGAACAATATGTCGTGGGATGACGCTGTGGCGTTCGTTAAGAAGGTTGGAAACGGTGCGCGGCTGCCCACCGACGCGGAATGGGAGTACGCCTGCAAGGCCGGGACGGATACAGTCTTCCACTGGGGCGACACCTGCAACGGCACGGAGGCGAACTGCAACGGCACAAAGCCGTTTGGCACGGAGAAGAAAGGCCCGAACATCGGCCATGCCGTCAAGGTCGGCTCGTACCGACCGAACGCATGGGGATTCCATGACATGGCCGGCAATGTCGCCGAATGGTGCAACGACAGGCATGCGGACTACTACCTTGTTCACCCGGAGGAACTGACCGATCCCAATGGCGGCGATTCGACCGTGCGCTACAGGACAGTCCGCGGCGGGTGTTTCTACACCTACTTTACGGCAGAATGCAGCCGTAGCGTAAGGAGGGATATGCTGCCGCCGGACTGGCCCAAGCCGTTTGTCGGCTTCCGCATGGCGATGGACGAGTGATGAAAGCCGGCAAATTCCATGAAGTGAAACTCAAAAGGAAAGGTGCATGAAAGATGGCAGAGAAGAACGGCGTCCCCGAACCGGGGTGGTCTGACCGCGTAAACGACCCGGAGATCGCCGCCGCGATCGCCAAGAACCGCAAGGCGGCGTTCAAGTGGGGCGTTGTCACCTGCATCATCGCGCTCGTCGCGCCAACGGTCGTCTCGAAGTTCGCGCCGGACGCGGTCAAGCCAAAGAGGACCGCGTCCTTTACATCACGGTCGTGCGCACGACGGACGGGCGCAAGAAGAAGATCAAGGAGACGGGGTTCAGGCCGTTCGTGTGGAACTACATGAGCGTGGGTGACCGGTTCCGCTACCATCCGCAGTTCGATTTCCCGTACGAGCTCTACGACAAGCCGAAGGCGGGGAACCTCCGCTGCGTCGTCTGCTCTAAGGAGAATCCGCTGGAGGCCGACCGCTGCAGCCGATGCCACGCGCCGCTTCTGAAGTAATGGTGGGCGGGTTATGAGTCCTGACGAAAACGGTGTATTGAAATTTGTGCATGCAAAAAAACTGTACCGCGACTGGAGTACCGTCGTGGCGGTTCTGAGGGCCTGCCACATCCTCGCGCTCGTCATGTTCCTGCTTACCCTTGTTTTTTTCGCCATAGCCGAAAAAATCTCGCTCAGGACCATAACCCTTCCGGCCAAGATCGCGGGCGGAGTTTACGCCATTTCCGTCGTGCTCATGCTGCCGGCCTTCTATCTGCTTGCGTGGGCGAAAGGCGGCGTGGACGAGTGGGAGTACGAGGTGAAGCCGTGGCATGTGAAGGGGCGCAAGATTATCCGTCATCCCGGACGCATGAAGGCGCTGCGTTTCTTCGCCGGCCTGGCGCTTCTCATGTCAACGAGGCCGGGACAGACGCAGGCGCTGCGGGGTTTGCTCCGCGACAGCGAGAAAAAGGAGTTCGACATCTGGCTCTTCAACGACGCGGAGGTGACGGGCGACGAGAAAACCGGCACGATCGAACTTGAGTCGCATGGACAAAACGAGGAAATCCACGTGTCGCCAGAGGATTATGCGCAAGTGTTCGAGTACATCACCTTTAAGCCGAAGCGCCGGCGAAAGACCGCGAGCAAGACAACAAAAAAGGAGAAAGCAATACCATGACACCAGATGGAAAGGGCGTATACCGCTGGCGGTACTCGGTGAACCTCTACAGGAATCCGGGGCTGCTCTGGCTGTTCTACAAGGTGTTCGGCGGAATATTCGCCGGGTGCATGCTCTTCGTGCTGTTCCTTGGGGACTTCAAGGTCAGCCCCGAGGGCGTAAAGTGGGGGCTGGTCGGCTTCGCCGTGATGATCGCGATAGTCACCTTAGCCTACTACATCTACGCGCTCATCCAGGGCGGACGCTACACATGGGACTTCGAGATGGACGAGGACGGCGTGAACGGGGTGCAGGTGGCAAACGAGGCGAAGCGCAACAAGGTGCTGGGTACGGTCGTCGCGGCGATGGGCGCGGCCACGGGCAACCTCACGCAGATGGGCGTGGGGACAATGGTCGCCTCAGGCAACGGGTGGAATTCCCAATTCGCGACCGTTAGCAAGGTGAAGCCCGACCGGAAGCACAACACCCTCAACATCCACAACGGACTCTTCCACAACCAGGTGTTCGTCGGCGACGAAGACTTCGACTTCGTGCTCGACTACATCACCTCGCATAGCCCGAAGCTTCTGAAATAGGGACAGCAAATGGAACGAGACGAAAAAGGCACATTCAAGTGGACGCATGTGAGGCGTCTGTACCGCGACTGGGGCGCTATCATGACGCTTCTCAAGATACTTACGCTGACCATGGTGACGATCTTCGCGGTCATGACGGTACTCTGCGGTTTCAAGGACGGTTTCTCGCTTAAACTTCTCACTTCGATGAGCACGTTATCGGGTATCGTTATCCTTATCATCTGGGTGTTGATTGTACCCTCCTACTACCTCTGGGCCTGGGCGAACGGCGGAGTGGACGAGTGGGAGTTCGAGATGGACGACTACGGCATCGAGGGCCGCAAGGTCGTACGCAAGGCATGGCGTATGAAGTTGCTGCGCGGCATCGCGTGCATTCTGATGATTCTTCCCTCGCGGGGCAACCAGAAAATGGCCATGCGCTCCCTTTTCTACGACAGTAGGAAGCAGAAGGTGGATGTCTCGTTTTCTTCCGTGAAGGAAGTTTCCGGCAACGAGAAAAAGAGGCTGATATCCTTGTATACGAGGGGTGATGCGAAGGAAATCCACGTGCCGCGCGAGGACTACGCCGAGGTGCTGGCGTTCATCGAGGAAATCCTGCAGAGGAAAAAATCGAAGAGGCAAAGAACGGGCGGTCGGAAAAAAGCTTCCACAACTGATTCAAAAGAGAAAGAGGTGAAACCATGAAAAGGCTTGTATTGACAGCAATCGCTGCGCTGGCGCTCTCCGCCGCGCCGGCGGCGAGCACGGGAGGGAATCTGCTGTGCCACATTTCATTCGACGACGAGTCGAAGCCGTTCAAGGCCGAGGTCGGGAAGGATGCGTTCGTGCGCTTGGGCAAGAACGAGCGCGTAGAGGGTCTGAACAAGACTAAGTGGACGAACGAAGGCGGTGACGGCGGCGTGACGGTTCCAAAGGACACGTCCATCGCCATTCCGGTCCCGGACGCGCTGGCGAAGGAGTCGGGGCGTCCCTACTCCGTCCTGCTGAAGCTGAAACTGCATGGCATGGCGACCCATCCCGTATTCAACATGCCGGCGGACAAGATGGACGACGCGCTTATCACCAGTACCCTGTATGGAAGACTGTGCCTCAGACAGCATGAGAGGGACGTCAGGAGCAGAGGCGGCTACGGCGTGGTCCCGCAGGGCAAGATCTTCACGCTTCTCCTGTGCTTCGGCGCGGACGCCACGACCGCATTCATCGACGGGGAGCAGATACTCTCCAACTCGGGACTGGTCGAGGGTAAACTTGCGGGAAGCCGCGCCGACTGCTCCAAGGCCGGCGGATACTTCCTGCTTCGCGGGTGGGCCGGCGATCCCCTGCCAGCTGACATCACCTTCTACGACGTGAAGATCTATGACGGCGTTGTGGATCCACGCGACAAATTCGGCGTAGAGAAGAAAACTCCCGCAGAGAACGCAGGGGGCGCAGAGAATAAGAACTCGCCTTCGAACACCACGTCGCCTTCTCCGGTCGTGACGCCCACTGCGAACAATCCGACTTCTCCGGTCACGACAAGCACAAATGGCGGCGGGGGTGGAGCATCCGGGAACTGGCTCTGTCGCATTACGTTCGACGACAGCGCAAACCCGCTGAAAGCGGAAGGCGTGGCGGACGCGGTGGTTCGCAAGGGGCAGACCGAGAAGGTCAGCGGACTAGGCGAGGTGAAGTGGCTGAACGAAGGCGGCGACGGCGCGGTGGCAATTCCAAAGAACTACCACATCGCCCTGCCGATTCCGGACGTGCTGACGAAAACGCCGGGGCGTGCGTGGACGATGGTGATGAAGTTCAAGCTCGATACGCTTTCCGACTATGGCGTTCTTCTGAACATGCCAGCGTCCAATACGGATGGATGCTTTCTTTATGTCAACCAAAACGATGCGCACCTTGCGGTTAAACAGCATGACAAGAGTCGAGGTTGCGCCGTCTATGGCGAAAGCGGATTCGTCGCAGGGAAGATTCATACGCTTCAAATGTGCTTCGACACGAACAAGACGACGGCGTTCCTCGACGGCCGTCAGATCTTCACGCGCGACTGCACACTGGCCGGGAGCTATGCCGACTGCGCAAAGGCCGGCGGCGCTTTCTTGATACGCGGCGACGATGACGGCGAAGGCGGAACCGTCACGTTCTACGAAGTGAAGGTATATGACGGAGCCGTGGGAGCGACAACTCCCGCCGAGAACGTTGGGGGCGCAGAGAACAAGAACTCGCCTTCGAACACCACATCGCCTTCTCCGGTCGCGACGCCTACTGCGAACAATCCGCTTTCTCCGGTCGCGACGCCTACTGTGAACAACCCGGTGTCCCCTGCGGGTGGCAACAACGGCCAGACGGGCGAGCCGAGTGCAGAAGTCCAGCAGACGCTCACCACGTTTTCAGAGGACAACGGACTTTCCGCCGCCGAGAAGATTCCCGCGCTCAAGGAGTACATCGAGACGCACCTCGACGAGCCGGGCATCGAGAAACTTATCGACCTTCTCGAGAAACTCGCGAAGGAGGCGAATGACGCAGAAACGCTCAAGTGGGTGGAGAAAATCAGGAAGAAACTCGCCGAGAAGAACTCCAGGCCAGACAATCAAGGCGATTCCGGCGGAATTAACCAGGTCCGTGGCGGACCGGGAGTCATGATCTCCCGACTGGATTTCGAGACCAAAGACCATCCTCTCAGGAACCTATTCTCAAGTCCGCCGGTTTTGCTGCGGGATAACAAGACGAACGTCATTCAAAATCCGAACAGCTATATTTCTGTCGGAGTTTCAATCGACGACGGCGCGATTTCGCTCCAGAAGAATCACCATCTGGCACTTCCCATTCCGGAAATCTTGACGAAAGAACCGGGACATCCATATTCAATCTCATTGAAGATATGGCCCATTAAGACTTCTAGTTGTAAGCCTCTTCTGAATATGCCAGCCGACAACAAGACCGGTGCTCTGGTGTATATCACGCCTATCGGACAGATCGCGTTGAAGCAACATGACAAATCCAGCGGATCTGCGATTTATGGAGATCGCGGCTTCAGATTCGTCATTCAGACTGTCTTGCTCCAATTCGACACGAACCGCACGCGGATTTTTCTTGACGGAAAAGAAATCCTTTCGCACGAAAGTCCGCTCGCGGGGAGTTCTGCCGACTGCTCCAAGGCCGGTGGTTATTTCCTTCTCCATGGCGACAAGGACGGCGAGGACAACTCAGTCACTTTCTTCGATGTTGCGGTTTACGACGGCATCGTCGATCCGAAGAAGGTATTCGGCTTCAATCTGAGCGAGGACGTCCCGCTAGATGTAAAGCCAGGCGGCATAAAGCCCGGCAGCGGAATCGTGTGGCGGCACAGGAAAAACGGCGGGAAGAGGCTCGATTGGGATCTTCCGCCCGACCAGTACAGGATACTGGGAGAAATCTCGATACCCATAAAATGGTTCAGACCGTCGCAGGCGTTGCCCGACGGAGGAGAGAAAGAGTTCCTCGCCTGTTCCCAAAACAGGTTCGACGGATATTTCAGGATCGAGGACCGGCTTGCCGGCAAATGGAAGATGACATGTGGAGGATACGATGACTACATGGCGCTTGCGATCGACGGCAAATGGATCTTCAAGCACCCCACCTCATCGGAGAAGACGACCTTGAACTGGCAGGCGACGGAGGGCATTCACCGCTTCACCGTGGTGTTCGGCGATACATGGGGCGAATGGGGCAACTGCATCGAATCCGGGATGGCTACTCCAATCATGCTGGACATGAACGACGGGGAGAATACGCTTTCATTTGAACTCTTTGCCAACGAATTCAGGGTCGCGAAGGACAATGTTGACTATCTCTGCCGCAAATCAAAAAAACGCCCCAGCGCAGAATTCAAGGAGACCGTGGGCAAGTTTGTGTCGGATGGCGGCATTGATGGGGCGAAAAAAGTGCCGGCACTGAAGGAGTACATCGAGACGCACCTCGACGAGCCGGGCATCGAGCTGCTTATCGACCTTCTCGAACAAATCGCGAAGGAGGCGAACGACGCGGAAACGCTCAAGTGGGTGGAGGAAATCAGAAAGAAGCTTGCCGACAAGAAATCCGGCGGCGTAGCATTGGAAGACGCCGGAAAGCAGGGGGAGACTGGTGGCAACGAGCCGCCCAACGTCAACCCTGCCGACAACGGCAATCCGCCCGCGACGCCAGCGCAGACCGATCCTGGAATTACGCCCGCGACGCCGACACAGACCGATCCGGGCAATACGCCCACGACAAACCCGCCCGCCGCGACCAATCCCACGGGAGGTGGCGGGGACGGCGGCAAAACGACAGGCACAACTGGCGGTGGCGGCGATGAACCGCAACCCGGCGGCGGGGAGAACGAACCATATATAGAACCTGAGGACACACGACAGCCTTTCGGTGATGTAAGCACAGAGGAGACAAAAACGGTCGAGGATGTGAAGATTCCTGATGGACTGGACATGCGGACTGGCGACACCGGCGTCTGGCGGCTGTCCTCCATTGAAAGCAAACGGAATCCCAGCACCACGAACGTCCAATATGAAGTGCATGGGACGAGGCACACGATGCGCTGCGGCGGAAAAGTTTACGAATGCAGCGTGGAAGAACCGGCAAAGCTTGTCAGGGACGGTGGCTTCCTGATCATGAAATCATCCGACGTTCAGACCGAGGGCAAGGAAACTGAAAAAAAGCTTGCCGGTTGCTTTTATGCATATGGCCTGGACAAAAACGGCAAGGCGATTCCACATGCCACCGGCTATTACGGGGAGCTCCAGCCAGGCTGCAAGACGCCCGAATGCACTCTTCCGTGTACATTCATGAGGCTGAAGTTTGCAGGCGGGGAAGACGGCAGCGTGGCAAAGATGATAGTCGTTTTCAAGTCCAAGGCCGGCTACTTTGCATGGACATACGAATACGGTCGCGCCAACGTCAGGTCCAAGGGTGGATGCTGGCGGATGGTGAACACTGAAGTTCGATGCAGTCCAAGCACTCCAAAAGGCGACAGGGTGGCGGAACCTTACGTCTCTGCCAGCAAGCTCACACCAAAAACCGTTTATGTCAATTTGTACAGGGCTAGTCCACTTGTCCATCGGCACAGATGGGAGCATTACGCATGGTATAAACACTTCGACAAGGGGGATCGGCTGGCGGCCTATTGCGACTTCGAATGTTATTGCTCCCAGCCGCCATTTGTGGGTTTTCCCGGAGACAAGCTTGAAATGAGCCTAAAGTACAATACGATACGCAATCACAACGTCGGCAACATCCAGCGCGTAGGCGTCAATCCAAAGGTGTCAATCTGGATTGGAAATAGCTTTCGGGACTACTCCTTTCATGACATGTATTGGGGCGGTCGTGTCGAATATTCCGAGGAAGAGTCGGGATTGACGATATTCCCCGATTTTCCGGGCCATTCGTTCAAGTCTTCAAACACGCCAGAACAGGTAGAAAGGCTAAATGAAGGCGTAGGAGATCCTGTAGCCAAGGAGTTCGGCGGCGCACTTGTGTTTTCCTGCGAGTACTACTATGGCTATATTAGGCCGTATACAATCGTGTGCGACGGCAAAGAAGAGCGTGTCCAGCCGAAGCGTCAGCAAGAGATAAAGGACGTCTATTATAAGAATTCGTTCCCCGAGTTGCAGTGTGGGGTGGAAAGGCAGAGAACGCCGACGCTGGTGATAACCTTCTACACAAGCTACAGAAACGATCGGAGGGGGAGTTCGACACGGTGGCGATATGAATGGGAGGACGAGGAGATCGAAGAAGTGGATCCTTCCGTTCGCCAAGATGAGCCAAAGACGGAAGAGCCGAAGGAGCCGGAAGAGGAAGAGCAGGGCGAGGCGGCGATCAAGTTCGCGCAGAACGGCATGGGACTGCCTGCGAACAAGGACAAGTTCGTCCTGAAGAGCGAGGACAAGAAGAAGAACAAGGTCGGGCTGGACGAGTACCGCATCCCGTTCGTTGTCCTCAACATGCCCACGAACCGGGAGTACAAGGTCTCATTCTCCATACGGCGCATGGGCGCGGCCGGAGAGGACGGCCGGTATCTCGAGGCGGATGCAATTTCGAACGCCATCCCCTACAGTGTGGAGATCGTCAAGGATCCCGGCGTCAAGACGAACTTCTTGCACGAGGCGGTCATCAAGGAGACCGGCACGTACGAGCTTCCGGCGGGGACGAGCGAGGGCATCCTCCTGAAGGTCGTCGCGGAAAGCGGCAAGAAGGGCGACAAGGACTACGTGAACGTCTATGAGACGTTCCCGGTTCCCGATCTACCGCATCCACCTGGGGCTTTCGTTCATGCTGCAGGCGAACACGATCCCCTGCTACCTCGAAATGGGCGAGAAGAGCAAGTACAAGCTGGACAAGCAGGACATCGCGGGAGACCCGGAGAAGGATCCGGACGACAAGTACGTCATCCGGCAGGAGGACTTCGAGGTGCCGATGCGCGAAGGTGCGATGTTGCTGCTCCTCTACGACGAGGACCGCGAGGACTTCATCCGCATCCCGGCGGTTCCAAGCGAGACGCGCGTGAAGGCCACGAAGGTCGCGAACGACCGCTACTGCCAGACGCGCGACGCCGAGGAGAACCACCAGGAGCTCGTTGACAGGCTCTGCATCAAGACGATCTCGACGGGCAAGAAGCGCGCGAACGGCTCGCACATCGTCAAGATCGCGCCGACGAAGGGCGTCCTCGACTCGCCGCTCCGCCTCCTGGCGAACCTTGAGGTCGACGCCGTGTACAGCAACAGGGTGTCCAACTTCTCGCGGACGTTCACGGCGAAGAAGCAGGTGCTCCTCCACTCGCAGCCGCTGCGCGTCATCGAGAACTCGGACGACGAGCGCCAGTACCTTGAGCGCGACACGCACATCCGCAAGCGGCTGGAGCGCATCATGTTCAAGATCGAGGGCACGTGCCCAGACCGTCTCTTCTCGCTGCGGAACATGATTGAGCGCATGATCGACGGCTACGACTACCGCTTCGGCTACGACGAGCGCCAGGTCAAGACGGTGATGGAGACCTACGTGGGATTCATCCAGGGGACGTTCGAGGGCGCGAACGGCGTGCCCTACAAGGTGACGTTCGGCGACGACCTGAAGGCGTGCTACGCGTTCATGCAGGGGCTTCGCGACAACACGGGCTTCCTCGGCCGGATGGCGATGGGCGTCCTCACCGGCGGCGTGTCCGAGCACGTGTTCACCACGATG
>CACZAK010000190.1 GCA_902779075.1 uncultured bacterium | reverse complement strand
CGCTTGGCGCGGTTGCGGTCCACGGCGTCGTGGAAGCTCTTCTTGGAAACGACGACGCCGGCTTGTCGGCCGGCGTCCTCCGAACGCAGGACCCACGCGGTCATGAGACGCCCGCGAAGCGGGCGCCCCCGGTCGAAGACGCTCTTGTACTTCTTGCCGGGGAGCCGCGTGGACATGCACGTAACGGTCCCTTAGACCTGCGTGAGGCGCTTGCGCCCCTTCGCACGGCGGTTTGCGAGCACCTTACGACCGCCCTTGGTCGCCTTGCGGGCACGGAAACCGATCTTCCGCGCGCGCTTAATCTTCGAGGGCTGCCACATCATCTTCATGTTTCTGGTTCCTTTTTTGTTGAAAAGTGAGCGGATAGTATATCACACACGGGCGCGTTACGCAAGCCCCCGGACGTCACGAACTGCGGCGGCCACGTTCGCGAAGAGCGCGGGCAGATTCTCGCACGAGGTGGTGGAGAACGCGAGGCGGATGAGTCCGGAAAGAACGATCGTGCCCGTGGAGTACTTTTCGATCAGACGACGGCGCACGGCCTCGGCGTCCACGCCCTTCGGCTTCACGCACATGAAGTAGCCGCTGTTGAACGGCATCGGCTCGAAGAGGTCCTGCCATTCCGGATGGGAATTCAGGAGGCGGCGGATGATGCGGTAGCGCTTCCGCAGCACGGCGTACTTCTCGCGTTTCTGCTTCGCGTAGGCTGGGTCCGCATAAGCCTTGAGCGCGAGGTGCTGCCCGATTGAGGACGCGTTCGAGATGCCGCTGCGCACGTTGCCCGCAGCCTTCGCGGCAAGCGCCTGGAGCTGTTCGTCCGTCGCGCCCTTCCACGCGAAGGAGATGAACCCCACGCGCAGGCCCCACACGTAGTCCTCCTTCGTGGTGCCGTCGAGCTTGACGGCGAGGACGTTCCGGTGCAGGTCGGCGAACTCGGCGAACAGCGACTCGGCATGGACGCCCTCCTCGTAGACGAGCCCGAAGTAGGCGTCGTCCAGCACGACGACGATCTTCTTGCCCTTCGCGGCCACGGCCTTCACCGTCGCAACGATGCGCTTCGCGTCCTCGAACGTGGCCGTGTAGCCCGTCGGGTTGTTCGGGAAGTTGAGGACGAGGACCTTTTTGTCGCCGGGGGCCAGGAGCGCGCGCTTCATCGCCGCCACGTCGAACGCGCCCGCGCGGAACATGTTGAACGTGGAAAGCTTCGCACCGCACACCTCCTCGAAGATGAGCGAGTAGTTGTCCCAGTAGAGATCCGGCGCCACCACCTCGTCGCCCGGACCTGCGAACAGCTCGCCCGCTATGCGCAAGCCGTGGGTGAGGGCGTTCGTCACCACGGGGAGAGAATACCGCTTCCCGCGCAAGGAGGGGTTCTTCTTCACCTGCATCTTCTTCCACGTCTCGCGGAGCGGCAGAAGGCCGAAGCTGCCGGCGTAGAGAAACGCCTTGCGGTCGAGGTCCGTGTGCCCGGCGAAGCATTCCATCACGAGCGGGGAGCCGTCCTCCTCGAACGCCATGCCGATCGTCGCGTTGATCGCGCACGTCTTCGCCTCGGCGCCCTGTCCGAGGATGCCCCCGTAGGGGAAATAGATGCGGCGGCCGACGGGGGAGAGCATGTCGGCCACCGGTCCCAGTTTTGCGTTCAACTGTTCTGCCAATGCGTTCATGGGCGTATAGTATACCATAACCGCCGCCCGGCGTGGGAATAGAATCTTTTCCAGCCTTCGTCAAGCGTATGGCGGTTGCGCGGACAGTCGGGATGCCCTCGCTTGCATGCACCAAACGCCGCATACGCGGGGGACTCGACGATCTCCTCCCAGTCATTGCGCATCACGTTGCCGAGGCAAAGGTTCGGCTCCACGTAGAAGTCGCACGGAAACACGTCGCCGTTCGCCTCTACCACGAGATAGTGCCGACAGTCCTGCGCGAACTGGCACAAGGTCGGCGCACCTGTGAGCATCTGCGACACAAGCGAGTCGAACGTGCGCACGCTCACGCGGTGGACATCCCCGCATTTCATCCACTCGTCGAAGAGACGTACCATGAACTCGCCCCACTCCTCGCCGGAAACTACGAACGGCTCCGGCCACGTGCATTCGATGTACTGGTGATACAGGCAGCCCAGCTCGTCGCGGATGTAGTGGTAGAGCTTCTCCGGCTCACGGACCTCGTTTTTCGTCACGAGCTGGAGCACGTTCACTTGTACCCCCGCCGCAACCAGCCGCTCGTATCCGCGACGGAACTCCGGTGTCCTGCCATGCGGACTCACCCCGACGAGCCACCCAGACTCCGCGAAGAATCGCGCAAGGGAATCCGTCACGAGCGTCGCGTTAGTCTGCACGGAGAACGATACGCCCTCGCCCAGTTCCGCCGCGCGGCGGAAGAAACTCTCGCCCATGAGCAGCGGCTCCCCGCCCTGGAACGCGACGGCGTGTTCGGCGATCGGCAACACGCAATAGGTCGTGAGCATTCGCTCAAGAATGGCGTCGGACATGCGGGACGGCGGCGCGCTCGGTGATCGCGCCCTACCATCTTGCGGCGCGCGCGGGGCGCACGCCCTACCGGGGCGGTAAAAGCAGTAGGGACAAGAGAGGTTGCAGTCAGCGCCGGCGGGCTTGACTAGAAGGGAGAACGGCCTCATTGCCCGATCGGCCCGTATTCCTTCGCGTCCTTGTACTGGTCCGTGTCGCCGAGGGACGCCTTCAGCTCGTACAGGCGCTTCTTCAGCGCGGCGACGCGTTCCGCGTAACGCGGGTTCGCGTACTCGTTTACCAGCTCCTCGGGATCGCGCGCCAGGTCGAAGTACTCCCACTCGTCGCGCTTGTAGTAGTACATCAGCTTGTCGGTCTCGGTGCGGATTCCGTACCACGCGCTCGTGGCGTGTTCGCCGCCTTCGACGTAGTAGCGGAAGTAGCAGTCCTTGCGCCAGTTGGACGGCGTGTTGCCCTCGAGGTTCGGCAGGAAGCTCTCGCCCTGCATCTGCGCCGGTTTCGGCGCGTTCGCTATGTCGAGGAACGTGGGCGCGAAGTCGATGTTCGTCACCATGTCGCCGTTGACGGAGCCGGGCTTGATGAGCCGCGGACAGCTGACGATCATCGGCATCTTGATGACTTCCTCCATCATGAAGCGCTTGTCGTAGAGACCGTGGTCACCGAGGAAGAACCCCTGGTCGGACGTGTAGATCACAAGCGTGTCGTCGAGGATACCCTTCTCCTTCAGGTACGCGCGCATCTCGCCGACGGAGTCATCGACGGACTGGACGCATGCAAGGTAATCCTGCATGTACCGGAGGTACGAGAGCGCGGCCTTGGCGCGATCGTCGTTCTCCATGCCCTCCGGCCACCGGTCGACGTACTGTCCCTGCGCGTTTTTGCGTCCCTCGTAGCGGCGTCCCTCGAACTCGAAATGCCCGCCGCCGGAAAAGTATTCGGCGAGTTTCAGGTCCTCCTTGAGGCGCATGTGGCGCAGCACCGTCATCGCCGTCGTCTTGATGGGCGAGGCGCGTCCCTTCCAGTCATCAAAGAGCGTCGCGGGGATCGGGATGTCCTTCAACGTCATTGCGCGAAACTTCGCGCGGTACTTGTCACTCGGCAGCCAGTTGCGGTGCGGCGCCTTGTGGTGCATCATGACGAAGAACGGCTTGCCGGTGGCGCGTGCGCCGTCGATCACGTCCTTCGTGATGCGCGTGATGTTCTCGGTCGCGTATTCGCCGGGATAGTCGGTGCGGACGATCTTGCCGTCCTTCTTCTCCCAGAACCACGGATTGAAGTACACGCCCTGGTTCGCGTACACCATCCAGCGGTCCCAGTCCTCGTCGCGCACGGTCTTGGGTCCGCCGAGGTGCCACTTGCCGACGAATGCGGTGTAGTATCCGGCGTCGCGCATGTATCCGCCGACGGTCTTCTTGTCGCGCGAGATGTTGTTGAACACGGGCACGCCGTTGCGGTGGCTGTATTCGCCCGTGAGGATGCCGCCGCGGCTCGGCGTGCAGATGGGGTTGGTGCAGAAGCAGTTCGAGAGGATCATGCCGCTGCGCGCCATCTCGTCCATGTGCGGCGTCTTGTTGATCCGCGAACCGTACGCGCCGATCGCGTGCGCGGCGTGGTCGTCCGTCATGATGTACAGGATGTTCAGACGACGCGCCTTCGCTGCGGAGAGGAATCCCCCGCCCCAGCATCTCGCCAACGCCGCCGTGGCGGCAGTGCCAGAAATGAACGCCCTTCTCGTTGAAACGGTTTTCATGTCATTTGTCCTAATTAGCATTTACCGGTGCCCAAGCATTATATCATAACCCCGCCCCTAGGTGTTGGGCAATTTCTAACGATAAAGCGTCGCGGCCGCATCTGCGTAATTCACCGCCGAGCCTTCTGATAATAGGAAACAACTATTTGAAACAACTTGCCTTTGGCGCGCGGGCTAACTCGCCCGCGCCCATTTGCCCATCCTCAAACTGCCACAATTATGAATGTTCAAGGTGTGCCCGCAGGATAATGTTGTTCTTGAAAGTTGTCATGGTTGTTTCCAAATCCCAATACGTATGGGTAAAAAACGCAGATGTGCCGTTCTTTGCGGAGGTTTCGCTACATTTAGCTGGGCCTGGGACTCGTAGATGGCTTTAACGCGCTCTACGCGACCAACAGTCCAGGCGTGTAACCATGTTTATTCGAACTGGCGCTCGACGGCTTCGATCATTTTTGCCACCCGGCTGCGGATGGCTCGCACCACGTTTTCCTTGATGCCAAGCTGCTGGGCGATTTCCCTTGGGGAGAGTCCGTCAGCCGTCGCCATCAAGTAGATGCGCTGGCTCTGGAGCGAAAGGGCCGATTTCGTAAAGACCTGCCGGCCGGCTGTCTGATGGCACGCAAGACGCCAGGCGACGTCCAGTCTCGCCGCGGGATCGGAATCGGCGGCGGCGGGGATTTCGTCGTCCAGTTGGACGTGCGAATCCGCGTAGCGCACACTCCGTCGCCGCATCCGGTCCACCATCTGCCGGCGGATGATCGCCCCGAGCCATGTGCTGAACTTCGCGCGCTGCGGGTCGAACGCCTTGCCGCGAAGGAGCGCCACGAGCTTCACCAGCGTTTCCTGCACCATGTCATCGACGTCGGCCTCGGGAATGTCCGAACCCAAAAGCCGGACGAACTTGCCGATCGCCGGGCCATACAGCTCAACGAACCGCGCCCACTCCGCCTCGTCCTCACCCGCCGCAAGGTCGGCAATCCGCATCAACAGCGACTTCGGCGTCTGTGGCCACAAAGGATTCATACAACAACGCTCACTTGCTTCCCGCTACCTTGTTCGGCAAAGTTGGCGACGTGGTACCACGCTCCCTCTGGAGATCGGGGACTACGACGAGGCGGAAGCCGATGGCGTAGTGCACGTACCACGGAACGGTGTGGATTCGGGAGAACGAGGGGCAAGCGCCCACGCGGTTGTCCCAGCAACCGCCGCGTACCACCCGCCACCCCCCCGAGGAAGGGCCAACGGGATCCGTCACCCCGCTCGACATAAGAAGAACTTGGTCTTCCCGGTCGCTCCAATCCAGACACCACTCCTTGACGTTCTCGTGCATATCGTAGAGTCCCCATGCGTTCGGCCTATACGAGCCAACAACCATCGGATAACCGCGTTTCGGATCTGGTCCGTGTTTTTCGATATTGTCATCATTAGTCGTCCCCGCCCAGCAGGCGTACTCCCATTGCGCCTCGGTGGGCAAGTCGAAGTTGAGGCCTGTGCGCGCCCGGATTTTTCCCATGAACGTGGACGGATCGACGTTCACGGAACTCGGCCAGTTATATGTGGCGGAATCGCCGCGAATTGCATTCCACGAGACATATCTGACGGACCGCATGTCGCCCTCGGTGGACGAGGAATTAGCTCCCTTCACCAACTCGTACTGCTTCTGCGTCACCTCGAAGACGCCGCAGTAGAACGGCTTCGTGAGCGTCACTTCGTATTTGCCGCCCATCATGAACTTCCCCGGCTCAATACGGCGAAGGACGAGTTTTATGGTCTTGTATTCGTCCGTCCAGCCGCCTTTCGGCTCGGCGTCGAGGTACGATACTGGATACTTTCTTGCATTTGGCCCTGCCGAGAGGTCGATGACGCAATAGAGGGCGCGATCCTGCAGGCGCTGCTGCAAGTCGTAGAGTCTGCCTGCTCTCTTGCGCGGAATGCTCCGGATGGCGCTGGACAGAATATTGACGAGCGACGCATCGGGCACGTCGTTTATGTCGTTGCGTATCTTCGAGATGACGTCCATTGCGCCATCGTAGTCCTCCGCCCGCACGCGATAGAAGAACGCGCCCTTGAGGAGCAGGAAGCGCGCGGCCTCACTCTGCGCCTCGCCCGCGTACTTGAGCGCAGCCGTGGCCACGTCGGAGGCACTCATCTTCCGTTCGTTGAAGTTCGCTACGTCCGAACGCATCAGCTCGGTCACAAGGCCTTGCGCCTTCTCCAACTCCGCCTGCGTGGGCATACCGCTTGCCGCGAGGGTGCATGCGCATCCTACCGCCGCCAACCATGTTTTTGTATTCATCTATTCGATTCCTTTCTGTTACTCCGTTTGCAAGTATATACGCACACGGTCGCAAAACGCAACAGTAGAAAATAAATTTTTCAGGCTACGGATCTCTGCCCAGTCCGGGCGTCGCCAAAAATGCCTCCGACACATCTACGATTGGCGGCTCATCTTGCGGCTCGTCCGGCACCCTTTCGTTCCGCGGCCACAGCAACGCCGTCATTGCAATGCAAAACACCAGAACGGCGGCGGACGCCCACCATATCCAGCGTCTGCGCGGCTTGCAGGTAAGCGTAAGCGGCGGCAAAGAGCGTTTGGACGGATCCTGCGCCAGAAGCGCAGTGAAAAGCGGCTTCCAAGCGGGATTGAACGGAGCGAGAAGATCAAATGCGTTTCCACCCGGCTCGTACCAGAGACCCGTGAGCAGACGGAAGAAGGTCATGCCGAGGGCGTAGTAGTCCGATGCCGGCGTGGGGTTGCCGCCACGTCTTACCTCCGGGGAGAGGTACATGACGGTGCCGAGTATGCGCCGCTCGTTCAAAGGCTCGCCCGTGGCAATTGTGCGGGTAAGGGCGATGTCTTCGCGCAACTGGGCATCGAGGATGCGCGATATGCCGAAGTCGGAAAGGACAGCGCGCCCATCCTTGCCTACGAGGATGTTCTCCGGCTTGATGTCGCGGTGGACAATCCCGGCGGCATGAATGGCATTGATGGCTTCGCACATGTCGCCGTACCATCCGGCCAGACGCTCCTCGGAAGTGCCACCTTTTGCGTCCTGTGCATCGACGAGGTTCAATGGTTGTCCGCTTGGGCTCGCCACGAGATCCATGGTGAAATACGGCGTGCCGTCAACCTCGTCGAAGGAGAGGTCGTGTACGCGAACGAGCCTTGGGTGGTCAAGACGTGCGAGCAGCTTCCCCTCCGCGAGGAAGCGCTTGCGTAGAAAATCGGCGTTACGCCCGTCCGTGCGGAAAAGCTTAAGGGCGCGATGGACGCCAAGGTGCTCATGGACTACCTCGTAAACAGCACCCATTGCGCCTTTGCCCAGCAGCCTCACGAAACGGTACGGCCCAATCTGGCGCGGCATGTTTTCTTCAAAACCGTTCATAATCGTTTCATCCAATCACAAACAATGCTCCATGTAGAAAGACCGATAGGCGATACCTTCTTCCTGATGGAAATCTGCAGTCTACGGTCGCACGTCCGACACGGACGGCACGAACTGGACGCTTGACGGATCTTTCCAGAGGTCGGCAAGGGGAAGTCCCTGCTCGCGCGCCATTTCGACGGCACCCCGGGCGTAGAAATAAGCGCCCGCGTCGCGAACATGTGCCGCATCCTGTTTGCCTTTGGGGTAATTCGCGTATTTACCCGGCTTGACGTACATGTAGAGCGCCTTCGCCTTTTCCAGCCCCATCTTCGGAAGCCTCTCCTCAGCATAGCGGTTGAGGTCAAGGAGCGGCACGCCGAGTTCGGCGGCGGTCTCGCGCATCGCCGTGACATACGGCCCTAGTCCCGTCGCGCCGCCGTCCACTGACATCGTGCCGTCCTTCTCGCGGAACCCGGACGAATGCGCAATCGACGTCGCAAAGGCGATGTTCGCGCCCTTCGCCCGCGCATCGGCGGCAAAGCCCCTGAGGAACGCCTTGTACTCGTCAACGGTGGAATAGTCGTTCTTCGGCGGCTTGTTGCGACGCTTGTTCATGTCGTTGTGTCCGAACGAGACGATCACCCAGTCGCCGGGCTTGAGCACGGACGCGATGCACTTCTCCCAGCGCCCCGACTCGCGGAAGCGCCGCGCGCTCCAGCCGCTCCGGGCGACTTCAGGGACTGTCCCCAGCCATACTGCGGAAACCAGTTCGGCGTGTATTCCGTCATGATGGAATCCCCCGCCATGTAGAGCTGCGGTCCGGACGCCTTGTCCTGTAGCGCTTTGGGAATCTTGACGTACGCCGTTTCGCCACGCCACACGGCAGTTTCAAACGATGCCGACCATGCGCCCGCCGAAACGAGGCAAATCGCCAATGACCAGAAAAAGTTTCTCATGAAGTCCGCTTTCTGAAAAGGGCCTCCAAGCGTTCAATAAGTTCTTCGCGGCCAAAAAACATTTTAAAACCTCATAATTTGTCCTTCGGCGCGTATTCTATCATAATCCCGCCATTTCGGTCAATAGCATTTTGTCACATTATTGAAGAATCCCTCATAATGTGACAAAACAGATTTTTAAGATGCAGAAGCATTTTATCGGATGAAAAGCTTCGTTCCGCGATCTGGCGCAGTGGGGAACAGGCAGTAGTTTCGGAGTATCCAATCCCGTCATAGCCGCAATAGGCAAAGTTCCTGTAGCATCGCGAAATGAGGAATTCCGCCGCAAGACGTCCAATGCCCGGTTGATCGCCGTCAATGGATCCGAATTCGGGACGTATGCGTGCGCTGTACACATCGACGACCGGGGCTGCCGTGACTGCCATTAGGCAGATTGTAGGTGGTCATGCGTTGTCGATCCTCGCGATCAGCTCGTTCGCCCAAGAGACCGCCTCTTCAACCGTCGGCAGGACAGGGAGATCGTACTTCGCGGCACTGTATCCGATATTCCAATCATCGCCTGCGACAACTTTTGACGGCCAGGGCTGCCTATGCCGATGAGCGAAAAGACGAACGCACGTGTTCTTGACGAGGCGGAGGTCCGGCTCCGCCTGCGAGAAGATGAGTTGCAGGTCTATCAGGTCATGCGGGCGGTTCTGCGAACGGTCTGTGACTGCGTGCAGTTTCTGTGCGACCTGATGGTGCAGCTTCATGAGCGGCACGGGATTTGGTTGGGGCAGTCCAAGTGCGGCGAACATCTCCTCAATGTCGGACGCCAGCGAGTAGTCTGCCTCAAGCGTATCGCCGACCTCGTTCGCCCCCATCTCCAGGCGGACCGTGACCCAAGGCTTGTGGTTGTACTCGAGCTTCACGTCGAACGGATGCATGACGTAAGCTGGCGGCACATCCGCA
Source organism: uncultured bacterium (assembly GCA_902779075.1). The sequence goes on along the minus strand of CACZAK010000190.1, from coordinate 8,965 downwards.
GGTGCCGCCGGTTCGCGCCTTACGACATGGCCGGTAAAGCCGTTCCAGCCCACATGAAGAGCCTCGTCGAGCCGTGCCATGAAAACGTCAAGGTCTGCACCCTGTGCGGCGTCCATGTCCTTTGTCACCCTCGTTGCGATGTCACCGTAGCGGAACTTGAGCGAACTGCCGCCCTTAATCACGCAGTCCGGCATCAGTTGGGCGACGATTGTGTTCGCCACGGTTCTGCGGATTCTCTGCGCCGTGCCGAAACGGGACGCAAGCCGCTCAATCGCGATGTCGAGAAGACGCCTCGAAAGCGGAAGCCTCGATTCACTCATGACGCAATCTCCTTCAACAACTTCTCAGCCTCGCCGAGGCGAAGCGCTCCGTTACGTTCGGCCTTACGGATACCGTCCGCAAGACGCTCGCCGATGATTGCGCCCTTGCAGGACCTGAATGCGTCTGCGAGCGGCTGGCATGGGATTCCCTGATAGTATTCGACTGTCCCGCCCTTCCTGCGGACGAGCTTGACCCACGCCGGAAGCGTTCGCCGCACCCTGCGGTCGGTGGCCACCTCGATGACTGGCGGGTTCACCAGCGCGAGGTCGTGCATCGCCAGCACGGACTCGCCCCACACGATCGCTCCCTCACCTCCTAGGAGAACGGCCTCCGCATAGCCGTCGTACTCGCTGGGCTGGTAGTGCGTTGCAAGGCGATAGACGCCGTATCCCTTGTGGACAAGGCGGTTTCGCTTCGCAAGGGCGGACATCTCACTCTTCGGCACACCCAGTTCGGAGGCTTCCCTCGTCGTGATGTAGCCGTAGTTATCTGCCGCCCTATCATAAATCTTTTCATAGGAGGTCATGTCAAAAGTATAGCAAAAATTCTGACCTTTTGGCAAGTAGTCTTCCTCGATATGTCAAAAGGTCATAATTTTCGCCAACCTTTTGGCAAATCCGGCACGCGCACCCACACGTACGACTCCCCTTCTGGGTTCCACATCAGTTCAATCCAAGTAGTTGGATGAACGGCACAACCGCATTCGGTTGAAAAGGGACTCCAACCTTTCAATGAGTTCTTCGCGGCCCAGAAACACTTTCAAACCTCATAATTTGCCTTTTAGCATGTATTCTACAACAATCCATACGTTTCAGCCAATAGCATTTTGTCACATTATTTCAATTTCGTCAATAATGTGACAAAATTCCCGCGCCGAAATTCTGTCACATTATTGAAGAATCCCTCATAATGTGACAAAATCGACTTTCTCTCGAACCCAATGCCACTCATTACATGCCAAAGGTCATTTGCCGAGGAGTTTGCGCGCCGGCACAACCGCATCAAAGAACCCTGTCGCCTCCACTGCAGGATGCAGTTCGCCGTCATAGACCAGGACGGGACGTGGCGTCATCCCTTTGCGAAGCGGCAACCGCTTGATTTTCCGCTCGACTTCATCAATGACTTCTGGACCAATCTCGCGACGGCGCTTGACTTCCACCACGTATGCCGTACGCGGCGTCTGTATCAAGAGGTCAATCTGGCAGCCATTTCCCGTACCAGCATCCTTACGGACATTGCGATACGGCGCGGCAGATTCCACGATAACATTTCCAACATGCAAAAACGGAAGTAACGACATGGCATTGTTGACGATCAGGTTCTCGAACTGGAGCCCCATCACGGCATTCCAATCGGGCAAAGCAGAAAGCGAGACAAAACTGTAGGAACCCATCTCAATCTGCATCTTGCGAGGTGCAACGTATTTCAGGTAGAAACGCGTATAATTGTCCCGCAACCGAAACCGCGAGACACGCGCCTGCTCCCCAGTCTCGGGATTAAGGCGCGGATCGTCGGCGACAAACCCGCCCTCCTTCAACGCCTTAAGGGACTTGGACACCCTTCCGTTGCGCTCCAAATCAAAAGTCCGTTCAAGCTCTGAGGCCGAGAGTGGTCCGTTCACCAATTCACAGAGAATCTTTTTCTTCAATTCAACGTCCGTGCCAAACATTGGATTGAATATCGCATCAAAATCCTTGTAGAGTTCGCCGTCAGACATGAAACACATGCGCCTCACGTTTTCATCGGCATCAAGTCCTGAATCTATTTCCTCAAGATAGCGCGGAACGCCCCCCGTCACCGAAAGCACGTCCAAGATTTCGCGTGAAGACGTCCGGTCTTTTGCCTCTCCCCAGAATTCTGCACACTCCGCAAGAGACAATTCCGGTAGCATGTAGTCGCGCGAGAAGCGTCCGGTAAAACCCGTATTCCCGAGAATGTTTTCCTTGATCCATGCAGAGACGGATCCGCAGATGACAAGGACGAGCCGATCATGCCGGTGCATAAACGTTTCCCATGCCGTGCGTAACACACCTGGAAACACAGGATCGTATCCTCCCATCCATGAAATCTCGTCCAGCAACACAACCGTGCGCTTTGCATCGTCAATCTGCTGCTCCAGACGCTGAAACGCATGCAGCCAATCCGGAACAGGTTCCATGCTGCACCCAGTCTGACTCGCCAACGCAGACACAAAGTTGTCGAGCTGCATCTGGTTCGTCATGTTCTTGTCTGGTGGCAGCCCCTCAATCTCTATATACGCATCGGCTGTACGTCGGGCGAACTCCCTGAAGAGAGTAGATTTTCCGATTCGCCGCCGTCCCCGACAAGCGACTGTTTCTCCAAAACGGAAGCATTATACCATATTTTATCGCAGATACACAACTCAAATGTAGCGAAATCTCATTTTTTAGGATTTCGCTACATTCAAGTCAATACCCAGTAATCCCAGAAAAGCAGTTTTTCAGCGAGCGCCTTTGCCGCGGGCAAACTTCTTCCGTGCCTCGCGCATTGCCTCAAAGACGTTCGCAATCTCCTTTTCGCGCTCGTCCAGACGGTCGGTGTTGAACGACTGGTACGTCATCACGACAAGCCGGAGGTTCGCGATGATGTTGCGGAAATCCTGGGCTTTCTGCGCCCCGTGGCGCTTCGCCCTGACAATCTTCTTGGGTTCGAAAAGCCTCGCATCCTTGAATATCTTCACAATCTGCTCGCTGTAGCAGTCGCCGAGAACGATGGCGCTGCCCGCGTTGGCCACAGCATTCGTGCTGAACTCCGGCGCATAGTGCGGATTGCTCCACAGACTCGGGTTGTACCACACGTTCAGCAGGTTGCTGATGTCGTCATCCACGCACCACACCGGTTCGGCGCGAGACGCCCCCACAAACTGGTTGAACGTGAGGCGGTTCGCGAGGTTCGCCGCCGCGAATTCGGCGAAGCCCTCGTAGATGAGCCCCATCCCGTAGGCGTTGAAGTGCGTGCCGCCGGGCGGATAGACCCACTCCTTCCATTCCTTCTTTTTCGAGATCAGGTAGGTACTGGCGTCGAATGTCTTGATCCCGTTCGCACGACACAGGGCCGCGAGCTTACCCTGCGTGTCGTAGTTCGAGTAGTCGAAGAACCAGTCGAGCCATGCGGGCAGGTATTCCGGGTACGCCTGCGGCTTGTCCGCCATGGGCACAAACACGAAGTCCGTACCGATCGAGCGGCAGAACGCGTCGACCTCCTTGAGCTTCTTCATCACGGAGGCGTATTTGTTCGTGTCGCCGGAGCGGTCGGCCTCGAGATGGAACTTCAGGTACGGCTTCTCGAACAGGATGCTGTCGCGTCCGTCCATGATGCTGCCCTTGTAGCCGTGGTGGAACGTGCGCAGGTTGAAGATATCCCAGATCTGGAGCGACGTTCGGAGGAACGTCTTGCGCATGAAGAAGTTTTTCGAGAAGTCCTCGGTGAAGGACGTCTGGTATGTGCGGTTGGTGTAGCTTGCGAACGTGAACGGGACGACCTTGGTGTTCTTTTCCCAGCCGTACAGTTTTGTCCAGTCCTCCTTTGCGCCGAAGAAATAGAGCGCAGGGAGGACGAGCAGCGTCGCGATCAATACGAAATAGACGATTTTCATTGCTTTGACCATGGCGCGCTCCTCAGAACCTGAAGTAGATGAACGGACTGTACGCCGACGTCATGGCGAGCATAAAAGCAACTGCAAAGAGCAGCACGCCGAATATGAGGCGCACCGCCTCCGGCACCCGCCGTACCATCGGCTCGAACACGGGGTAGGACGCCACGATGCCGACGACCATGAGGATCGCCTTGTCCAGCGAGATGAAGTCGATGAGCGGCGTGAACGAACGAAAGGCCGCAGTGCCGCCGCCGAACATGTTGCCGATGTACGTTCCCGCATAGCCGAGGTCCGGCGCGCGGAACAGCACCCAGCCGATCACGACGAAAAGCATCAGGTAGAGGTTGCCGACGACCTTCGGGAAACGCTTCACGACCTTGCCAAACCCGGCGCGTTCCACGACGAGCCCCACGCCGTGGTAGACGCCCCACGCGACGAAGTTCCACGCCGCGCCATGCCAGACGCCGCAGAGGAGAAACACGACAAAGAGGTTCAGATACGTACGCACCGTCCCCTTTCGGTTTCCGCCCAGGGGGATGTAGAGATAGTCGCGGAACCAGCTCGATAGCGAAATGTGCCAGCGCCGCCAGAACTCCTGCACCGAACGCGAGGCGTAGGGGTGGTCGAAGTTCTCGAGGAAGCGGAAGTTGAACACGCGGCCGAGGCCGATCGCCATGTCCGAATAGCCGGAGAAGTCAAAGTAGATCTGGAGCGTGTACATGATGGCGCCGAGCCAGCAGTAGAACCCCGGTATCGTCTCGGCCTTCGCCGCGAAGATCACGTCCACGGCGCCGGCCATCACGTCCGCGATCAGCACCTTCTTGGCAAGGCCGATCGTGAAGCGTCGGAAACCGGCGACGATGTTCTCGAAGTCGGCCGTGCGGTTTTCGATGTCCTGGGCGATGGTCGCGTAGCGCACGATGGGGCCCGCGATCAGCTGCGGAAACAGGCTCACGTAGAGCATGAACTTGAACGGATTGTGCTGGACCTCCACTGTACCCCTGCGGACGTCCACCATGTAGGAGATGATCTGGAACACATAGAACGAGATGCCGATCGGCAACGCGACCTGCGGCACCTCCATCTTCACGCCGAAGTGGTTGAACACCGGCAGCAGGTTGCTGACGATGAAGCCGATGTACTTGTACGCCACCAGCGCGCCGAGGTCCGCGCACACGCCAACGCCTAGCAATGTCGCCGAGAGCCATCGCCGTTCGCCCACAGCCGCCATCCCGAGCGCGAGAAAGTAGTTGAACACCATCAGCGCGAGCATGATGACGACGGCAGACGGTTCGCCCCAGGCGTAGAACAGGAGGCTGAACACGAGTAGGACGTACGGCCGCGCCTTCGCGTTCGCCAGAAAATAGACGCCAATAAGAAGCGGCAGGAATACGCCTAGAAACACCGCCGAAGTGAATACCATCTCAAGTTCTCTCGTTTGGTTACTTCTCGATCAGGCGCCAGCTACGGGCAGGAATAACGCCGGACGCGGCGATTTCAGGCGTGGAGAGGTCGTAGCGCTGTTCCTTGCGCGACCAGTTGCAGAGCACGGCCGCCACGCGCCCGTCCTTCTTCCGCCACACGGAATGGAGGATCGTCGGGACGGCCGGATGCCGCACCACCCTCGCCTTCTTCTTCGTCGTGTAGATTCCGCGCGCAAGGATTTCCACTGGCTGTTTCTCGCATGTAAGCGTGCCCGGGGCGCACATTGTCCCGTCGTAGAGATAGTCGAGGTTCGCATGGTAGAACTTCGCCGTATCGACGGTGAACGCGAAGTCGGCGGCATAGCGCGGATCGTCGATATGCGTCATCCGCAGGCAGTGTACCATCGGCTGCATCCCCATCGCGACGCCACGGGCGAACTCGAGCGCGAACTGGTCCGGGTACAGCTTCTCCCACGCCTTCTCCTTCTTCCACCGACACTCGGGCGGCCATTTCGGATCCCACGGCGGGATGCCGTCGACGACGGCATAGCTGCCGTAGAGCGTGATCGCCCCGTGGTACACGGCCTGAAACGCGGGAACCGTCTCCTCCTCCGGCATCGCGGACATCCCGAAGCACTCGCCGTTCTGATAGAGGATGATGGCCGAGTCGACAATGTCCAGATAGGCCTCGGGGGAGTATTCGGTCGAGATCGGGAAACCCGGGTTGTCGGCCTTGATCTGCATCAGGAACTTGCGATAGCCCTCCGTCATCATCGCGCCGCCGCCCGGAGGATGCGGATGGGTTGGACTCCAGCACTCGCAGACGACCGTGCGCCATCCGCCGATCTGGTCGAGGTAGATGCCCGAAAGACCGCACTCCCGCAACTTGCTCACCAGCCCGCGCATGTGCGCCTGGAAGTTCTTCGCCGTGCCACACATCGTCGTGAGGCCGCTCGGCACGTAAATGTTGTACTGCCTGCCGCCCGTTCTGCCGGCCGCGCTCACGACGGCCTCGCGCGAGCCTTGCTCCTGCCACTTCGGCCCCTTCACGTCCCAGCTGATCCCGTTCATGTAGGGCTGCACGAAGATGCCCTTGTCCACGAGCCTGCGCACGGTGGCGGCGAACCGCTCCTCTCCCTCGCGCGGCGGCCAGAAGAACGGATAGCCCGCGTCATACGGAATGGCGTGCCACCAGTACCAGTCGAGGGCCACGGGAAGCCCGGTCAGCTCCCGGAAACGCTCCACCGGCGGCGCGACCTCGTCCGAGAGGCCCCTGTTCCAGAACCAGATGGCGATGTTGCGCAACTTGTCCTGCCGACGCGCGAACGCGACCCGCGCCCACGGCTGTTCCCAGGCCCAGCGGCGGTAGATGTCTGCCGCCGCGAACCAGTCACCCTTGAATGTGCGGATCGTGCCGCCGAACGGCATTTCGCCGGCGACGCGGTTTCCGTCGGTGAGCTGCGCCGTATAGTGGAAGAGCATCGTCAGCGTGTGCGGCTTCGTCCCGTTGCGCACGAGGAAGCGGTTCATGTGCAGACGCGCGTCACCGCGCTGGTCCATGTACCAGGACTCCCCCTCGCCGTTGAGGGCCGCCATGAAATGTATCCCGTGAATCCCATTCTTGCCCACGTCCGCGCCGCCTTTTGCCTTCTTCCAGTCGGGGCGGCGAATCATGCCGCAGTCGCGGGGAAGGAACAACTCCGTCGTGTCCGTGCGCGGGACGGTGACGGCGGGGAACCAGATGTCCCGTATGTGAAGACCCGATTCGTTTCCCGCGTACCGGAAGGAATAAGCCCAGCCGTCCTTCTCCGGAGTCGGCGTCAGTTCGGCCGTGACGGTGAAGCCATCGCCGCAGAGCGGATGCCCGCGCCACACGAGCGACGTCCGGCCGTCCTTTTCGTCAACCCTGAACGACTTCATTTCCGAGGATGTCACCTTGCTTTGGGGACTGTTCGTGACAGCCTGCCGCAAGGTCAGCTCGAAACCGATCTCCGGCAGCGTCGGCATGGCCACGGCGGCGGTGGCCACAAGCATGCCACACGCGGCACATGCGAATCTTGCGAATCCAACAGTTGATTTTCCTGCAGTCATGGCGTTTACAGTACCTCTTGCTTACTTCAGCCTCGCCGTGCAGACAAGACGGAAACCGATCTCTTCCGCACCATTCGCGAGCCAAGCCATGTGACTTGAAACCACCCGCAGAAAACACCCTGTGCGTCTGAAAGATTCAGCGTGTTTATTATGCCAAATCCGTGCCCTTAGCGCAAGCAGGGAAATTTCGCACTCTTCACGACGCCGCCGGATCCCGTACGAAAAAACAGGTGAGCTACTTGAAGATGATCAGTTCCGCAAGACCGAATCACGGGTAGATTTTCACCGTCTCGATCGCGTGGTGGCCGAGGCGGAGGGTGAGCGTGTCGCCGTGGGTCTCCACTGGGCCGCCCTGCTCCTCCTCGATGATGTTGCACCTGACGGCGCGGGCCACCTTGAACGGAAGCTTCACGGTCACGGTCTTGTCGACCCCCTCCATCTCGACGAGGCGCAGGACCGCCGCACCGCTGCGGTCGTCCGCAAGCTTGAACGCCATCACGGACGTGAACGGATCCGACACCGAGAGCAGGCTCTGCGACGGCGGAAGCTCGCCGCCGTCCGACTTCTTGCGCACCGTGCGGAACGCATGGTTCTCGCCCGCCCCGTTCAGATGGCCGTTCTTCCACCCTTCTTCATGCGTCGCCACGGAGAAGTGGTACTTGTGCGTCCCCTTCTGCGCGTACCAGTTGCCTTTGCCGTGGCAGCTCTTGTGCGACGAGAGGAGCACTCCCTGCAGCACGACGTACGACGCCACTTCGCGCGCCGGGTCGATCCAGTCTGCTACCGCGACGCAGGAGGACATCGTGCAGCCGATTCCGCCGCCGTTCGCCGTGATGTAGTTCTGTATCTCCCTCGGATGCGAATCCGCCGGATGGTGCACGTAACTTCCACCACTCGCCCATCCCATCGGGATGCGCTTGATCTCGTCATGCCCCACGCGGGACACCGCGGCAGGCGACTCGTAGCGGACGTCGGCCTCGCCGCGTTCCATCGTGAGCGGGAACATGATCCTGTACTGCCTGTTGTGCTGGCCGGTGAAGTTGCGCAGCTCGACGTCAAAGTCGATCTTCTTGACCGCGTGGTGCACGGTCACGCGCTGCACGATCGTCGCGTACTTCGTCTTCACGTCGTTCTCGAACACGGCGAAGAGCGGCCCTGACTCTTTCAGTCTCCAGTTTGCTCCGTATGCGGCCAGGCTCGTCCACGAAGCGCCATCGACATCCCTTATCCGCACAAACTCTCCGGCGCCGTTCCCGGAATACGTGGCCTCGAAGATGTCGCCGAAGGCGTATTTTTCGTTCTGTGCGATGTCGCGGCCCAGCTCCCTGTCGAAGAGACGCGTGATGCCGCCGGGGCCGAACGTCACGTCATAGTAGCGGTTGGAGCAGAAGTTGTCTCCGCATTCCGCAGACGGACACGGATTACAAATCCTCCCCCACCCGCCGCCAGACCGCCGCCGCCGGGTTGCTTGGGACTGCCCACGCCCGCTTACACTTGCGGCACCGGCCGTTTC
>CACZAK010000189.1 GCA_902779075.1 uncultured bacterium | reverse complement strand
CACCTTCGCCGGCGGCCTCGTCGGCAGCAGCGACGAACTCCGCATCCGCAACGGCGCGACCTCGGAAGCCCATGCCCAGGCGGACTACAAGACGCAGACAGACGACGGCTTCCTCGCATACGGCCCTGTGGAGAATCAAGGCGGAGTTGGCCTCGTAATCTACGTCAGGTAGATGAATAAGGCGGTGTGCTCAGATGAAGAGTGAAAGTACACTGTCGATCTGCCTTTCGCTGTGCTTCATGGCGGCGCTGTTCGCGTTTGGAGCGTCTGACGCGGAGAAGAACCACTCTACGGAAATGAACGCCGTCGCATGCGGCGATGTGACGTCAGAAGGCGACGTCAAGGTGCTTTTCATCGGCAACTCCATCACGCTTCACGGCGTCGCGCCCGCGATAGGGTGGACGAACCACTGGGGAATGGCCGCGAGCGCGCAGGAGAAGGACTATGTCCATCTTGTCGCAGCCGGCATCGCGCGAGCGACTGGGCGAAAGCCGCAGCTTTGCGTCAGGAACCTCTACACGTTCGAGCATGGATTCGCGGACTACGACTTCTCGGCGCTTGACGACCTCGTTGCCTTTGGACCGGAGTTCCTGGTCGTCGCGCTCGGCGAAAACGTCCGCGACCTGAAGACGGAGGAGGAGCGCCTTGCGTTTGAGTCAGCGTTTGGCAAATTGCTGGGCCGACTTGCGGCGGCGGACGTGAAGCCGCGCATTGTAGTCCGTGGCGTATTCTGGCCGAACGAATGGAAAGACGCATGCATGAAAAGGGCCGCGGAACGACATTCGATTCCATTCGTCAAGGCCGACTTCGGCAGTGCCGACGAGATGAAGGCAATTGGGCTCTTCGCCCATCCAGGTGTTGCGAACCATCCCGGAGACCGAGGCATGGCGGCGATTGCCGACGTGGTTCTCAAGGCTCTCTTACCTGAGGGCGCGCGCGTTGCGCGGACGATTCGTCCGGAGGGGACAGGCTTTAGCTTTGCGCCCGGGCGCCAGGAGTATCGCCCGCTCAGCGACGACTACCGGGTGTTCATCGACGGACGCGAGGCCGAGGTGCGCGCGTGCCGCGAATCGCGCGTGCCGTTCAACCGCACGTGGCCGGGGCGGCAGCGTCCGCTTGACCAGTCTGAGCGCGCTTCGTATCTCGCGCTGGAGGCCGCAGGCCCCGTCGCCATGCGCGTGGTTCCGAAGTCCCCCGTCAGGAAGGCCGTCGTGCGCCCGCTCTCGCGCAGCATCGTGCCGGAAGCTGGGAAGGACGGCATTTCGTTCACCTGCCCGGGGCCAGGATATTACGTCCTTGAGACGCGCGGCGCGGAGAAGGCGCTGCATATCTTCATCGAGCCGCCGCGGGACTTCCCTGGGCGCCGCGGTGCGACATACTGCTTCGGCCCTGGCATGCACATGGTCGGCTGGGTGCGCCTCAAGAGCCATGACCGCGTCTATGTGGACAGGGATGCCATCGTCTTTGGCTGCTTCACGGGCGAGAACGTCGAGGACGTGAAGATCTTCGGGCACGGTGTAATCGACGGACGCGTATGCGAGCGCGTGTTCGAGGGATGCTACACGCCGCTTCAGCCCTCGTGCGTCCGCTTCCACGGATCGCGGAAGATCGAGATCGACGGGCCGATTCTCATGGATTCGCCCAATTGGGCGCTTGCCTTCTTCGGCTGCGAGGACGTTTCTGTCAGCCACGTGAAGGTCGTCGGTCAGTGGCGCTACAATACCGACGGCATCGACATCTGCAATTCGCGGCGCGTGACGGTCGGGGACTCGTTCGTGCGTTCGTTTGACGACACGATTGCCGTCAAGGGCGTTTTGCCTTACAGAGACCTTCCTGTGGAGGACGTCACGGTTGAGCGGTGCGTCCTGTGGTGCGGCTGGGGGAAGACGATCGAGCCAGGAGTCGAGACGTGGGCGAGCGCGTTTCGCCGCGTCCGCTTCTCCGACTGCGACATCGTCCGCAGTTCTTCGTCGGCGCTGAACATCAGCGCAGGTGGAAGCGCGGTGATGGAGGACTTCTTGTTCGAGGACATTCGGGTGGAGATGCAGACTGACAATCTGCCAGAGGTCCTCCAGGAGTCGGACGGCCAGCGCTACGACCCGCGCGGACGGAAGTCCTTCCCGATGCTGGTGAAGGTCGACAACACAAGATACGGCAAGGAAGACTGGCCGTCTGGGCACATCCGCAACTGCCTCTTCAGAAATGTCTCGGTGTTTGCCGAGGAGGGTGTTCCTCCGCCGCAGATCAAGGTCATGTCGCTTGCTCCGCAGAATGGCGCGGCGCGTCCGTTCGAGGGTGTCGTCTTTGAGAGGTTTTTCATGAACGGGATGCCGGCGGAGTGGAGCTCCTTCAGTTTCACTACAAATACCCCCGTAGTCCTGCGGTAATGATCATGCAGCGGTGGCTTCATCATCTTCGTTCGATAAAATTTTGTCGCTATAATGCCATGGGGTCAGCGAATTGAGGCCGAGCATGGGTTTGATGTCGTCATACCAGCCGATAGGTTGTTGAAGTAGCCCCCCCTAATTTAGAGGGTATGCTTTTTGTGCGGATTGTGGTAGAATATTCCCAAACTCGCAAAAGGAGTATGCTATGATGACTTCGCGAAACGGCAGGTTCTTAAAGGGTGGATTCAGCGGGCTGATGATTGCCGCTGCGATTTTCTGCGGCGCATCCGCCGCGCAGGCGGCAGGTTCGGCGTCATACGTCCAGGACGGGCTGATCGCCTGCTGGGACGGCATCGAGAACGCGGGCGCCGGAACGCACGACGGCAGCGCGACGGTATGGAAGGATGTTAAAGGAGGCTACGAGTTTAGTCTCACCGGCCACTCCGTTGGCGATGACTGCATAACCTTCGCCGGATCGTCCTCTTCCTACGGCACCCTCTCCGCCGCCGACACAACCTCGACTTTTGTTGCCGCGAAAAACGGCACGTTGGAGATTGTTTATGCTTCGCGCACCGGCAGTGGCACTCAGGTTCTGCTCCAGTCAACAGCGAGCGCCGGGTTGGCATTCGGCCTACTTAGCAACAATTTAATCCTTCCATACACCAGTTCAGGAGGCACAAAACCGAAGTATTCGTTCACATCCGGAGCATCGACGAACACCGTCGCCGTGCGTTATGCCGCCGGAGCGCCCGACTCTGTGATCGCCAACGGATTAACGCGGGCAGCCTCCGCAAACGACACTTGGGGCGGTCCAGATACGGATACAATCATTGGCAACAGGCAGTCAAAGGCCGCTGGATTCGACGGCTCCATCTACTGCATCCGCCTCTACAGCCGCCAGCTGTCGGACGCGGAGATTGCCGCGAACCAGGCGATTGACCAAATGCGCTTCATTCTCCATATCGGCTCCAACACGCTAAAGGTGACTACCTCGGCGGAAGGAATAGGCTCGCCATCGCCCGAGTATGGATATGTCCACGACCTTGCGGCCGGCGGAACTGTCTCCGTCTCCTGCGGCAAAGCAGCCGTGACGAACGCCAACGGCTCTGTATATTCCTGTACTGGATGGAAGACCTTCAACGAAGGCGGCACCCAGGTTTCGAGCGGGCCCGAAACCTCCTTCACCTACACTCATCCGTCGCCCGCGGAATACCGCGAACTCCAATGGCAGTGGGAGATGACCGCTTCGCCCACTAACTACATCAGCGATGATCTAATTGCGTTTTGGGACGGTATCCAGAACAGCGAGGCCGGTGTCCACGTTGACGGAGCGAATGTCTGGAAGGATCTTGTCCACGGATACGAGTTCAGCCTCAACAACACTACCGTGGGCGACGACAGCATGATCTTTGACGGAACGTCCTCTTCCTATGGCACCCTCTCATCCGCCGATACGGCTTCCACTTTCGTTGCCGCGAAGAACGGCACGTTGGAGATTGTCTATCGTTCCAACACCGGCTCCGGCAGTCAGGTTATGCTGCAGTCCACTGCCGCTTCCGGATTGGCATTCGGGATATATAACACTTCCAGTATCATTCCTTACACCGATGCTTCGCAAGGATCGCAGATGATGTTTCCGTTCGCGTCTGGGACTTCTAACAACTATTTCGCGGTGCGTTACTCGTCCGGCGCGCCCGTCTCCGCGCTCGCCAACGGAACGACGCTGACGGCATCTGGAGGCAGTAGCTGGTCGGACCCGGGGACGGAGACCTTCCTCGGCAACAGGAAAAACAAGGGCAACGGATTCGTCGGCTCGATCTACGCGATCCGCCTCTACAGCCGACAGCTGACGGACCTGGAAATTGCCGAGAACCAGGCGCTTGACCGTAGTCGCTTCTCGCAGGCCGTCGACAATTCGCGCCTCGTGATCTCCAGCACGCCCGAGGGCGCCGGCAGGCCGAGTCCCGCCAACGGCTACCTCACCGGCCTTGCCGCCGGCACCAACTTCATCGTCACCTGCGGCGGCGCGATTACCTGGACGAACGCCGCGGAGACCATCGAATATTCCTGCGCGGGCTGGAGGCTCTACGACGCGAACGACAGCATCGTCGACAGCGGCAACACCCTGTCTTTCGTCTATACCCATCCGACGCCAGCGGCGTTTCGCCGGCTCGAGTGGGTGTGGCAGCCGTCGGCGGTGAAGGGGAATGTCGTCGCCGGCGCTGACGGCTCGGTTTCGCCGTCCGGCACCGCCTGGTACGCCACCGACACGCCAATCACCGTGACGGCGACGCCGGATTCCGGCAAGGCGTTCATCAATTGGACTGGAACGCTGCCTTCGGGCATCACCGACACCTCGGCGTCCGCCACCTTCACGCCGACTGCGCCGTTCGAGATGACGGCGAACTTCGGCGTGGGCTTCTGCGTGGCGACGACCGGTAGTGACGACGACGACGGCTCGGCGGAGCATCCCTTCGCCACCATCTCCAACGCGATCGAGAAGGCGGATGCGGCCATCGCGGGCGGCGCGCAGCACGTGATAATCAATGCCGCGGACGGATCCTATCCCGAAAACGGTCTCGTCGTCACGAACGCGATTGTCATCGCCGGCAACGCGGCAGACCGCACTGCCGTCAAGATCGGCAAGTCCGGCGCGCGGGTCTTTCGCATCGCCCACGCCGACGCGGCGCTCAAGAACCTCACTGTCCAGAACGGAACGGTGACGGCTGTAAACATAGCCTACGCTGGCGGCAACGTCCGCCTGGAAAATGGAACCGTGGCGAACTGCGTCTTGACGGGAGGCGGAATAAACTCGCTTACAGACGACAAGGGCGGGAACCTCTACATCAGCGGCGGCATGGTTGTTGACAGCCTTCTGACCAGTCCGCTAGTCGGGAGCGGATCGCTTGGTTCGGGTGCCTACATTGCTGGCGGCGTTGTTTCGCGTTGTGTCATCGAAAACGCGCCGGCGAAGAAAGGCACCTGGCTGGCGATTGGCACTGGTGCGTACTTGACTGGCGGCGTCATCGAGAACTGCCTCGTTCGCAACAACCATGCCGGAAAGGGCGCGATCTATTTGAACGGCGCCGCCAAGGTCGTAAACTGCACCATCGTCGGCAACTATCCTGATAGCGGCACTGGCGGCGGCATTGGCGGCGTCTATGTGAACAACAACTCTGCGTCCGTCGTGAACTGCGTCATCTTCGGCAATGGCGGCACGGCGGCCGCCGAGTGGGCGAACAACCAGTACGGTGCGCGCTTCTTCAACTGCGTCTCCACCGTCGAAAACGCCAATGGCGTCAACTGGACCAAGTTGCCGCTCACCAACAGGTCGTCCTACTTCGATGACGACGAATACTGGACGCCGCTGCTCGGGTCGCCGATGGTTGACGCAGGCGACGACTCGCGCTATCCGTCCACCAGTTCCCAGACTGACATTGCCGGGAATGCGCGCATTTCCGGCAGCCACATTGACATTGGATGCAGCGAGCTCGACCAGAGCAGCTTCAACGTCACTGCCGCGGTGGCGTCCTATCCGTCGGTGCTGAAGGGTGCCACGGTTGACTTTGTCTGCCATGCGGCCGGCGCCACGGACGTGGTGACGTACGAACTCGACTTCGGGGACGGATCCGCCCACCTCGTGACGACCGATTCCAGAATTTCCCGCCGATTCGATGTTGCTGGATTGTTCTACACCAGGATAAGAGGCAGGAACGGAAGCGGTGAATACGGCGACTGGGTTGACGTGAGCGTGCCCATCCGCGTGGCGGAAGCCGACCTCTATGTGTCGACAGAAGGCGACGACGCGAATGCTGGCGCCGCCGCTGCGCCGTTCCGTACGATCACCCACGCCCTTGCCACGCTTACGAACGTGAGCTCTTCGTGCGCAACCGACGTCGACGGGGTCACGGTTCACATTGCCGCCGGGACATACGAGGAAAACGGACTTCCTGCCATCGGGTCTCGGGTGACGGTCGAGGGCATTGCCTCTGACCGCTCCGCCGTCAAGGTCGGCAAGTCGGGGGCGCGGATCTTCTGCCTCACTGACGAGGACGCGGTGCTCAGGAACCTCACCGTCACGAACGGGACGGTGACGGCCGCAGACATATCCTACGCCGGCGGCAACGTCCGACTGGAAAACGGAACCGTGACGAACTGCGTTCTTGCCCGAGGCTCCTCCACGGTGCAGGACGGCAAGGGGCTAAACCTCTACATCCGCAACGGCGTGGCCGTTGACAGCCTGCTGACGAGTCCGTTGGTAGGGAGCGGACCGCTTGGCCCGGGAGCCTACATCGCCGGCGGCGTCGTTTCGCGCTGCATCATCGAAAAGGCGCCAGCTAAGACCGGCACCTGGCTGCCGATTGGTTCCGGCGCGTATCTGGCTGGCGGTGTAATCGAGAACTGCCTTGTCCGCGACAACCACGCCGGAAAGGGCGCGATCTATCTGAAAGAGGGCGCTGCCAAGGTTGTAAACTGCACCGTAGTCGGCAACACTCCGGATAGCGGCGTCGGCGGTGGCATTGGCGGCGTCTACGTGAACGACTCGTCGGCGTTCGTCGTAAACTGCGTCGTCTACGGCAACGGCGGCACGGCAACTGCCGAATGGGCCAACCAGAGCGCGGCGAGGTTCTACAGCTGCGCCTTCTCGGCGGACGCCGCCTTCACCGGAGCCAACTCCACGGTGACGAACCTCACCGACGCGGCATTTAAGAGCGTCGCGGGCGGAAACTACCGCCCGAAGCGCGATGGCGCGCTCTACAACGCCGGCGACAACGACCGCTACTCGTCCTACGCGACTTCAACGACTGACCTTGATGGCGCCCCTCGCATTCAGGGCAAGATCATCGATATCGGCTGCTGGGAGATGCAGGCTGGTTTGGGCTTCCAGATCATCGTGCGGTAGGATAGAATCGAGAGCGACTATGGGGTCTGATCCTATGAAAACTAAAATGTTATTCCTTGTGGTGGTTGCCGTGATTGGCCTTTCCGTGCGCGGCGCGGAGTTCTACGCCGACTTCGGCGAAGTAGTCGGCAAGGTGCGGCCGGCGCTCCACGGCTCTGGCATGGGCGGGCAGCTCGTCGGTGGCATTTCCGGCAGGGAACCGGAACTGCTGGGGCCGCTCGGACTGTGGGGGGCGCGGACGCACGACTGGGCGCTCATCAACCCCGGGCAGCGCATCTGCGACACGCACTTCGTCTTTCCGCTGATGCACCTCGACCCCGCCGACCCCGCGAACTACTTCTTCGGCCCGACGGACGAGATACTCGACAGAACCGTCAACCTGCTCGGGCAGAACGTCCTCTACCGAATGGGGACGTCCATCGAGTCGGTGAACTCAAGGCGTAAGGGCGGCGCCAACCCGCGCTACTACAACAGCGTCGAGCCGGAGGACTGGGAGAAGTACGTCGGCGCGCTTGAGGGAATCATACGCCATTACACGGAGGGCTGGGCAAACGGCTTCAAGTGGGGCGAGAAGATGCGCTACTGGGAGCTGTGGAATGAGCCGAACGACAGGCCCGGCGGCAGCTGGATCGTTAAGTCGCAGAACCCCGACCAGAAGCTCAACAACGAGCGCTTCTTCGAGTTCTTCGTCTTTACGCTGGGGCGCCTCAAGGCGCGATTCCCAAACCTCAAGTTCGGCGGCCCTGCGGTGTGCTACCGCGACGAGGGCTTTCTGCGTGGGCTTCTCGCCAAGTGCCGCGAGGCGGGCTACGCGCCTGACTTCATCTCGTGGCACAACTACTCGTGCGCGCCGGACATGATGCTCGGCGAGCCCGCGAGGATTCGGGCGATATGCGACGAGTACGGCTTCAAGCAGACGGAGCTGATGATAAACGAGTGGCACTACATCATGCCAGGGAACTTCTGGGGCCAGTTCAACACGCCAGCGGCGACAGCGCAGCACGTCGACCCTACGACAGGTCTCGGAGGGATAAATTCCGCCGTCTATACGATACAGGTCCTGTGCGGGCTCCAGGCGACATGCCTCGACCAGGCGTATTTCTACGGCTGCGGCTACACCCCCGGCAGCAACTGGGGGATCCTGAAGGCCGACGGGCAGCCCAACAAGGTCTATTACGGGCT
>CACZAK010000188.1 GCA_902779075.1 uncultured bacterium | reverse complement strand
GTGCGTGGGGTTGATCACCCACTCGCCGTCCACGCGGCCGATGCGGACGCAGCCGATCGGGCCCATGAACGGGATCTCGCTGATGTGGAGCGCGGCCGAAGAGGCGTTTACGGCGAGGAAGTCCGCCTCGCGCGTACCGTCGCTCTGGATGAGCATCGAGTTGACCTGCACGTCGTTGTAGTACCCGTCGGGGAACAGCGGACGTATCGGGCGGTCGCACATGCGGGCCGTGAGGATTTCCTTGCTCGTGGGACGCGCCTCGCGCTTGAAGATAGAACTTCTCGCGGTACTCGCACTGGAGCGGGAAGAAGTCGATGCCCTCGCGGGGCGTATCGGTGTTCGTCACGGCCGTGAAGACCGTCGTATCGCCATACGATACGGAGACGGCCCCGGCGGCCTGCTGGGCCAGAAGGCCCGTCTCGATCACGAGGTCTTTGCCCCCTATCGAGACTTTAAACTGTTTTGTATTCTGCATTGGATAGTTTCCTCCCATGGGGGACAACGAACGGGGTCTATGGCGACCCCGAGCCCCGCCCATGGATTTTTCCGTATTTTATTAGCGGCGGAGCCCGAGCTTCGCGATGAGGTCCTTGTACTTCGCCTCGTCCTCGCGCTTGAGGAGCTTGCGGCGGTTGTTGACCTTGCGGAGCAGGCCGTGGCGGGACGAATGGTCCTTCTTGTTGGCCTTCAGGTGCTGCGTGAGCGCCTGGATCTCCTTCGTGAGGAGAGCGATCTGCACTTCGGACGAGCCCGTATCGCGGTCATGGCGCTGGAACTCGGAACGGATGGCGGATTTGTCAATCTGCATTTTCTTTTACTTTCTTTTGGTGACCCCTACCCGCAGCGCGCGTGCGCAAATTCGAACATCCGCAGGAACTGGCGGACGCCCGCAACGGGGAGAAATCTCCTTAGACGGTCGCAGGAACGCGGGATAGTTTATCAAAACGTTCCGCCGCAGTCAATGCCCGAGCAATTGTAATTTCACAAATTCGGCGAAACCTGGAATTGTAGTAAGGTCCATGCCCCAGAAGTCGGACTTGCGGAGGATATCGTCCACGGAGGGATTGGTCTTGAAGTAGGCCATCACCTCCGGGCTGTCGTTCACCGCGTCCGTGCGGTAGAACTTGATGAGCGACGCCATCGACCCCGTGAGGCCAGGCGGCAATTTCCCGAACATCTTCAGGTAGTCGAGGATCGTGGGCAGCACGCGCACCTTCCACTTCGACACGCTGTTGAGGCAGATCGAGAGCAGACGGTGGTTCGCGAACGGATTGGCGAAACGTTCAAGCACCGACTCCGCGTAGGCGCGTTTGTCGGCGTCCGGCAGGTCGATGGTTGGCAGAATCTCGTCGAAGAGGATCTGGCGGAAGAAGGCGTTGAACTTCAGGTCGGCCACCAGCTCGGCCACGAAAGTGAAGCCGGCGAGGTGTCCTTCCAGCACGGTCGCCGTGTGCGCGCCGTTCAGAAAGCGCACCTTGCGCGTGCGGTAGGGCGTCTGGTCCTTCGTGTAGACCACGTTGAGACCCGCCTTCTGGAACGGGATTTCCTTTTCAAGGTCGAAGTCCGTCTGGATCACCCAGAAGTGGAAAGGCTCGCCGCACACAAGTACGTCGTCCTGCTCGCCGAGCTGCTGCGCGTAACGGGCTGCGGACTCGGCATCAGGACGCCCCGCCACGATGCGGTCCACGAGCGTGGAGCAGAACACGCAGTCCTTCTCCACCCACGCGGCGGCGGCACCCTCGCCCCAGTCGGCGAGGTAGTGGAGCACGTGCTCGCGCAGCATCGCGCCGTTTTTGTCGATAAGCTCGCACGGGATGAAGATGAGTCCCGGCAACCCCGCCTTCGCACGCGCCACGCAGAGCTTCGCGACCTTCGCGGGGAAGGTGTTTGCGCCTTCGCGGTACTCGATGCCCGCCTCGGTGGTGTTGGAAACGATAAAGCGCAAGTCGGGATTCCGCGCCACCTCCTCCACGGCCGGCCATTCAGAGAGGACGTTCAGCACGCCCTTCACGCACGTGATCTCGCGGAACAGCTCCACGGGCTTGCCGCCCTCCACGCCGCGCAGCACGGTGTGGTAGCGTCCGCCGCGCGCGTTGAGGATCTTCGAGGGCGGACTCAGCTCGTCGCCGATTGGCTGGACGATCTGCACGGCGGCGTCGAAGCCCGCCTTCTCGTTCATGATGTCCACCATCCAGTCCACGAAGCAGCGCAGGAAGTTCCCTTCGCCGAATTGCAGTATCTTGACTTTCTTCTCTGTCGACATAATCGTTCCTTTCTTGAAGCCACATTATTTCGCGCCGGTTTCCTGCCAGAGCATCATGCCCATGTACGCGGCAAAAAACAGCAACCACAACGCGCCCGCCACGCGCCCGATCGCCTTGGGTTCGCTCGGTTTGCGGTAGTTGAGTCCGAACACGGCGATGGAAACGGACATCATCACCATCATCGGCAGGTCGCGCGAAAGCAGGTACGGACTGATGTTCTTGAACGGCGAGATGGTTCCCGCAAGTCCCACCACCGCGAGCGTGTTGAAGAAGTTCGACCCCACGATGTTGCCCAGCACGAACTCGTGCTCGCCCTTCCGCGCCGAGGCGATAGCGCTCGCAAGCTCCGGCAACGACGTGCCGACGGATACCACGGTCAGGCCGATAAGCAACTCGCTCACGCCAATCGTGCGTGCCAAATCAACGCACCCCCACACGAGCACGTGTGACGACCCCACCAGAAAAGCAAGCCCCAGCACCAAAAGCAGCCACCCCTTCCACAGCGGTATCGTCTTGTCGCGCCCTTCAGCCGGTAGGGCGCGCTCGCCGAGCGCGCCGACTGCATCCGCCTTCTTCTTCTGCGACTGGTCGAACCAGCAGTAGGCCGGCATCAGGACGGCGAATACGCCCAGGAGGATGAATCCGTCCAGACGCGAGAATCCGTTGCCCGTGGTGACGAGGAAACAGGAAAGGAGCGCAATCGCAACGAGCGACGGCACTGCCACAAAAACTATAGACGGCTTCACGACGAGCGGCTTGATGAGCGCGGCAACGCCGAGGATTACGGCGATGTTGAATACACAAGAGCCGTATGCGTTGCCGAGCGAGAGGTCGGAATGGCCCGTCGCGCCAGACAGCGCCGACACGCACAGTTCCGGTGCGGACGTTCCAAACCCGATGATGACCATGCCAATGATGAACGGGCTCACCCCGAACGCCTTCGCCACCGTGCTCGCGCCGTCCACGAACGCGTCCGCGCTCCAGGCCAGAACGGCGAGTCCGCCGATCACGCATACGATTGAAAGCCAGAGGGGAAGATCAGGATACATATCTGAAAAGCCTAGAGGGTTAGAAAGTGTTTGTCTTCGCGGCGTGGTTCAGCGCAGCGTCCAGCGCGCCCAGCCTCGCGTGGTGTACGAGCTTGAACGGAATGTGCAGACCGAGGGGACGCAGGAATCGCGCCATGCGTCCGGAACGCACGTGTATCTCCCCGGGAGCGCGCCCGAGGCGGAGCATCGCCTCCAGCATCCGTGCGGCGTGCCCTTCCCACAGGGCCTTCAGCGCAGCGTCCGTGCCGCCCACGGAAATCTTGAGCCACACCACGCGCTGGGCGGTGGCGGCGTCTACGGCCGCGAACACGTAGAGGAAGCGCGGACGCGCCTCTCGCGTGTGGTAGGCAGGAACCAGCACGAAGTCGACTTCCCATTTTTCTTCCGCAACGACTGGCAGCTTAGCCGCGAGACGGCACTTCGCCGTGTCGAGCTGAACATGCTCCACGAACTTCACCTCTTCGTCCGGCGGCATCCGGAGCGGACCATCCTGCCACAATCCCTCCACCACTTCCTTACGCGCGAAGAGGGCGTGTTCCTTCTCAAAGTACTTGAGCGGCAGCTGGGGATCCTCCTCCACGCGCATGAGCACGCCCAGAGACTCGTAGAGAAGCGGCGCGAGGAACGCCTGGTCGGCGGCGGTAGGTGGCTGCGGCACATATCCTGGCACGTAACCGAAGATTTCTGCGCGCCCCTTCTTCACCGCTATCACCTCCCAGTGGCGGAACTCGAGCGGACTCATCCATACGCCGAATTCTGGAACGCGCCGCGTGATTGCGAAATTGCGGAAATTCTCCAGTCCGGGGAACAGCAGCAGACGCCCCACCACTGGTCCTTTGTCGCGGTCCTTCTCGGGACCGACCGTCACTATGTACGGCTCCTCGCTCATCTGCGGCACGAGCGCCCAATTGTGGGCCGAGACCTTGTCCCAGACATTCAACTCGGCGATGGCCGCGGCGATTTCGTATGGATTATGCTTGTCCATTGCGGTATTCAGCGGACTGGAGGCTGTAGGTAAAGTGGTAGCGGCTCTGGGCGCGGCAGCTCTGGGTGGGCGAGCGCGACTTCGAGGAGACGCGACGCGAGCGGCGTGAGCGAGCCCTTGTAGTGGTGGCCGAATACCGCCGTGAGAAGCGGCTCTATGCGCGCTCCGTCCGGCGTAACGACGGCGTAATGTTCGGGCACGGCGGCGCTAAGTCCGTCCTTGCCCACGAGCGTGAAGTCGCCGACGGCCTGCACGCCGTCGTAGACCGCCACCCAGTAGCGGTCGCGGCGGGCGTCGCCAATTACGACCGTGTGCGCGCCGTCGCGCGTGAGAGCGTATGTGCTGGGCAGGCCCACGACCGTGCAGGACGGATTGCCGAGGGCGATTCCCTGCGCGAACGCGAGCGCGGCGCGGATTCCGGCGAAGCTGCCGGGGCCCTGTCCCACGAGCACTTGGTCGAGGTCGCGTACCGTCTTTCCGTAAGTGGCGAGGAAATCGCGGATCTTTACGGGCCAGTCGCTCGCGCGAGAGTCCAGGCCCGCGAAAACCTTCGCGTACACCTTGCCGTCAAGAGCAAGGGCGACGGACTGCGTGTCCGTGGACCTGTCTATCGCGAGAATGTTCATGCCGTTTTCTTAGCCGCCTGTTGCTGTAGCCATGCCTCGACGAACGGCTGGATGTGGCCGTCCATCACGCCGTCTACGTCGCTCGTCTCGTACTCGGTGCGGAGGTCCTTCACCATCGTGTAGGGGCAAAATACATACGACCGGATCTGGCTGCCCCAGCCGTTGGCGGACTTCGCGCCGTAGAAGCGGTCCATCTCGGCCTTCTTCTGGTCCTCGTAGTATTCGTAAAGCTGGGCGCGCAGCATGTTCATGGCCTTTTCCTTGTTCATGTGCTGCGAGCGTTCCTTCTGGCAGGCCACCACGATGCCGGTTGGGAGGTGCGTGAGGCGCACCGCCGAGTCGGTCTTGTTGACGTGCTGTCCGCCCGCGCCGCCGGAGCGATACGTATCGATGCGCAGGTCCTCGTCCTTGATCTCCACGTCGATGTCGTCGTTGATCTCGGCGACGGTCTCGACGGAGGCGAAGGAGGTCTGCCGGCGCTTGTTCGCGTCGAACGGCGAGATGCGCACAAGGCGGTGGATGCCGCGTTCGGCCTTCATGATGCCGTAGGCGTAGGGCCCCTCGATGCGGAAGTAGACGTCCTTCAGGCCGGCTTCTTCGCCCGGCTGCTGGTCGTATTCCTCGATCTTCCAGCCCTGGTCCTCGGCGTAGCGCTGGTACATGCGGTAGAGCATCGTCACCCAGTCGCACGCCTCGGTGCCGCCTTGTCCGGCGTGGAGCTTCACGAACACGTTGCAGGCGTCGAACTTGCCGCCGAGGAGCGACTGCATCCTCAGCTTGGCGAAGTACTCGTCCGCCTTCGCGCATTCCGCGAGCGTGTCCTTGAGGGCGGTCTGCTGCGCAGGCCCCTCCTCCATCTCGGCGAGCTCGAACATCACGGCCGCGTCGTCCACGCTCTTCAGGAGCGCGTCGAACGGCACCACGTAGGCGCGCTCAGCGTTCGTCTTGGCGATCACGTCCTTCGCCTTCGCCTGGTCGTTCCAGAAGTCCGCGCCCGCCTGCAGGCCCTCCAGCTCGGCCAGACGGCGGCGACGCTCGTCTATGCCGATGTAGGCGGCCATCTCGCCGACGGAAACCTTCAGCTTTTCAATGCGCTGGCGAACCTCTTCAGGTTCCAGCAGTTTTTCTTTCACTTCTTCAGCCATACTACCTCGCGTAAGCCGCTACATTATACCACAAATATCACTTGCGCGGGGCGACGGAGAGCATTTCAACGGTATGCTCCAGAAAATTCTCTGGCGTGGATGCGCCGGCAGTCACGCCGAGCCGACCTACGCCGGTGAAGTCGATTGCGCGCACCTCGTCCAACGTGCCCGCCCGCGTCGCAAACGCCGCGCCCGCAGCGCGGGCTACCTCGACGAGGCGGTTCGAGTTCGAGCTGCCCGCGCTACCCAGCACGAGCACGCCGTCGCCGCCGCCTCGCACGAAAGCCTCTACCGCGCGCTGCCGGTCGCGCGTGGCCATGCAGATGTCCGCCGCCGGGGGAGTTTCAAGGCGCGGATAACGTGCCTTCAGCGCATCCAGCACGGTGCGTACAGTTCCAGACGACATTGTCGTCTGGCACAGGACTCCGAGCGGCGAGCTTTCGGGATAGGGCAGCGCCGCCACATCTTCGGGCGAGGCGACAACTCCGCACTCTGATATCTCGCCGACGATTCCAAGCACTTCCGCGTGCTCTGCGTGCCCAACCACTACCACCGGCACGCCTCGTGCGGCGAAATCGCGCGCGGTGCGGTGCGCGCGCGCGACGAACGGACAAGTCGCGTCTACGACCTCCAGCCCACGCCTTTGCGCCTCATCGCGCACCGTCGGCGCCACTCCGTGCGCGCTGAAGAGCACGGTGGCGTCATCAGGCACGTCGTCAAGCGAGTCGACGAAATGCATCCCGCGTGCCTTCAAATCAGACACCACCTGCTCGTTGTGTACGAGTTCATGGAGGCAGTAGACCGTCTTGGCATGAGAAAGCGAAAGGGTGCGAGAGGCTTTCTCAACGGCCGCCTTCACACCCATGCAAAACCCATGAGGCTCTATAACAACTACTTCCACTCGTTTTTCTTGGCTTCTTCCCAGAGCGCGTCCATTTCGGCAAGCGTCATCGTTTTGAGGTCGCGCCCCTGTGCCTTCGCGGCGGCCTCCACGGCGCGGAAACGCCGCGCGAACTTCGCCGTGGTGCCCTCAAGCGCGCTCTCGGCATCCACCTTAAGGTGCCGCGCGTAGTTGGTGACGGCGAAGAGCAGGTCGCCCAGCTCCTCCTTCACGTGGACGGAGTCCTCCGGGTTCTCGCTCGTGCGTTTGGCCACGGCTTCGCGCAGTTCGCCGATTTCCTCCTCAATCTTGTCGAGGACTCCGGATGAATCCTTCCAGTCGAAGCCCACGCGCGCGGCCTTCTCGGCCGTGCGCTGTGCCTTCAGAAGCGCGGGCAGGGCTGACGGCACGCCGTCGAGCGCGCTGTGGCGCGTCTCCTTCTTGTGCTCCTGCTGCTTGATCTGCTCCCAGTTCTTCAGCACCGTGGCAGGGTCTTTCGCCACCACGTCGCCGAACACGTGCGGGTGGCGGCGGACGAGCTTGTCCGAAATCGCGTTCGCCACGTCGTCGAACGAGAACGTCCCCGCCTGCTCGGCCATGACGCACTGGAACATCACCTGGAGGAGCACGTCGCCGAGCTCCTCCACGTAGTTCGCGCGGTCCTCCGGACGGTCCATCGCCGCGAGGAGCTCGTACGTCTCCTCCAGCACGCAGGGCTTGAGGGAGGACAGCGTCTGCACGCGGTCCCACGGACAGCCCGTCTCCGGGTCGCGGAGACGGACCATGATGGAATGCAATCTCTCGATGCCTGTCATCGTTACATGTGCAGCATGCGGAACACCTCGTCGGCGAGACTCGCGTCGAAGGATTCAACCGCTACGTCCGAACCGCCGAAGTCCTGGTACGCCACATGCTCGTGGACAACGGCAATGGCGCTCATGCCAGCCACGAGGGCGGCCTTCACGCCGAAACCGCTGCCAGTCACGGCGACCGTCAGGACGTCCACGAGGCCGTTCTGGCTGCAAGCGCGACGCCAGGCGTCCCACTTGCCGTTGCCATACGTCATCGACGGCTCGGCGTAGAGCACCACCTTCTCGGGGTCGAAGCCCTCGAACGCGGGGCGGAGCGTATCAAGGTTTGACCGCGTTGCGATCACAACCTTCACGCCACACTCCACGAGCGCGGAGACAAACGCCTTGAAACCAGGCGTCACCGCAGCGACGGCACGCTCGGTCAGCGCCTTGCCGAATGCGTCGTGCAGGTCGCGAGCCGTGGCGGCCGCGTCGCACTTTTTGTCGAGCGTGCGGAACAGCTCGGCGAGTCCGCCCTGGTAGTTGCCGCCAGCGAGGTGCAGCGCCTCAAGCTTGATCGTGAGGTCCACGCCCTTCGCGGCGAGGATCTTCTTCGCCGTGTCGAACAGGAGCTGACCTCCGTCGATAGCCGTGAAGTCGAACTCCACGACCACGCCGCGAACTGGTGCCGAGCTCTCTTTATCTGCTTCTGCCATTTCGTTAGGCTCCACCTTGGATTATTTCTTCACGACGCGCGTCTTGCGCGGACGCGGCTGCCCGATGGAGACCAGGAGCTTGCGGAAGCGCGAGTTGCGCACATTGAACGGCTTGCCGCCCTTGATGCGCTCGAATTCACACGCACGGAGGTCGTTATGGTGGTCCTCGTCCTTGCCGATCACGCCGCCCACTCCCGCGAGGGCGCACTCGACAGCCTTCTCGGCGCAGAGCTGGATCAGGCCGAGGTCCTTCTTACACGGCGCGGCCGAACGGGCGAAGTAGCCACTCTTGAACACCTGCGTCTTCTCCGCGCCCAGGAGCTCGCCGAAACGCTTCGCGAACCACTGGCCAACGTTCACCTTGTCGAGCCGCGGGTGGCCGAAGGCGTCCATGGGGATTTCCTCGCCGCGCTTCTGCATCTCCTTGATGATCTCCTTCACGCAGGCGCCCTCGGAGACGAAGATGTTCACGCAGTCGTACTTGTCCATGATCTTGCGCAGGCGCTCGGCCGAGGAGCTTGGTGTAGTAGATCGCGGTGAACGCCGTGAGCCAGCCGCAGTTGCGGCCCATCACCTCGTGGATGATGAGCGAGCGCGGGTTGGCGCTGTTTTCCTTCACGACGTTAGCGAAGAACTGCGCACCCTCCTCGGCGGCAGTGTATGCGCCGAGGGACTGCTTGATCGGGTAGACGTCGTTGTCGATCGTCTTCGGGAGGCCCACCACGATGAGCTTGTAGTTGTTCTTCGCGAGGTATGCCGCGAGATCGGCCGCGGTCGTGTTCGTGTCGTCGCCGCCGATCGTGTGCAGCACGTCCACGCCGTCCTTCACGAGCTGGTCGGCCGCCACCTTGAGCGGGTCTTCGCCTTCCTTCACGAGGCCGCGCTTCACGCAGTCGGCCACGTTCGTGAGCTTCACGCGGCTGTTGCCGATCGGGCTGCCGCCGTGCTGCGTGAGGAGGAGCGCGTTTTTGCGCACTTCCGGCGTCACGGGAATGGACTCTCCCTTCAGGAGGCCCATGTAACCGTTGATGTAGCCGATCATCTCCACTTCAGGAGCCTTTTTCGTGTACGTGTCGATCAGGAATCCGATCGAGGAACTGAGGCACGGCGCAAGTCCGCCGGCCGTCAGGAACGCTACTTTCTTTACTGCCATTTTAGTTTTTCCTTTTTTTTCGTTGGTGTTTGGTTGGTTGTCAAATCTGCTTCAGGACGTTAGCGAGCTCAATCGCCGCCTGCATCGCCGCAAAGCCCTTGTTGCCCTGCTTGGTGCCGCAGCGCTCGACCGCCTGCTCGAGGTTTTCGGCGCTCACCACGCCATCCACAACGGGCACGCCCGTCTCAAGAGCGATCTCCGTGAACGCACGCGCCGTCGTCTCGTTGATGAGCGCGGCGTGCGCCGTCGCGCCCTGCACGACCGCGCCGAGGCCCACCACGGCGTCGAACTTCTTCGACGCGGCGAGCTTCTTCGCCGTCACGGGAATTTCGTATGCACCCGGCACGCGCACGAGCACGAGCCCTGCGGCGTCGCCGCCGAGACGGTTGTACGCGTCGGCCGCGCCCTTCACGAGCTGCTCCACGAGGAACGAGTTGAAGCGACTCGCCACAAGCGCGATTTTCAGGCCTTTGGCCGCAAGCTTTCCTTCGATTTCTTTCATGTTTATGTCCTTTTCTGGTCAAGAACGCCCCTATTATCGCACGCCCGGGGCGGATACGCAACCCCAAAACGCCGCCGATGCGACAAAAATGTAAGATGTAAAGAAAAAAAAACGCATCCCGCATGTCCGCAAATATGGTATCATATCGCCAGCCGATCAAAGAAAGGTGGTGCATAATGGATTTGAAATTGTTTGACCGCATGGCAGACTTCCTGCCAGACGTCTGCTTCGAGCGTCCGCCGGACGTTGCGATTGTGCTCGGCAGCGGCTGGGCCGACGCGCTTTCAGCCGACCGCACGTTCGCGCGCATTCCCTACGCGGACATCCCCGGACTAGGTGCCGCGACCGTCGTGGGGCACACCGGCGAGTTCTGGCTGTACGAGCGCGCCGGACGTCGCGTGGCCGCCTTCTGCGGACGCCGCCACTGGTACGAGGGCGTGGGCTGGGAAACCGTCGTGTTCCCCGTGGAGCTGCTCCGGCGCATGGGCGGAACCAAGATCCTTCTCACGAACGCGGCGGGGGGCATCAACCCCGCGCTCAAGCCAGGTGACTTCGTGATCCTAAAGGACCACATCAACACCGTGGGCATCAACCCGCTCATCGGCCCCGTCGTCGAAGGCTGGGGGCCGCGCTTCCCCGACATGACGGAGGTCTACACCAAGCACCTGCGCGACGTGCTGCACGGCGCCGCGAACAGACGCGGCCTGCGCGTGATGGAGGGAATCTACGCATTTACGTCAGGCCCGGTCTTCGAGACGCCCGCCGAAATCCGCGCATACGGACACATCGGCGCCGACGTTGTGGGCATGAGTACTGTCCCCGAAGCCGTCTTCGCGCGCGCATGCGGCATCCAGGTAGCGGGACTCTCGCTCGTCTCGAACCTCGCCGCCGGCATTTCGCCGCGTCCCCTCTGCCATGAGGAGGTGCTCACGGCCACGAAAACCGCGCAAGGCGTGATGTCCGGGCTCGTCGAGGACTTCATCCTCGCCTGCTGATCAGCGGAACTCGCCCGTCGCGGCGGGGCGTCCTGTCTCGAAATACGGCCAACCTTCCGCGTCCCAGAAGATTTCCTGCAGGAAGAGCGGACGCGGGTTGTAGCCGTCTGGCTTGTAAGGCGCGACTTCCCGGTCGTGGCAGTGGTAGATCATGTAAGTGCGCCCTGACGGCGCGGCGAAGATTTCGCCGTTGTGTCCGGGTCCGTAGAATCGGTCTCCCGGCCGCGAGCTGAGAATCTTCTCGGCAAAACCTTCCTTCATCAGCCGTCCGGCGCAGTCCGTGAAATCGTCAGTGATCCGCCGCGCGCGCCCCACCACGACGGCATACGTGCCGTTGTTGTATTCGCCCGAACTTGCAAAGAGATACCACCAGCCGCCACGCCGATGCAGGTACGTGCCCTCGAACACGCGGCGGCGGTGCGGATGCGCATTAGGATCGTCTACGTGAAGCCCCGCCACATGAACGTATTTTGCACCCGGTGCAAGCGCGCGCCCGTCCGCCGTAAGTTCCACGCGGTGTACCTTACCAACGGAGCCGAAGAACATCCACACCTTCCCCGTTTCCGGGTCTTTCACCACTTCGGGGTCGATCGTGTCACAGATACCCGTCACGCGCCCGTCCGTCACGATCACGCCGTTCGTGAACGGACCTTCTGGACGGTCGCTCGTGTAGACAGCGATGGCCGTGTTCTCCGCGCCGTTCCAATACGAGACGTAGAGATTCCATACGTTGCCGATGCGCACCACGTCAGGTGCCCATATCCCGCGCCAAGCACGCTTCACTCGCGCGCGCTCGCCTGGGGCGAGGAAGTCACCGCGCACCTTCCGCCAATGTATAAGGTCTGGGCTTTTCAACAATGCCCTGGATGTTGATGTGAGATAGTAGTCACCGCCCGCCTGCCAGCATGTGGGATCGGCCGTGTTGACCCGCCAAACGGGATTAGTGAATGCCATGCCGTACGCCGCCGCGTGCAGGGCGGCTAACAGCAGGATTACGGAAATGCGGGATGACGCCATGTGTCCGTTACGAAAGGCTCCAGCCGTTGTAGTACTTGAGGCGGATAAGCGCGTCGGCTTCCGCGTTGTTCGTCACGTGCAGCGTCTTGGGGTCGAACGCGACGGCGCGTCCCGTGCGCACTGCTAGGTTGCCGAGCAACACGAACTCGGTGATGAGAAGCGCCCAGTCGAAGCTGCAGCCGGCCTTCTCGCCGCCCTTGCACGCGGTCAGCCACTCCTTGCTGATGTCGCCGCGACGCGGCAGGGTGCGCGGGATTGTCTTTGCCTTCTCGTTGAGCGCAGGGTCAAGGATGCGGATGCCGTCCACCAGTCCGGCTACGAGCATCGTCGCCTTCGTGCCGACGTACAGCACGCCCTCCTTCGGGAGTCCCTTGCCTTTCATCTCCTTCGGCACCGGCGGCTTGATGAGCCCGTCGTACCACACGAGACGCAGCTCAGGGAATCCTCCGCGCTTCGGATAGTCGTACGTCACGATGCTCGCAAGCGGAAACGCAACGTCGCTGAGGCGCGTGCTCGTGGCACTGATCATCGAGGGATGCCCGAGGTCCAGCGCGCGGTAGAAGGTATTCGCCTGGTGGCAGCCCATGTCTCCTAGCGCGCCCGCGCCGAAGTCGTACCAGCCACGGTGGTTGAATGGATGGTAGACGACGTCGCGTCCCCACGCCCCCGGCGCCATCTTCACGATGGGATTGTTCGCCGGCCAGCGGTGCGCGTACGGACGCTTCTCCGCCGAACCGAGCCACAGGTCCCAGTCGAACGTCTTCGGAACGGGCGATGTGAAATCGGGATACGACGGCATGCCCTGCGGCCACGTGGGACGGTTCGTCCAGGCGTGCGCTTCCACGATGTCGCCAAGAATTCCCGAGGCGATGATCTCGCACACGCGGCAGGCGTTCTCGCTCGTGCAGGGCGTGGCCGTGACCTGCGTGGCGACGCCGGCCTTCTTCGCCTCCTCGACCACGAGGTAGCACTCCTCCATCGAGCGCGTGAGGGGTTTCACGCAGCAGACGTGCTTCTTCGCGCGAAGCGCGGCGAGCGTCACGAAGGCGTGCGTGTGGTCTGGCGTGCCGCAGTAAACGGCGTCAATCTTGTCGCCCTCCTTCGCAAGCATCTCGCGGAAGTCGCGGTAACGACGCGCTTGCGGGAATTTGTCGTATGTCTTCTTGGCGTGGTCGTCATCCACATCGCAAAGCGACTCCACCTGAAATCCGGCCTTGGCGTGTGCCTGGATCTGGCTGTAACCTATGCCGCCGATGCCCACGCAACCAAGCGTAATGCGGTTACTTGGGGCCGTGGACCCGCCAAGCACGTAACGTGGCACGATGGTTGGAACGGCCGCCGCGACGAGACCGTACTTCATGAAACTTCTGCGCGGCATATTGTTGCTTTTCATTTTTCCTCTGCCTTTATGCTTTGAGTTGCTGAATGTTCAGGTTTGCGCGACGATCGCGTTGATGCTCCAGCCAAAACGGTCAAGCAGTGCGCGCGCCTCGTCGCGGTCGACCTTGCGGATCTCAGCGACGATGCCGATCATCCGCGCGCGCAGCTTGTCGTTCGTCGGACGGAGGTTGACCATCATGTTCTCGTAGACGTTCCCCAGATGCACCATCGAACAGGTGGAGAGCATGTTGAGGACAAGCTTGTGCGCCGTGCCGGCCTTCATACGCGTCGAGCCCGTCACGACCTCGGCTCCGGTGTCTGTGACGATCGCGATGTCCGCCAGCTCCGCAAGCGGCGACCCCTCGTTGCACGTGAGCCCCACCGTGACGCAGCCAATCGATTTCGCGTACCCGACCGCCGCGAGCACGTACTCCGCACCGCCCGCCGCGCTGATGCCCACCACGCAGTCGGCGGAAGTGAGGTTCACGGCCTTGATGTCGCGCTCGCCGAACGCCGCGCTGTCCTCCTCCGGTTCGCCCGCGCGGTGCAGGGCCTCCACGCCGCCCGCCATCACGCCCACGATCGTGCCCTCCGGCACGCCGAACGTCGGACACGCCTCGGAGGCGTCGAGGACGCCGAGCCGCCCGGACGTCCCCGCGCCGACGTAGATGAGGCGTCCGCCCTTCCGCAAGGCTTCCGTCACGGCGTCGACGGCGCGTCCCACCGCGTCGAGACAACCGTCAACCGCCTTGACGGCGTTGTAGTTCTCGTCCTGAATCACGCGCAGCATCTCGGCCGTCGTCATGCGGTCGAGATGCGTCGTCCGCGGATTGCGCATTTCCGTTTTGAGCATCGCCGTGCTTCCTTTTCTGGTTAGCGGACCTTGACGAAGTTGTAGGAGTAGTCGTACTTGTCCGCGATGTCGAACAGACGGAAACCGTGCGGCCGACTATCGAAGTTGGTGCTCGTCGTCTCGGGGTTGAGGATCGTTAGGTCCTTCCATCCGTGGGCGATGAAGCGGTGCGTGTGGCCTGCGAGGAAGAACCGCGCGCCAGTGGCGCGGTACATCTCCATGCGCGCGGTGCGTCCGGCCTTCGGGTAGTTCTCGTAGGTATCCCCTTCGTTCGGCTTGTCGGCGAAAGGCGGGATGTGCCCCGCGAACAGCACGCGCCCGCCGAATGCCTTCGCCTTCTTGCATTCTTCCTTCAGCCACGCCTCGTAGCGGGCCTTCTCCTCCACGAGATCCGTCTTGCGCCAGAACTGCGTGTTGCCCACGATGATGTGCCACCCCTTGACGTCAAACGCCTTGTAGTCGTAGCCGAACACGGAAAGGTACCGATCGAGGACCGGCTTCGTGATGGAGTTGCCGAGGTCGTGGTTGCCCGGCGCGACGGCGAGCGGCACCTTGAACTTGCCGAGCAGACGCGGCCAGTCCCTCGTCACGTCGTTGTAGTTGTTCGTCAGGTCGCCCGTGATCAGCGCGAGGTCCGGCTTCATGTCGTTGACGATCTCGATCTCGCGCTCGAAGCGCGCAAGGTCGGCCGCGTATTTCTTGGCCGCCGACTTGCCCGGACCGAATCCGAACTGCGGATCGGTCAGGTGCGCAATGCGGAGGCGGACCTTCTCCTGCGCCGGTTTCGCCGCGCCGCCCGGCGCGTCATTTGCCGCAAACGCGGACATCGCCCCGACGGCCGCAGCCGCCCCGAACAGGAACTCTCTTCTATTCATTTCATCTCCTCGATCTACTTTTCGATGCGTTGATTATACCAAAAAGACTCACCGTTGCGAAGACGCCGCCTCGTCATGCGCACGGAGCGGCGCCGAATCCACGCCGCAGAAACGGGCGCAGTTGATGCAGGCGCCGATGACCTGTGGACACGACGGCACGACGAGGCGCAGTCCCTCGTTGAGTTCCTTCGCAAGCAGTTCCCCGAAACGGGCGTTCGTGGCGATTCCGCCGGAGACGACGACTTCGTTCCCGCAGTCGTACAGTTCCGCCGCACGATTCAGCAACTTCGCGAAGGCTTGTGCGTTTGCAACAAGGATGTCCTTCGCAATCGCATCGCCCGCTGCCTCCGCCTCAAACGCGAGCGGTGCGAACGATGCGACAAACGCGGGGTCGTGTCGGTAGACTTCGAGAACAAGGTTCTCAAGCGACATGCCCGCCTTGCGTTCGACGAGCGGCGTGAGCGCCGTCGTGGCAGAAGTGCCCTCCGACTCGCCGACCGCCGCACGGATCACGCCGCGTCCGATGTCGTATCCGCTGCCGCCGAGTCCCAGCAGATACCCCCATCCGTCGAGGCGCGTGACGCGGTCCGGCTCCTTCGCATACACGATCATGCCCGTTCCGCTCACGCCCGCCACGCACCGGTCGGCGTCCGTCGCGGCGGCGACCACGTTCATCACGTCGTTCTCGCACTTCACTTTCTCAATGCCACACGCACGCGAAACGGCTGCGGCGAAACGCGGTCCATCATCCTTGGTGAAGATACCAGCCGTGCCGATGTAGATGGCCGCGACGGAATGCGGCTCGCCCTGCGTCAGCGACTCGACGATCTCCTTCACGCGCGCAGTGCTTTCATCGAAGCCGAGCACGTTTGGATTGCAAGGCCCGGTCCCCCCGCCGTCTATGCCGATGTAGTTACGAGTCATTTTCACCACCTAAACCCACAAAACCACTTCGCGTCGACTTGTCGCCCGAACATCCGCTAACCGATATCGCTTTCTTCATTGACACTGTTCCTTTCAAGCAGGAAATTTGTATCTCGGCCTTTGAATCATCCAGTCTAAATCTCCTATTAACCGCTTTTGGGAACAATTATATCACATTTTACGGCGAACTTGAAAACTTTTCTCGAAAGCACGAAAACTTTTCATGTTCATCGTTTTTGCGACCACTCATCTTACCCTCTGGAATATTTTAAAAATTCTCCTTATCTCCGAGACTCCTAATCTCCCAATAGCGAAAGCAATAATCAAAGTTATCCGCTACTTCAACGGGGCGCAGTTGACGCGCGAGCGGATAAGGCGGAGGCGGTGCGCGGCGGCGCGCTGCGAGAACTCGGCGAAGTCGCGTTTTGCGGGATCGGGATACGTCCAAAGCGCCTCGGAGAGCGCAAGCGCGCGCGGCCAGAGCTTCCACTCCAGCATGGTTATGTTGGGCGTCCGCTCCGCCCAGTTGCAGCACTGGCCCCCAACCACGTTCTTACGCGCCTGCGGCTCGACGCCTTCAAGCACGTCGAAGCGGTATACCTTCTCGAGCGAAAGGCGTGGATATCCAAGATAGGGGAAGGGGTCTTCGGGGAGCCCCTGGTCCATGTCGAAGTAGCAGTACGACGTGGGACAGCGCACGATTTCGTAGCCCCTGTTCGCGGCGAGCGCGCCCGCGCCCCACGGACGCCAGCACATGCCCATCGTCGTCCTGGGGAGAAACGTGTTGAACGAATCGCCTCCGGCCTTCATGAAGTCGCTCCACTTCTCCCACGACGACGAAAGGAAGATTTCATCCCAGCCAATCGCGCGGCGTCCCTTCTTCTCGAGATACGTCACGAGGTGACGCGTGAGCCACGGCTGCAAGTCCTCCACGCCCTTGAGTCCCTCACGCTTGATGTGCGCCTGACACCGCGGGCATCCCTTCCAGAAGTTGCGTGGACACTCGTCGCCGGCGATGTGGATCACGTCGGACGGAAACAGCTCACACACCTTGTCCAGCACCTTCTCGGCGAAGCGTATGCACTCCGGATTGCCGACGCACATCACGCTCGTGTTTTTGGCGCGGTCGGGACTGTCGCAGCGGAACTGCGGATAGGCGCGCAGGGCCGCACCGAAGTGGCGGGGCATCTCGATTTCGGGAACGACCTTGACGTGACGCGCCGCCGCGTATGCCACGATCTCCCGGATGTCCTTCTCGCTGTAGTAGAACGGCTGAAGCTTTTCGCCGTACACGAAGCCGGAGCGTCCCCTCACGACGCCCTGCTGGACGAGTTCGGGGAATTCGGGGATTTCGACCGTCCACCCTTCGTCGTCCGTGAAGTGGATTTGCAGTACGTTGAGCTTGTACCACGACATCTCGTCGATGACGCGCAGGATGGCGGTCTTGCCGAGGAAGTGGCGGGCCGTGTCCAGTAGCACGCCGCGCCACTTGAACTTCGGCGCGTCAACGATCTCCACGCACGGATAGATTTTCTGCTTCGTCCTCGGATCGACCTTCTCGATCTGCACAAGCGTCATGCGGGCGTAGAACGCGCCCGCGTCGTCGGAACAGCGGATCGTCACGCCGCCCTTCGTGATCGAAAGCTCGTAGCCCTCCGGCGGGATGGACGCGACCTTCTCGACCTTCGGAGCGCCCTTGAGACGGCACTCGCCGCCGGTCACGGACATCTTCTGCGGCGCGGGGATGATCGCCAGCTTCTCTTCCGGCACGGGCTCGAAGGATATCTTGTCGAGCAATACCGCGTTCGCGTTCTTGTCGCCGTCCTTGTTCAGCCCGCCCGGGGCGATCCAGAAATACTCGCCGTCGTTCGGGACGAACGTGCAGATGTCATACCAGGCGTAGTTCGGGCCCACGGCATTCGCCCGCCGAACGGCTTGCCCCGTAGTTTTCCATTTCCGCTCGTCGAACACGCCCGCCGTGAATGCATTTCCCCTTGCCGTCGTGGCCCCCTCGCAGCGCACGCGCGCCCGCACGCGGTACTTCACGCCCGGCTCGAACGCGATGCGGTTCATCATCAACATCACGCACCATTCGTGATGCGAGTTGAACATCTTGACGGCGCGTCCGTCGCTCGCAAGCGGATCATCCACGAACGCACCGAACTCGCCGGGCCGGTCGAGAGTCAACGCGCATTCCTGGAGCTCGCCGCAGAACGGCGTGGAGGAAAGACGTGCCGGCGCGTCCGGCGATCCGGCGACGATCCGCCACACGATCGAGCGGCGGCGCAGGACCTCCTTGCGGGCGGCGTCTGCGCCTTCCCGCTCCTTGTCGATGCGCGCGAGCAGCGACTTCGCAAGATTGCGGTGTTCGGACAACTTGCCGCTCTCCGCGACAAATGGCCCCTTCCGCATCCACAAAAGCCTGTCGCCTTTCTGCGGTTCGGCAAGCAGCGCCGCGAGTTTTGCGGAATCCGCCTCGAACGCAGCATCCGCCGCCCGGGCGTTACCGATGGAAGTTACCGCCGTAAATAGTGCGCAAGCGGTTAGTGCCGTCTTGATTGTCTTCATTTTCATTGTCTTCATTTTCATTGTCTTCATTTTCTTTGTTCCTTACATTCCTTCAGCGTTTCCGCAGGACTTTCTTTTCATAGCTGAACCATCTATTGGGTGCTTTGGCGTGCATTATACACCAAATACCGACTTCACGCAAAGCCAAATCTACACCAGAAGTCTATTCTATTACCACGCAAACGTGACACTTTAAATAGGATAGCGAAGCCGATAATTCCAATCCAAAACCACGAACGCTAGGGTATTGACCTGCAACTTGTCATAAAGGTCATTCCTTGTCTTCATCAACAATGGAATGGACTTCGATCGGCCGCTCGTTCAACGAGACGATTGCCGCAAGGCCAATTGCATTTAAATTCTCAAAGATGACCTCACTGTCAAGAATGGGACCTGTATCAACTTCGAGTGGCGTTACCAGTACAGCCCTGACCGACTTGCCGAGGCAGATCGGCAGAAGGCATGCCGCATGCAGCCTTTCCTTGATGCGGCACAGCTCAAATGACTGGAAGAAGAGTGATTCGTTGTGCGCCAACTGATCCAGTTCGACCAAATGCGGGTTGAATCCAAGGTAGTGCCTCAAATACGCGCTCATCTGGAAAGAGTCGGCCGTTAGCTGCGACCAATGGTTCTTCAGCGCCAGGTCGAAAGAATCGGATTTTGTTCGGACATAAAGCGCGTATTTCTTCAGCCCGAAGTCTCCTAGCCTCTCAAACACCTCGTCGCGGACATCAATCTCGCCAGGCTTTTCAATAATGCTTTCCAACGTCGCCTCAACACGCGATTCTACTTGGACGATGTTTCTGCCCGAAAGTCTTTTAGAGAGCCGGCTCAGATAATTCCAGATCGGATGCATCACCAAGACCACAATGGCAATACTGACGATCCTCTCACCTTGACTGGACTGAAGGAAGGAACCGTGCAGCAGTTCGGCGACCAACGGGTTGCAGATTGCAGAAATGATCGGGACAATCAACGCGAACAACGTGAAAGCGAATCCATTGACAGTCAATACAGAGAGAAAATTTCTGCGGATGAAAAGACGCAGGAACAGTGCTCCGCCCGCGACGGCGGCAATCCCAGAGAGGATTCCCGCGAGGCAAGTCCGTTCACCCATCCAGGATATCGGCGCGAGCCATATTTCAGGGCGAATCAAAGGATCAAATCCCCTGCCGGCCACAATTGGGAACGAAATAGCCATCGTCAAGAGGAGCCATCCCCCGAAGAACTCCCATCCGAGGTCCGGTGCCTCGGTTAGAAATCTCCTTTTCCTGCGAAGCAGCCAACCGAGCAAGCCCACGAAAAGGATTGCCGCGAACCTGCCCACCATGGTATCCGTTGCTTCGCATGAAGCCACGGGCGCAATGAATGGAGCAGCAATGCCAATCATGGCGGTGAGAACGGTAATCATGGCTGTCTTGCCAATGAAAATCAGCCATCCTTTCCACCGGCCTTCCTGCGCATTGGGCTTCCCGGGCCAGCACAGAAGGACGAACAGCACACTTTGGGCGAGAAGCGCGATGACCCAGAAAACACGACCGGCAGAAAAAGTCATCCCAAGCCAACCGGCAACCAATCCACCCCAGGGCGATTCAACGGCCCAGTGCCAAAGGTGATATTTCATGGATGACTCGATCAGCAGATAATCGGTTGCTAGGAATGCGCCCAGGACATGCGCCGCCGTGGCAATGCCAAGCCAGAAGCCCACGGCGGAATCGCCGCCCCGTTTCCAAAGGAGAAGCCCCCCGATGGCAAGGAGCACGAGGCTCGGGATCATCACCGAGCCAATTGCGGCAGACATGTATTTGGACGTCTGCAACGAACGAGGCTGTATGCCGATCCCGATTTGCGCATGATGCAATTTGGAATCACGGGAACCGTATGTTTCCCGGTTGTTCACTTCCTCAAGAAAGACCGTCTTCATAGAACGGACATTGCCTAGCTCTGCAAACTGACTGCGCCCGCTCGCCGTTATGCGATAGGGGGAAAGCGCCTCCTTGAGTTCCGCGAAGGCGATGGCGTTTGTGGCTTCGAGCTGAACAACTGCTATCTTTCGGCAAAGGTACTTTCCCTTTGCGCTAAGCGAGACAACATCCTTATGCCGTTCAAAGGCTGCAACGGCACTCTTCCAGTCATCACTGCCATAAAACGACGAGACGGCATCTTCGTTTGTTACATCAACGCCGCGTTGGTCCAGCATACGCTTGTAAAGTTTATTCAAGCGGAAAGCCGAACTTCTCTCCCAGACGGCCTTTTCAGCTTCTTCACACTTTTCTTCAAGCGCGTCATTTCCCCCTCCGGCTTCGCATTCCACTGACCTGGCATCCGGACGACGCCCCGCCTGATCGCCATCATTGTCAGCAGGAGCAAGCAGCACGTCGTAAGGTATTTGGTAGATGAGGGATGTGTCGAAATCTGTTTTCGTCATATAACGTCCCCGGTCTGACCAATACCAGGCAAGTTTTTCGCCGGACTCGGTCTCCGTTACAACAAGGTTGTCGTCCGCTTCCTTCCAGACCAGCCGTTTCCTTGCACCCAGGGAACCCAAGATGAGCAAGAGCGGTGTTAATGTGGCAAGGACAGTCCAGGTACGGGCAATCCACCTCCGCACATCTCGGAAAGAGGCAAGCCTCAATACGAACAGAATGTCGAGCTGCCTTTCATCCAAGCGAAAGCGGATTTGCCTTGACCAAATCGGATAGGTTGCCGCAATACCCAGAAGCGGCCAGTAGCAATAGGCGGCACCCGGATAGGCTTGCCCACCCTGCGCTAAGAGCCAACAGAGCATACCCACAGAAGCCAGCAACAGGAGATATCGCCATGTAAATCCCCGGCGTCGTTTTGCAAAAATGCAGTCGCACCCGATGTCATAGAGCCAACCCCAAAGATAGCAAAGGACGGCCATGTCCACGACACCCCAGCTCAGAGTGTCGAAATAACTCGTCCATGTTTCATGTAGAGGCTCTCCACCCAAACCGAGAAAAGCAATCAAGGAGAAAATCCGTCCTGCGCATCTGATTCTGTGACGGGCTGCGAGGACGAGCGTGGCGATTAGAAACACATAAGAGGATGCGTACGAAGCAACTGCCTCGCAAATGAACCATTGCCGGATTTGAAATGTCCACGCCATGCCGGCCAACGCCACCATGGCGAACAGCCCATGCAACAGCGCACGGATTCCATTAGAATGCAGCCGTTCGGCCGTCTCCGCTTCGGCAGGCGAGATGAACGAAGCGACTTTCTGCAGTATCTTCTGGTATCCGCGCCAACCGGACCGGAGGTCACGGCGCGCGCTTTTGGCCACCTCTGCAACGCCCGCCGACGACGCAGAGAGATCTTCACCATCCTGAGCCACCCGGCGGAGACGAATGGTGACGGTTCCGACATTCAGCTGATCGCCCACCTCGAAGAGGTGTCGCTCGTCAAGCGGGACACCATTAAGCCATGCCGTCTCCGAATCGCAAAGATTGACAACGAACACGGCATCGCCGCTTGACGAAAAAACGATGTGGCGGGATTCCACGCCCGGAGCCTGAATGCCGAATTCGCATTTGGCGTCCGATCCAAGCGTGGACTGCCCTTCCATGATCGGATAGACGTCTTCTCGTCCGTCAGGATACGCGACGATCAGGTTCTGTTTCATGCCTTGTCAACTTTCTGTTTTGCACCTCAAGAAGCTTTGCGTCTCAACAAGCGAAGATCTCTTTTCTTTATACTTTCCTTGGCCACAGGGTAAATCTTTTGCCGCGGCGATCTGGGGCATACCCCTTCACGCGTTGGAGGAAATAGTATACCAAAAATCAGACCCACGCACAGGATGACTTGATAAAATCAGGACGGAACTGTCTTTCACCAAACCTCTCGCCCGCAGGCCTACCCGGGTCCTCTCGTCCGAATGCCAGATTTTTGATCTGGCGTCGTATATGATTTGGATATGGATAACTACAGCAAAAGTGTGAAAATCTTGGCAGATTTCAGGCGGACGCGGTTTCTCGCGTCGGTCATACTGTCGTCACCTCTGATTGTGTTTGTTTATTCGCCCCTTCTGGTCGCGCTGACGGTCACCGGAATCGCCGTGCCGTTCGCGACGGGGCGCTTTATTGACTTCATCCGGCTCGACGAAAAGAACGAACACGGCCTCGTCTCGCTGGTCGCAGACGCGATCAAGTCCGAAGACCAGGCGCACCGGGTGCGTCCATCTCGACGAGGACAGACGCGACCGTTTCGCGCAGTTTCGCGGTGAGGCGCTTGCGTATCTGGTAGAGGTTGTCGCTCGAAATGCCGTAGAGCCGCATCACTGTCTCGGTGTCCTGCCCCTCAAGAGCGCTTGCGACGAACGCCGCGTATTGTTCGGGATTGACGTCCGGCTTGATGCGGCGCAACGCCTCCTCCTGCGGAGGAATCGCCCTGTAAAGCTGCAAAATCAACGGCGCTCTCGCCGCTTCGCACTTGCGACACGTTTTACCCAATCGGAAGGGCCGCGCTTTTGGCTGTCAAAACGACAGTTCTTCTGGATGGATCTTGCCGTCCTTGGCGAGCATCTTGACGAGTGCGGAACCGACGATGAAGCCATCCGCCACTTCGCCGATCACCTTGACTTGCTCCTTGGTGGAAATGCCAAAACCGGCGGCAATGGGCATGTTCACGGCCGCACGAATGGCTGCAAGGCGTTCCTTCAGCTCCGGCGGAAGTTCGGCACGTGCGCCCGTAATGCCCTTTACGGTGATCACGTAGAGGAAACTATCCTCCAGCCCCTTCGCCGCCTCGATGGTACGCTCAATGGACGTCGTGGGCGCGATGAGCGGCACGAAGGTGAGACCGTGCGGACGCAACACGTCGAGCAGTTCGTCGCGCTCCTCAAGCGGCAGGTCCACGGAAAGCACGGCGTCCACGCCGGCCGCTTCCGCGTCGGCGGCGAACTTCTCGAGTCCGTAGCTGTAGATCACGTTGTAGTAGCTGAATACCACGAGCGGCGCGTCGGGGTGTTTCGCGCGGAGACGCCCGGCGAGCGCGAGGATGTCCGCGAGCGTGACGCCCTGTTCAAGCGCGGCGTAGGCGGCCGTGCGGATCACGGCACCGTCGGCGACGGGATCCGAGAACGGCACGCCGAGCTCGAGGATGTCCGCGCCGTTCGCGAGCAGCGTGTCGGCGGCCTCCTCGCTCGCGGCGAGGGTCGGGTAGCCCATCGTGAGGTAGGCGATGAACGCCGGGCGGCCCGCCGCCCGCGTTCGCTCAAAGCATTTCTGGATTCGGTTCATTTTAAATTCCTTCTTTTACTAGAGGTTGACGATTGCAAAAGCTTTCTAGGGATTCTAGGAAATCTAGATTTTCTAGATATCCTAGTAATTCTAGAATTTCTAGCAATTCTAGGATGCCTAGAGATTCTAGGATCTTCGCTTCTTCCACTCCATGACGTTGTCCATGTCCTTGTCGCCGCGACCGGAGAGGTTGACGAGCAGGATCGCCTCCTTCGGGAGCGTCGGCGCGCGCTTGATGGCCTCGGCGAGGGCGTGGCTCGACTCGAGCGCGGGGATGATGCCCTCGAAGCGACAGAGCGCGTCGAAGGCGGCGATCGCCTCGTCGTCGTTGATCGGTACGTACTCGGCGCGGCCGGTGTCCGCGAGGTACGCGTGCTCGGGCCCCACACCGGGGTAGTCGAGGCCGGCGGAAACGGAATACGTGTCAAGGATCTGTCCGCTGTCGGTCTGGAGCAGGTAGGTCTTCGACCCGTGGCCCACGAGCTTCACGCCCGGGTCGTCGATGAAGCCGGCGAAGAGTCCCATCGCGTTCGACCCGCCGCCCACGCAGGCGATCGCCTGGTCGGGGAGCTTGCCGTACTTCTCAAGCATCTGCCGACGCGCCTCCACGCCGATTACGCTCTGGAAGTCGCGCACCATCGTGGGATACGGATGCGGGCCCGCCACCGTGCCGATCACGTAGAACGTGTCGTCACAGTTCGTGATCCAGTCGCGGATCGCCTCGTTCATCGCGTCCTTCAGCGTGGCGCTGCCCTCCTCGATGGGATGGACCGTCGCACCGAGCATCTGCATGCGCGCCACGTTCGGCGCCTGGCGCGCGACGTCGGTCGCGCCCATGTACACCTCGCACGGCATCCCGAAGAGCGCGGCCACGGTCGCGGTGGCGACGCCGTGCATGCCCGCGCCCGTCTCGGCGATGAGACGCTTCTTGCCCATGCGCCGCGCGAGCAGGGCCTGCCCGATCGTGTTGTTCACCTTGTGTGCACCGGTGTGGTTGAGGTCCTCGCGCTTCAACACGATCCGCGCGCCGCCGAGGTGTTCCGAGAGACGCCGCGCGTACGTGAGGGGCGATTCGCGCCCCACGTAGTCGCGGAGGATCTCCTGGAACTCCGCCTGGAAGGCGGGGTCGGCCTTGGCCTCGTTGTACGCCGCCTCGAGTTCGCGCAGCGACGTCATCAGCGTTTCGGCGATGTACTGACCGCCGTATTGTCCGTAGTGTCCTTTTTTCATTTCATGAGCTCCTTCAATTTTTCTCCCGGGCGTTCGGCC
>CACZAK010000187.1 GCA_902779075.1 uncultured bacterium | reverse complement strand
CCCTCGGCTTGTCAATGCCTAACTTAAAAATAATTTAATTTATTTTAAATAACGTGCCATTATGACATGCCCGCAAGGTTTTGCATGACCGACTATATAAAGGATGCGCGCGCGCGACTATAATATATAAGGTTGTGCGCGAAGGAGATCATGCGCCCCTTCCTTCTAAGCGCATTGATATGTCCGTTTGGTCCCATGCACCTTGGGGTATAACGCAAAAGTATAGGCCACTGGTATGAGTGTGTCATTTTGACACAGTTGGCACACTTCAATGCTGCGCACCGTCGAAGGTTTTGGTGCGCACCATTTGATGCTTTGGTGCGCACCATTTCATGCTCCGCTGCGCACCAAAGCAAATTCCGCTGCAAACCGGCTTTTTCCCAAAAGGTGAGTGTGTCATAATGACACACTCAGTTGAAAGGCCAAACGCGCCCTGTGCTTTCGCTATTGGGAGATTGGGAGTCTCGGAGTTAAGGAGAGCTACAACTTCTCTCATCCTCGAAGGCTCCGAAACTCCCAG
Source organism: uncultured bacterium (assembly GCA_902779075.1). Next base: position 15,948 of record CACZAK010000187.1, on the reverse strand, counting down.
CGGCGAAATCAAGATGTATTGCCTTTGAACTGCTTTGCTGCTTGTTATGGCCTTTAGAGCACCAATTGATGACACCTAGGTGTCACACCCTCTGACATCTAGGTGTCACACCCTCTGACACCTAGGTGTCATAACCCGTGACACCTAGGTGTCACGTTCCTGACATCTAGGTGTCACGGATCATGGAAAGTGATTGGAAGCTCTTCCTTGGCGGATTTAACGATGCCGTAATATCATGGTTCGGGCTGGCCTTATATTACTGCGTCTTTTAGTGAGATTACGGCGCGGAATCACGGCGAAAGGCCGTGTGCCTTGTCAACTAGCGTGTCAAGGTGCGCGTGGGTCTTCACCAGAGAATCGTGTGCGGCTCGCCGAGGACGGCTTGCACCACGGCAGATTCGCCGAAGTGTAAAAGTTATTTTTGGACAACGCCTTAGGGTAAACGGCTCGAAGATGTTGCGAATTACCCAACATTTAGTGTTTGACCTAGTCAAAATGAATATGATACAATGATGATAGTTGCTCGTAGGTTTTTAAGCTAAAAGGATAAATCAAAGATGAAAAATGACAAACTAAAGACACTCGCGGCGTTAGTCTGCGCCGCTGCGGCACTTCTGCCGTTGCAGAAGGCGAATGCGGCAAGCGTCGCCATCGACAGCGTGCAACAGCGCTGGCCGTGGAACAACAAGGTCGATATCACCTACACCGTCACCGGCGACGATCTCGCCAGCAAGGTGGGCAAGGTGCGGATCATCGCCGTGGTGAACGGTCTGACGTACGTTGCGTATGACGACCCCATCGGCGCGGCGAAGGTGGGCACGTTCACGGTGACGTGGAACGATCCGCCCCCCGGCGTCAAGAGCGAAGACTGCAAGATGTTCGCGACGATCCAGACGTCACGTCCCGTCCGGTCGGGCGACGACTACATGATCATCGACCTCGCCACGGGCGCAGTCACCTACGAGGGATTGTTCACGAGCGAAGACGTCCTTGACGGAGTCAGCGGACAGGAACTCTCCAACGCCCGCTACAACCAGGACAAGTACAAATCGACGCACTATGTCCTGCGCAAGGTGCCGAAGGGCACGTACAAGACGGGCGACAACGCGAACTGCGGAACGGGCGCCCAGATCAACACCGAAAAGACGTGGACGACGGACAAAGATTTCTACATCGGCGTGTTTCTCTGGTCCAACTACCAGTATTGGTATGTCTTTGACCTTGGCGTCAACAGAGACCCTGTTCAAGTCAATCTCAAGCCTCGTGCCCTTGGACTGGTGCGTGACATCCGCGGCAGTTCCGATCAGATGAATGCGCCGCCGCATGAAACGGTCGTGGACCAATGGCACGTCATAAAATGGGTGAACGGCAAGACGCACATGAACTTCGACATCCCGACCGAGGTGATGCACGAGATTGCCACGCGCGCCGGCACCGAAACGCCGTACTTCTGGGGGAGCGACGCGAGCCTCGCTCCGCAATATGCCGTTTACGGCAGGTCGGGAAATCGTCCATACGGCGGCTGGGACGGCTGGGAATTCTCGGGCACGAAGAAGCCCAATGCCTGGGGGGTGTATGATATGGTGGGCCTTGACTGGGAGTGGTGCCTTGACAGCTATGTCGCGGGCGACGACCCTGCGACGCATACGGACGTGTTCACACCGTATATTTCAGAAGGGGCCACGCAATGGCGCGCAAGAGGTGGTGGCGCAACGGCTACTGTTACGGGGATGTTGTCTTCAAATAGAAGCGGGGCCTCTATTGGAACCCTCAATAGCGCCCCTCAGCTCTATCCCTTCCGCCTCGCGTACATCGTGCCCAACTCGGGCGAATGAGGCGTAACATGGAAATCAAGGCAAGGAGAAAAACGATGAAAGCGATACACTTTGGATTTGCGGCCGTCCTGGCATTGTTCGCAACAGCTGCGGACGCGGCCACGACAATCACCATCGACAACGTCCGCCAGCGCTGGCCGTGGAACAACAATGTCGATATCACCTACACCATCGCCGGTGACGATCCGACGGTGGACAACGTCTGTCGCGTTGTCATCTCGACGATTGTTGATGGTACCACCTACACCGCCTACGACGGCGCACCAAACGTGAACGTGCTGCCAGGCACCTACACTGTCACGTGGACGGGTGTGCCCGTCGGCGTGAAGCAGTCCGACTGCAAGATGTCCGCCAAGTTCTACACCATTTCGGTGCCTGCGGGCAACGACTACATGATCGTCGATCTCGTGACCGGTGCCGTTTCGTACGAAGGGCTATTCGCAAACAACGACTCGTTCGGCGGCTTGAGCGGACAGAACCTCTCGAACGCCCGCTACAACGTCGATCGCTACAAGTCAACGCACATGGCTTTTCGCAAGATTCCAGCCGGCACGTACCAGGCCAAGCGCGGGACAGGGACATTCGCGGGCTGGACGACCGACAAGGACTACTACATCGGAATATTCTGCTGGACGACGGCGCAGTACGGATATATAATCAAGCGGACGGACGGAACGGACGCCACCGCGTGGTCGGATTACAGCCTTAAATCGCGCAGATGGTGTCCCAACCAGATCTGTGGGATCACGAATCCGTCCGCGACAATTGCGTCGTATGACAGTGCTGATGCCGCGATTGACACCAGACGTTGGATGCCACTCGAATTGCTCAATGCTAAGACGCGAATGTACTTCGATATTCCTACAGAACTGATGCACGAGATTGCTTGCCGCGCCGGCACGACAACCACTTATTTCTGGGGGAACACCGCATCTTATGCCTCGCAATACGCCGTGTTTAACATCTCGGGGCGCAGTACCAGCTCGCAGTACGCCGACCCGCCGGGCACGAAGAAGCCCAACAACTGGGGACTTTACGACATGGTGGGCAACGACTGGCAGTGGTGCAGAACGTATGTTGGCGAAGGCGAGCCGCCTGATGTCTTTACACCTGGCGAGGGGACGGCTGGCAACTGGTATGTGCGCGGAGGTAATCTATTTGATAAAAACGCGACAGACATGAATTCCGACCGGAGAAGTCAGGCAAATCCAACTTTTTCAAGCAGAAATCCTGGATACAGTTTCCGCGCTGCGTACATTGTTCCGAATGCAACAGAAGAGTGAGGTGATACTATGAAGAATGCATATCGTCTTTTTGTTGTTGCGACGGTCGCGGCAGGAACGGCCCTCCCCCTTGCGGCGCGCGAGGCCGTCCTTTCGGCGGAGTCCGACACATACGAGTACCGCATCGACACGACGCCTTCGCCGCGTGCTATCAAGACGCAGGAAGAACTTGCCGGACTGATGGAGGCGACGTACTTCGCGGGCGAGACGGTGACGGCGACTTTGTCCGGCGGCGCGGCATCGACGCTCGTCTCCGCAGCCGCCGCCAACGGCTCGGTCGCGTTGAACTTCAACGCGGGCGGTGTGTGGACGCTTGCGAACTCCGCGCAGGGTTCGGCGACGTTCACGGTTCGTCACTCGATCTTCGGCACGCTTGGCGAGGGGACGTCCGCCTCGCCCGCGAAGATTGTCGATGTGCTTGAGCTGTTCGACCTCTACCTTGCGGGAACGGCGGGGAACGGCTACGTCTATGAGCTCGTCGGCGTTGAAGGGCTGTCGCCACTGTTGCCGCCTGACTACGGCAAGGAATCCGCCGGTGGAAACCTGTTGCGTCTCGTCGAAGGCGGCGACACGGCGGAGGATACGTTCGTTACGCCCCAGGCCGTGTGGTTCCTTGATTCGATGCAAGGCGGACCCGACCGTACGATCATGCAGCGGCACGGGTATTTCGCGGCGTACTCTGGCGACAACTGGGCGCGCAGCGCGACGGCGGCATCCACGCTTTCGGTGACGCCGCCGCGTGGTACGGCCTCGACGCAGAACCTCACGGGCACGGGGGCAGTGCCGTTCGTGCCCTCGAACGGTAAGGGCGACTACACGGTCGTGTTGACGGCGGGCAGCACGACGCGGACGGCCATCATCACGTATGCGCCGCTACGCGGTCTCGTGATTTTCGTTAAGTGATTGAAGGTTCTCACGCAGAGGCGCAGAGAGGCAGAGAGCGCAGAGAAAGTTTAAAAAACCGAAAAAATGAATTTAAGATGAATAAGATATTAAAAGCCGCAGCGGTCGCCGTCGGGATTGTTGTGAGCGGGATTTCCGTGGCGGCGGAGGCGCCGACGCCGGGCGGGACGTGGAAGATCGTCTATTCGTCCGCCGAAGGTCCGCAGAGACGCGCCCTTGAGGTGCTGACCGAACGCATCGGGTTCCATCTGCTGCGCGAACGGCACTTGGCGATTCCGCTCGTGCTGCCGATCGAACAGGACGGCGGCGAGCCGGTGAAGGGCAAGCGCGACATGATTGTGGTCGGGCGCGTGCAGGAAAACGCCACGCTTCGCAAGTACCTCGGCAAGGACGCCGAGAAGCTCGTGCCGAAGGACGGCTACCTCATCCGCACGCTGCACGACGGCGAGCATGACGTGGTGCTCCTCGCGGGCGACACGCCGGAGGCGGTCCTCTGGGCCTCGTTCGATTTCCTCGACGTGCAGGTGCCGCTGATGGAGGGCGCGCTCGCCCCGCCGCGCGGACGCTACCCCGGCACGTTCTTCCGCGCCAACAAGCGCAACCTCGCGAAGTTCGACAAGGAGAAGGAGAAGCGCATCCCCGTGCGCAACATCGTCTGCACGCCGCAGACGCCCGTGCGCAGCGTGTTCTCGTGGGGGCACGAGATGGACGACTACCGCGCCACGTTCCGCGAAATGGCGCGCGCGCGCTTCAACCGCATCATCATCTGGAACAACCAGCGCGTCATCAACGCGCGCGACGTGGTGGAGGAGGCGCACTCGTGGGGCATCAAGGTGTTCTGGGGCTTCGCGTGGGGATGGTCGCTCCACTGCGACAAGGCGGACATCCACAACCTCGGGAAGCTGTCCGATAACATCATCGACGAATGGCACCGCATCTGGAAGCCGATGGGCGGCGACGGCATCTACTTCCAGAGCTTCACCGAGACGGACCGACAGGAGCTCGCCGGACGCTCCATCGCGGAGGCCGTCGTCGAGCTCGTCAACATGACCGCGAAGCGCATCCACGCTGAGTCGCCGGAGACGGAGATCGTGTTCGGCCTCCACTCGAACTCGATCCGGAAACCTGGCGCGACGGACTTCATCGCGAAGACCGACCCCTCGCTCGAGATCCTGTGGGAGAACTGCGGCGGCTTCCCATTCTGGGAAGGAAATGGCCGGACCGGCGGGCCGGACAACGAGTTCTGCGAGAAGATACTCGCGCTTACGCCGTCCGTCGGCTTTGTCTGGAAGGCGCAGCTATACCTCGACTGGAAGAACTGGATCGAACCGGCAGGGCCGTTCATGCTCGGATGTGCTGGGCGGAGGATGCGTGAGTACCACCAGTCGATAATGCAGCCGATGCAGTGCTCGTTCGACAATGACTGGTTCCAGAACGGCAAGTTCGCGTGGGAGTCGATACGTCGCCTGCGCGCCGCGAAGCGTCCGCCGAAGGAGTTCAACGCCGTGCCCTACAACAACCCGCCGTTCGGGCTCGCGCCGTTCTGCGAGGCCGAGCTCTTCTGGAACAGCGACGACCCGTGGGAGAAAATCTTGATGCGCGCCCGCATGAGGGCATTGCCCGAGAGGTAACTCTCCGAATAGCGCGGGCGAAGGGTGTATCCGCGACATTTTTCCTGATGTGACATTCAACATCCAAGGAAGGAAGAAATACATGACAACAGGAAACAAGTTATCGGCATTCCTTTGCGCCATTGCGGCGGTTGCCGCGTGTGCGGTCGGGGCGGCGGAGAACAATGCGCCGTGGCGGTTCCGGCACTACCGGTTCAAGATCGACGACTGCATGGGCGAGCGGATCGGCGTGCAGCTTTCCGAGTTCCGCCTCTTGAACGGCGACAAGGACGTGACGCCGCTCCGTTCCGGCTTCTCGCACGGCGAGGGCATGGACTCGAGCGAACGGTCGCCGATCAGGCAGGCGGTGGACGGCAACCTCAACACGAAATGGTATTCCGCCAACGGCGCGAGCGGCAAGGACATGTCGAAATGCTGGCTGCAGATCGACTACGCCGAACCGCAGTCCGTGACCGCCTACGACTGGGCGACCGCCAACGACCGCTGGCTCGGCGAGAAGCCGCGCGACAAACGCGACCCGATGGCGTTCCGTCTTCTCGGCAGCGACGACGGCCAGACGTGGACGGAGCTGGACGCGCGCAGCATCGGCGAGAAGAAGATCAAGCGCAACGCCTGGACCGGTCCGTACAGTCCGCTGCGCGACGAATCCTTCACGGCCCACCCGATGATCACGCGTGACGGCCGACGCATGATCTCACGCAAGAACAACGCCGGCGAGACGGTCTACGAACTCGTGCCCACGAACCGCCTGCCCGCCAACCTCCCGCCGATACGCGAGTGGAAGCTCTACGGGCTCAAGTCGTCGCACACCGACGTCGGTCTCCACAACTCGCAGTACATCCAGCGCCACGGAAGCGTGCGGCGCATCGACGAGGCGGCGCGGCTCATCGACGCCGACACGCGTTCCGACGACGACCCGGCCGCATACCGCTTCGCGATGGAGCACGTGTGGTTCTGGGACAACTACCACCAGGACAAGGGCATGGACGCCGCATGGCGCATCGTCACAAACTACATGGCGCGTGGGCGCATGGACGTGGGCGTGATGTGCGCGGGCAACCACACGCACCTCTATTCTGGAACTGAAATCGACCGCTCCACCCTCACGAAGCGCCTTCTTGAGCAGAAGTGGGGCATCCACACGCGCACGTTCTTCATGTCCGACAACCCCGGCCTCAGCTGCTCGCTGATCGATCCGTACGTCCGCGCGGGCGTGCGCTACTGCTTCTTCGCGCCCAACCAGTGGAACCCCATCCGCTCGACCATCTGGAAGATGCGGAAGAAAATGCTCACGTCCCACCCCGACTACAACAACCCCGACCTTCAGGGCGGCGGCAACCGGATCGCGGTTTCATACGAACTCGATCTCCCGATGGTCTTCCGCTGGAAGGCGCCGGGCGGGAAGGAGTCGCTGCTCGTCTGGTGCTCGACGCACTACGGGCGCGGATACGAGCGGCTGGGATTGACGAGCGGGGTCAGACCGTCGTTCATCGCAGGGGCCGAGGCGCGCATGCCGGAGTTCCTGAGAATACTGGAGAGCAAATACCCCTACGACGTGTGGCTCGCGGGCGTCTATTGCGACGACGAATGGCCGAACACCGGCTTTGCCGACTTCGCGGCGGAATGGAACAAGAAGTGGCTGTGGCCGCAGTTCCGTACGGTGGGACGTCTCGACGAGCCGTTCGAGTACCTTGAGAAGAAGTTCGGCGACAATATCCCCACGCTCACGGGCGAGATGACGAGCGGCTGGCTGCAGCACGCCGTCTGTGCGCCGGAACTTCTCGCCTACAAGCTCAACATCGACCGGAAGCTCGAGACGGCGGAGCGCCTTGGCACGTTCGCCGGCACAATCGACCGCGGGGCGGTCGACCGCGCGTGGTGGTACCTCCTCCTCTACGACGAGCATTGCTACGGCACGAGCGGCTACAAGGGGCGGAGAGTTTTCGAGACGTGGATGCAGCGCCGCGACTGGCTCGACCGCGCCGCTGCAACGGCATCGAATGAATTGGCTAAAGCGGTAGCAAAACTTGGGCTGAAGGCTCCGGAAAATCCGGAAAGTCCGGAAAAACCGGATAATCCGGAAAATCCGGAGGTTCCGGCTCGCCTCTGCCGCGACGGCGTCACCGAGAACCGCTGGTACCGCGTGGCCGTGACGAACGGCGTGATCTACCCCGAAAAGGCACTCGGCGCGAAGGTGACGCGCCGCGTGTACCTGGCCGAGAACGAAAAGCGCATCGACATTGAGGACCGCTTCGAACACGCGCGCGACCTCTTCAACACGTGCCGCTACTACCGCTTCGGCTACCTCGCGTTTCCGTTCGCCGTGCCGGGGGGCGAGTTCCGCGCACACCTCAACGGCACGGTCATCCGTCCGTACGAGGACTGCCACCCGATGACGACGGACGCCTACTGCGCTGTGCGTGACTGGTGTCTGGTGGAGAACAATGATTTCGGCGTGGCGCTGATGATGCGTGACTCGACGCTCACGGAGTTCGGAGAGATCCATCCCGACAAGACGTGTTACACCGGCAAGCCGCCGAAGGGCAAGACCGCGATCTATCCTTACCTCTTCACGGATTGGCTCCAGATGCACCAGCCGGACGGCGATTCGATGAACTTCACGTTCCGCTTCGCGATCACGTCGTATCGTTGCGGCCCGCTCGGCGAGCGGGCCCTACCATGCGGCGGTCACGGGGCGCATGTTGCGCGGATGTGCGAGGACTGGCTTGATCCGTATGCGAAATGGATGCGCGAACAAAACATCCCGCGCTTCTCGCGCGAGTCGGTCGAGGAACCTCCGCCCGGCTGGACGGGGCTCATCGAAAAGCCCCGCGCCGGACACGGCGAGAAGGACGGGCAGATGTACATCCTCTGGGGGGCGGAGATGTCGTCCGACTTCGACCACTACGAACTCTGGCGTGACGGCAAGTTCCTCGCGAACGTCACGAACGAGGTCCATAACGGGCTCCCCTACCGCATCGCCCGCTACGAGGACCTGGGGCTCCCCACGCATTCGCGCCACGAGTACCGCATCCGCAAGGTGTGGAAGGACGGACGCAAGGATCCGCTCGGCGAGCCGTTCTACGGCCTGACGCGGTACGTGCATGACGCCACGCGCGACGGCGTCACGTGCGATGGCGAGGAAGGGCGCATGGATGTTCGCTACGACGGCGCGACGGTCACGAGTTGGCGTCCGGCGGCGTTGGGCGGCGGCGAGGTCTTCTTCATGCCGTATCTCGCACTTTGGGGGGAAGAGGTGCATGGCGGCGTGCCGATTTGCTGGCCGTGGGTCGGACGGCGCGAGGGGAAGCCGAAGCATGGGCTCGTGCGATACATGAAATGGCGTCTTGTGAAGAGAATCGGCAAGGGCGGCGTCGAGCTTGAAACGTGTTCGACGCCGGAGACGATGAAGATTTGGCCGCACCAGTTTAAGCTTCGGGCGGTTGTGTCCGTTGACAGAGTAGATACGCTCGAAATCGCGGTGACGGAGACGAACACCGGTGATGCGGCGTATGAATCCGCCCTCGGCTTCCATCCCTATTTCGCGGTGACCGACGCCTGCAACGTGGCGGTGGACGGGAAAGAGCTGCCGCGTCCGTGGGTGATGCAGGAGTTTGCCGCGGACGGGAAGCCGCATCGGCTCGTCGATCTCAAGCGGAAGCGTACAATCACCGTCGAGGCGTCGGGTAATGACACGTGGTACGTCTGGAATCCCGGCACGGAGCGCACACCGCTCTGCGTGTCGCTGCGTCCGCACGAGTGGCACCGGTTCTACTGTCTCGAACCCGTGATGAAGAAGTCGCTGCCGCTCGCCTCCGGCAAGAGCCGTACGCACAAGTTCAAGGTCACGGTCGGGAAGTGACACCTATAGATGTGGTAATCAAACCTAAATTCGGCAGTTGGGGCGTAGGTTTTTAGCCACAAAGAACACAAAGGCCACAAAGTTTATTATGATGGGTGCGTATTGCGAATTATCCAAACCTGTCTTCTATTTTTAGTTTTCACCAATAATGTTACCATGCGAACCGGTAGGGGCTGACCACTGGGCGGCTCGGAGTTGTGGCAAAACAGGTCAGACCAGTTTTGCCACACGTGAAGTACCACGTGGGCGACCTCGTCCGCGCCGTGAAGGAGACCGTGTCGGAGTACCCTGACGAAAAGGCGAAGAAACGCATCCTGCAGGTGGTCGCTGCGGCGGGGTGAGTGGGGTGTTGGCCGCGGTCAGATGACCCTTAACGGCTCTGATTACACACTCGCTCCGACCTTCAACGAGACCGGCACACACATGGAGTTGACGCCGCTTGGCGATACGCCGCCCGCTGGCAAGTACAACGGCGTTGTGTTGCGCATCGGCGTGATTCGCAACTACGTGAGCGAGACGCTAGAGATTACGCTCCCGACGCTCGCCATCAGCGAGTAATCGTGGCGTAGGTGGGGTGCGCTCGGCCCGCTCGGCGAGCGGGCCCTACCATCGGCTCGGCGGGACGCCTCGCCCCCACCGTTTCGCCGCCAAGATGGCGGCGTTCCCAGTTAGGGCAGACCCTTTGCAACCGATTTGTAGAGGGCTTTTTTCCTTCCGCACAAACGATGGTTTTTTGGTATAATACGCGCAGTGCAGCCATGAGGCATCAAGTTGGCTGCGCGGAGGGCGACCGACGCGCAGAAAACATAGAGTCTGCCAAGGGCGTACCAGATCATAACAGGCGAAAGGCTAATGACCATGAAACAGAAAGGCATGCAGGGAACCGATCTACTCTACAAAAGAGAGATGGCGCTCATTTTCATTACTGCGCTCTCCTTTGTGGCGTTTCCGCTCTGTGCGGGCGAAATCAGATGGACAGGCGGTGGTCAGACGGCCAGCATGTCCGATGGCGACAACTGGGGCGGTACGGTTCCCGGCGCGAGCGACACTGCGGTCGTGTACGGCAACACCGCCGCGACTCCGGCGATAGCTCCGGGTGGCAATGCGACGTACACGGGGCTTTGGGTCAGCAACTACGGTGACGGCTTTGTGCTGCAGACAAACGGCACCGTGACGGTTACGGGCAGCGATGCCCTCAGGATTGGCCGTTGTCCCGGCAACACGGGCCACTACACAATCACCAACGGTACATTGAAGGCTACGACCGGTAGTTTGTTCGTGGGGATCAATGGTGCGACTGGCTTGTTGAAGATTTCTGGGAAGGGCATTGTTGAAGCTCCGAAGTTGACTGTCGCGTCCATTGGACCGAACCAAGCTTCGACAAAGACGGAAGGCTATATTGACATAGCCGAGAACGGATGGCTTAAAATCGCCGGTCAAGTGCTTGTTGGGAGTGAGAGCGGCGGGAGCGGCTATTATGGCGAAGTAAGACAGTCGGGCGGAACCTTTTCGTCCGCCGAGTTTATTCTTGGCTCAAGGAGCGCAGGGGTCAAATACATTCAGACTGGCGGTATGAATGCCGTTAGCGGCAAGGCGTACATGGGCACATATACAGGCGCGTCGGGCACATACGAATTGAGCGGCGGCGTGTTCTCCGTGACAAATTGGCTGAACGTAGGTGGCTATGACACGCTAAATGACAACACGAAGGCCGGAACGGGAACGCTGATCGTGTCCGGTACAGGTACGGTCGATGCGCGAAATGATTTTCGTGTGGGCAACAATGGACCCGGAACACTGGAACAGAATGGCGGAGCCATCCATGTGGGGCAGGATTCAAAGGTAGGCGTAAACAAGAAGGGTGTCGCCACCATGAATTCCGGTGAATTTACATGTGGAAGAGACTTCCTCGTGGGCAACACCGGTTATGGAGAATTCCACATAAAGGGCGGCACGCTTACGATAACGCGCTACCTTGAGGTCGCAGCCAACGGAAATGGCGATTTCTTCCAGTCCGGTGGCCATGTGCAATGCAACAACATTCCATACATAGGATATAATGGCACCAGCGCATCGGGCTCATACGTCATGACCGGTGGAACATTCGCCACTAAAGACCAGGGTTTCCTTGTCGGGAACAAAGGCATTGGCACGCTCGACGTCAGCGGCTCGGCCGTAATGACGATCAACGGCAATTTGAATCTTGGATTCGAATCCACGGGCAAGGGCACTCTCAAGCTTCACGACGGCGGAAAGATCATTGCAAACCACGTTAAGAAATACCAAGGCACTGCTGTGCTTGCGCAGTTCGACGGCGGGATTCTCTGTGCGCGCCAGGTGGATGACATTCTCAAGAACCTTGCCAATGTCGAACTCAAGGCGGGCGGGCTTGCGCTTGAGACGGCGGGATTCAATCTCGGCATTACGAACTGCGTGTTCAACGTCACGCCTGGCGGCAAGATTTCCGTATCGGGCGGCGGCACGGTGACTTTCAAGGCAGATACGTCAGTGAATCTCACCGAGAAACCTGCGACTGCATTTGTCTTCGCCGAGACGGACGGCGTGTTTTCTGGAATGCCTGTTGCCGCTAGTATGAGAAGATGGAAGATGGTGATGTCCCAAGACAGAAAGTCCATTCGCATTGTTCCGCCAGGGCTGATGATTATCGTGAAGTGAGTCGCGCCTTGTGTTCGCTGGCCGCAGAGTCCCACGTAATCAGAGAAATGTGGTATAATATTGGCATGACATCATTCTCACAGCGTGTAGCAGGGCTTTTGAGGCCACGTGACGATTGCCGCGAAAAGGTTGTTGACCTGTTCGCGGGCTGCGGAGGGCTTTCAGATGTCACGAATGGCGGTTGGGCGAGCAGATTTACGCATTGAGAAGTGACGAAGAGGAGATGATGACATGACCACGCTAGAAATGGTTTTGATGATATATCGCGGACTGATTTCAAAATGTACGGAACGCGAGATACCTGTTCGTCTCAGGGCGAAGCGAATTGTCGGAACTGTCCAAGACGATCCCTTCGATTGCTGGATGCAGAATGAAATCAAGTCGAGTCTGCCGAACACGTTTGAAGTTGTTCACTCAGGGCCTCTTACCACGCCAGATTTGATTGTTCGCGACAGAAGGACGGGGTTGATTGTCGGCCTTGAGGTGAAGAAACTGATACGCCAGGCGAATGGCAGGGATCCGCGTGGCATGACGCTAGATTACAACAGTTGTCTGCCCTGTGGCTCGACGCTTGTCAAAGTGGGTGACGAGGCAATCGTCATACCGTGCTTCTATTTCTTTGCGCTTCTATCTCACGACAGCAAGAGCATCGTCTCGTCCATACTTCTGGACGGTGATTTTCTGAATTATGATTTTGAACTTCATAAAGAGTCGAAGTATTCCAACTATACAGAATACAACCATGGGCCGTATGGCGAGGGGTCTATACGCCATAGGAAAATGTACACGTATCCTAATCCGTTGAACGATAAAATCGAGGCGTTTTCACTACGGCACGTAGTGGTTGCAAAGAAGAACGATTTTGATAGACTGCGAGACAGGAAATGCAAAATCACCGAACAGATCATACGCACTGATCGGTACGGACATTCGTTCTACTATTATTTGGACGACGAGTTGTCCGCCGATTCCCCGTCCGACGGCAACCTCGTGACGCTTGAGGGTATCTTTGATGCCTGCAAGGTAAGGAAGCCCAAAGAACGCGTAGCGGCAATTCCAACGATAGAAAGGTTGTGATGTTCGACATTCCGCAAGATTCGCAATCGCGGTATTCCTTCTTGAGCCTCTTCTCCGGCGCGGGTGGACTGGACATAGGCTTTGAGCGCGCCGGTTTCGCCCACACCGAGTCTAGCGACATACTGCCTTATGCTGTCAACACGATGCGCCGCAACCGCCCCGACTGGAAAGTGTTGAACTGCGACGTGCGGGAGTATTCGCCGCGATTGAGGGGTGAGGTGGACGTGCTTCTGGCAGGATTTCCGTGCCAAGGGTTCTCGCTTGGCGGCAATCGCGTGGAGGATGACAAGCGCAATACGCTCTACAAGGAAGTGGTGAGAATAGCGGATGCCGTTCAGCCGCGAGTTGTGGTGATGGAGAACGTACTCAATCTCCGCACAATGCGCCACCCGATCACCCGAAAACCGTTTGCGGAACAGATTGCATCGGAGATGGCTGCCATCGGATATACGACGCGCTACGAGTTTTTCCGCGTTTCACGTTTCGGCGCTCCGCAAACGCGTCGCCGGTTTATCTTCGTCGCCTACAAGGACGATACGCTCAGGCATTTTAGGTTTCCGTTGCCGGAGAAGGAGACAACGATCCGCGACTTCCTTTTCGACCTTGGACAAGGTGGCGGGAAGGGATTGCCCAATCACGATCCCGTATGGGGGTTTGACAGCTTTGTACATACGGAAAACGGCGGCGCGTTCAGCGCGGGCACGTTCTCCGTTCCTGTGCGACTGAGCAGGACGGCATCAGAGGGCAATCCGGTTAGAAGTTTCGACCAGCCGTTTCCGGCGGTTGACACCGCGACGGTCTGGGGTTGGGCGCAGGGACACGTCAAGGCCACCCGCATAGAGAAAGACAGGGCTGACAAGGATGCGATGTTCGTCCGCAATCCGGAATCTACGGCCAGGCTCTGGCGCATTTCGGCCGATCATCTGCGCTCTTTCACCGTGCGTGAGTATGCGCGTCTCCAGACTTTCCCAGACAGCTGGGTGTTCTATGGCGACAACAAGCGCGAACTGCAGCTGCAGGTCGGTAACGCCGTTCCAGTGGCGTTCGCAAAGAAAATCGCCGTGCAGGTGCGCGCTGCCCTTGAAGTTGCCGACGGACTGCGGAAGTACGAGTGGCAAGAAGGGGAACAAATGGAATTGTTTTGATACTTGAAATACTTCACTGTTTTCCTTGCTGACGGTGGACGGCAGGGGCATAATGCGGGTATAAGGAAAGAAGGAGAAAGATCATGATGCGTAAATTGGCTAGCGGCGTATCGGTTGTCGCCGTCGTGCTTGCCGCAATTGCCGCGCAGGGTGCGGAGAAGAGGCTGGAGACATTCGACGCGCCTGCGGGAGCTCGGCGCAAAGCACGGGCGGCTCTTCTCCGGCTGGGCGAAGACGGAGAAGCAGAAGGGCGTCTACGACTTCGCGTGGCTCGACCGGCCCGTGCGCGAGATGGCGGCCCTCGGCGTGAAGCCGTGGATCTGCCTCTCCTACGGCAACCCGATCTACGGAAGCGCCTTCCGCCTCGGCATGAATGTGCGCGAGGTGACGCGCAACCCAGAGGCGTTCGCGGCGTGGATCAGGTACGTGGAGGCGTGCGTGGAGCGCTACAAGGACGTCGTCGATGAATGGGAGGTGTGGAACGAGCCGTTCGGGCAGGGCCCGGACTATGCGGAGCTTTTCTACCGCACCGCGCGGGCGATCCGCGCCGTCCTGCCGAACGCGAAGATCTACTGCACGGCGGTGAACTTTCCGAAAGACTACACGTGCGTTCTCGAAAAACTGAAGAAGGAGAACGCGCTCGACCTCGGCTCGCGCTTCATCTATCATCCCTACAGTCGCAATCCCGACGTGGTTTACCAGCGGATCGCCGAGCCGCTGCGCAAGCTCGTGAAGAGCTACAGCGGCGCGTTCGACGTGATGCAGGGCGAAGCGGGATGCCCGGCGCAGCTGGAGTACGCCCACGCGATGCCGGACATCGAATGGACGGAATACTCGCAGGCGAAGTGGGCTGTGCGCCGCGCCGTGAACGACGCAGCGCACGCGATTCCTTCAGGGTACTTCTCGCTCGTCGACAACAACTACGGAACGATGCTCCAGAGCTTCGGGCTCGTGCGGTGCAACGGCCTCAGGCGGACGGTCTATCGGCGTCCGTCCTACCATGCGCTCCGCAACGTGTTCTGCTTCCTCACGGACGAGGCGCATCCCGTGTCGGCGGCTGACGGCATCTGGTTCGAGATGGTGCAGCGCTTCGACCCGCGCGACACGTCCAAGCGCAGGATGTCGGCGGCGCGCTTCACCCGCTACGGCAGCACCGTGCGGTTCTTCTGGTTCTCGGACAGCCGTCCGTCGGACGCACTCGGTTTCGACAGGGCCACGGTCTGGGTACGGCCGGAAGGTCTCTCGCGTCCCGTGTGGGTGGAGATGATCACGGGCCGCGTGTTCGAGATTCCGGAGAAGGACATCCGCCGCGAGAAGGACCGCCTCCTCCTGACGGTCCCGATGTGGGATTCGCCCGTCATGATCGCCTCGCGCGGCGCCGTGCCGCTCGCGTACGACTGGAAGAACACGCCGCCGTACGCGATTATCGACTCGATCTACCGTCCCGGACAGTTCTCACATCACATGAAGTGTCTGCCGCCAGACGGAACGGAACCGTGGATGAAGATGAAGACGGAGGACTTCCTTCCGTGCTTC
>CACZAK010000186.1 GCA_902779075.1 uncultured bacterium | reverse complement strand
AAGCTCAACAACGTCGCCGCGACGGCGACGTGGACAGGGGCGGGCGACGGCACGAGCCTCAATTCCGCCGCCAACTGGGAGTGCCGCAACGGCTCCGGGACAGTCTTGCCTGATGTTCTGCCCTGTGAACTCACTCGCGTGATCGTGTGCTCCGGTTCCACGGCGCTGAACGCGCCCGTCGGCACGACGATTCCGTGGCAGTACCTCCGCTTTGAAGCGGGGAACGCAACGCTCCCTGCGACTACCGACTGGCGCGGACTTGATTCGCTTGCCATCCCCGACGGCGTGACGGTGAATCTCGGAGGATGCAACCTCTCTCTCAACGAGACGGTCAAGGGTTTCGGCACGTTCACCGACACGGCGGCGACTGGCGGCGAACTGCATTTCGACATTCCGGACGGCGTGACGTTCGAGAACGAGGCTTCGGGGGCGCAGGCAACAAGAACGTTAGCTCTTACTGGAACGCTTAAGTTGGTGAAGGACGGTGCGGGTACTTTTGTCGTTTCGAGGACTGGTCAATCGTATTCCGGCGGCACGTATGTGGCGGTGGGGACGCTTAGATACGGAAGCGAACTCAGCAACCGCATACTGGGCGTAGCGGCGGGGAATGTCGTTGTGTCCGCAGACGGGATTATCGACATCAACGGACGCGGAGCGTCATTCGAGCATCTGCACGTCTTGAACGGCGGCAAGATGCTGAATTCACGAGCGAACATCGACGTGAGTCTTGCCCAGACCGGCAACATGCGCCTTGGCGCGAACTCCTTCATAGAGGCGCCGTATTCCTGGGGGTTGATCCGAGGTGGCTATGCCGCGCAGACGCTCGACCTTGGCGGGTACACGCTTTCGGTGGACGTGACGCCCGGCAGTGAATCCTATATCTTCAACACGGAAATCAAGAATGGCCTGTTCGATCTGACTCGCGGCGGTTGGCTCGTAACAGGGCGGTCTCCGGCAAGCGGTACATCCAACAACGACATCATTGCGACGAACGCGGACTTCCGCATAAACGCGGCGGTGAAGTTGTATGCCAAGGTCAAAGCCCGGAACTACGAGGCTGAATATTCTAGCAACTTCAACGAAGGCTCGGCTGTGTTCGAGATTTACGGTACGTTCAAGCCTTCGTTGCACAACTACTTTCACGGATGCAAGATGATGGACGGATCAACCATCGACCTCTCTGCGCGGACGAACGCGCTGCCGCGAATCGCGGCGTTCACCTCGAACAGCGCGAAGACGCTTGATTTCGAGGCGAACAAGACGGTGTACGTCAAACTTGGTAGCCGCAAGGTCACTCGCCGTGAACCGATCATCAGCTGGTCTGCAAAGCCCGCCGACATCGACACTGTCAAGTTCAAGGTTGCTCCTGGTGAGCGGTCGTGCAGTTTCATCAAGAAGGACGACGGCCTCTATGTCATGCGCGGCTTCATTATCCTTGTGCGGTAACACGGCGCGGCGGTAGTGTCCGCGCACAACTACACGTTCTACATGTTCTGCACGGACAAAAGCAAAATCTAGCTTAGGCCATACTGAGTGGTGGAGTAACGGAATTTTTGCTAAACTGTCCGCCATGCGAAAATTGAATAAATCTCAAATGGACAGAGTCTGCGAGCTGAAAAGTTGGGCGGCTCATCGCTTTCATGTATTTGCAGTGGTTGCGCTTGCGGCGACCGCTGTTTGTGCCGCGACGGCGGACGCTCGTCCAGTGTCCCTGTTCAGTCTACTATTTTGAATTTGTTGAAATAGTAGACCGTCTGTTTGACATTAGGGCAAAATCACGATATAATCCGCACGTTTTTCTAAGAAATGGAGACTGAACAGCATGAACAAAAAGAAGTCCATGACAACAGGAAATGCACTCAATGGAAAGCCGTATGCGGGAAATCCGCACGTACGGTTTGACGAGGGGGCGGGCGCTCCGAGACATTCGGGGCGTTCCGCTATACTCTACAAGATGGCGGACGATTCCAAGCAAGGAGAGGGGAAGACGGCGGGGCGGCTGATGTCGCTTGACGCGCTGCGCGGCGCGGACATGTTGTTTATAATGGGCTTTTCCGGTGCCGTGGTGGCGCTGTGCCAGTTGCTGGGCTTCGGCAAGGACTGTTGGCTCGCCACGCAGATGTCGCACGTTGCCTGGCACGGTCTGCGGCACCATGACACGATCTTTCCGCTGTTCATCTTCCTCGCCGGCGCGGCGTGGCCGTTCTCGCTTGCCAGCCAGCAGGCGCACGGGCGCACGACGGCGCAGATCGTGCGCAAGATCCTCCTGCGCGTCTTCATGCTGTGGTTCCTTGGTCTTGCGGCGCGGGCGACGTTTTGGGCGTTTGACGTGAAGGGCCTGCGCTACGACACCGTTCTCGCGCACGTGGGCGTATGTTGGGGCGTTGCGGCGCTTCTGTCCGTTTTCGTGCGCGGCGCATGGACGCGTCTGACCGTGGCGGTGGCGCTGCTCGTGGTACATTTCCTTGCGCTGAAGCTCTTCGTGGCTCCAGATGCCGCATCGATCCTCGCCTCGACGAACCCTGCGATTGCCAAGCGTGTCGCTTCATACGCCACCTACGGAACGGACGGCTTCTCCTTCGCTGGAAACATCGCCGGGTGGATCGACCGTACGGTCATGCCGGGACGCTTGACGGAGATCGTGTTTGACGCGGACGGACTGCTTGCGAAGCTGACGGGCGTCGCGATCGCCGTGTTCGGCACGCTAGCGGGGGCGCTTCTCCGGCGGCAGGAGGTCTCGGGCGGGCGCAAGACGGCGTGTCTCGTCGGGGCGGGGTTTGCCGCGCTGACCGCCTCCTTGGCGTGGAGCCCGTGGTGTCCCGTAAACAAGAAGCTGTGGACGGCAACGTTCGCGCTGGCCGTGAGCGCCTATTCGTTCACCGCGCTGGCGCTGTTCTACTGGATCATCGACGTGAAGCGCTGGCGGCGCTGGACGTTCTTCTTCCGTGTGATCGGCATGAACTCCATAGCCATCTACATGCTGATGAAGTTCGTCGGCTTCGGTGCCATATCGAAATACTTCTTCTCCGGCGTAGCCTCGCTTGGCAACAACCACTGGGCGGCGATGGTTTATTGTCTCGGAGAAGTCGTCCTTGAATGGCTCATTTTGCTGTTCCTCTACAAAAAGGGCACCTTCCTGAAGGTGTAACCGGATCCCGGCATTTAAGATAAAGGACAATGATGAAATCTAAAGCATTGATTGCGTGTTCCGTGTTGGTGGCCGGTGCGAAGTACATCACCATCACGGCGCGCCACTGCGACGGCTTCGCCCTCTGGCCCTCGAAGGTCGACGGCTACAACATCGCCGCCACGCCGTTCAAGCGCGACGTCATCGGCGAACTGGTCGAGAAGGCGGTGCTGGTACGGAAGGGATATGCGCGATGAACGGTGATTTAGAACGCAAATTATGGATCTCGAAATTATAATTGACGTATGGGAAAGCATGTCATAGCTAGTTTCACGTTCCTTGCGGTTTTCGCGCTGGCGGCTAGTTCGCTGGCGGCTGGCCGAAGGGGTGGCGTGTTTGTCTCTCCTTGCCATTCGCAGGTGGAGATGAAGGGTGACTGGTACCCGGAGCTCCAGCGAGAGGGGAAAGGAACCCGTTGTCACTGGATGTCGGGCACGGCCGGCGAATCCGTGACGCTGAGGTTCGAAGGAACTTCAGTGGCCGTCTCCACGCGCACGGGTGCACGCGTCACATGGAAAAACGTAACGCACACCAATTCGCTCGCGCGACTCGGACGCTTCGCCGTGCGGCTGGACGGGCGTCCGCTCGCGCCAATCAGCCTCGCCGGGTCCAAGGCCGACGCCACCGCGCGACCCGAGCATTCGCAGGCGGCGGTGATTCCCGTTGCGAAGAACCTTCCCGATGGGCCGCATGTGCTGGAACTCGTCAACGACGGCGCCGGGGAGGTCGCGCTCGCCGGATTCATTCTGGACAAGCCGCAGAAGGGCGCGGAGCCCGACTACTCCCACGAATCGACGGAGCTTGCTGCCGAGGCGCGCAAGCTGCCGCCGATCCTTTTTGTGGAAGGCGCGCCGGTGCGGACGTTTTCCGGGCCGTCGAAGATCGGATTCTCCTCGTGGCCGGACGGCTACGTGTGGGGTGCGGCGATCAAGGTGTTCGATCCGGCGCATCCCGAAAAGCCGCCGCGCGTCCTTTTCGCCGAGGACGACTCCTACATCCTCGACCTGGCCCTCTCGTACGACGCGAAGACGATCTGGTTCTCCATGCGCCGACACAAGTCGCCGTGCTGGCACATCTATCGGATAAAAGCAGACGGCACGGGACTCGTGGCGCTGATGAGCGGCTTCTCGCACAACACGTCTCCCGCGCCGTTGCCAGACGGACGCCTCGCGTTCATCTCTTCGCGCGAACCGCTCACGCACCTTGTCTGCGCGGAAGGTCCCTCGACGCGCGTACACGTGATGGAGGCGGACGGGTCGGGCGTGAAGATGATCTCGTCCAACACGCTCGCCGACTTCTGCGTGACCGTGCGTCGCGACGGACGGCTGCTCTACTCGCGCTGGGAGTACGTGGACTGGAACATCATGTCGCGCCAGTCGCTTTGGACTCAGTACCCCGACGGACGCCATCTGGAACTGTTTTTCGGCAACCTGCTCGACGACCCGCCCACGCTCATCCAGGCGCGCGAACTGCCGGACGATCCGGCGTCCGTCGTCTGCACGTTCGCGCCGCACCACGGTTCGCCCTACGGCGCCATCGGCGTGGTGTCGGCTAAGAACGGTCCTGAGGGCAAGCGCGGCGCAGACGTGCGCTGGCTCACGCCGGAGTTCCCGTCCATCATGGACTTCGACCACCTTTGGTCCTACTGCTGCCCGTACCCGCTCGGTGGCGGACGCTATCTCTGTTCGTACGGGGGCGGCGGGACGCGCCGTTACCGCCTCTCGCTCATCGACGAGAAGGGGAACCGGGTCATGGTGTACGACCCGAAGACGACGAGCGCGTTCTGCGCGACGCCGTTCGTCGCGCGGCCGGTGCCGAAGATGATCGCCTCGTTCAGCCCCGAGAAGGTCAAGAGCGTGAAAATCCCCGCTGCGCCGCCGGGACAGCACACCGCTGAGGAGGTGAAGGTGGGCTTCCTGTACGTGACGGACGTGACGCGCGGTTACGCCGAAGGCGTGGCGCGTTCGGACGTGAAGGCCGTGCGCATCATGGAACAGATGCCGAACACCGTGGACCTGGGCGGACTGCGCGCCTACGACCAGAGTCCGCTGATGGGCGTGGGAACCTACTACGCCAAGCGCGTGTGGGGGTATGCGCCCGTGGAGGCGGACGGCAGCGCGTACTTCGAGGTGCCGGCGATGAAGGAGATTTATCTCCAGCTGGTGGACGACAAGGGGCGCGAACTACTCCGCATGACGAGCGCCCTCAACGTGATGCCCGGCGAGAGCCGCAGCTGCGCCGGTTGCCACGAAAGCCGCATGACGGCAAGCGGTTCGTTCACGGGACGGGCCTCGCGCCGTCCGCCCACGCCGCTTGCGCCGCCGGACAGACTCCGTGCCGGGATCATCGACTACATGCGCGACATCCAGCCCATTTGGAACGGACACTGCGTGCGCTGCCACGGCGGTGCAGACCCTGCGGGCGGGCTCTCGCTGGAGGACGGGCGTACGCGCTTCTTCTGTCGGAGCTACGACGGCCTGAACGAACGCGCGCAGAGCGACCGCACGAGTTACCTTTCGTACGGTGGCGCGCCCGGCGTAGGAAAACGCAAGCCGCTGATCCACTCAATCCTCCTCAACTACGGTTTCGCCGATGTCCTGCAGCCGCGCCAGACCGGATCATGCGCGAGCCGTCTGCCGGAGTACCTAGAGCGCGCCCACTGCGGTTCCGACGTGACGCCGGAGGAGCGCCGGCGCGTGTACGAGTGGATCGACGCGATGGTGCCGTACTATTCCACCACCGACTGCGCCCACCTCAACGCGCGCGGCAAGCGCGACCGCTGGGGCGAGCCGGACTCCACCAACCTCGCCCCGTGGGCGGTTGCGTATGCGCGCACCTTCGCGCGTTCGTGCGCGTCGTGTCATGGCGCGTTCAAGCCGGACCAAGTCAGCAAGTACGGTGACAGGCGCTGGGAGTGGGTGGACCTCACGCGACCTGATGCGAGTCCTGCGCTCGTCGCGCACCTCCCGAAATCCGCTGGCGGAAGGGGGCTTCCCGCCAACGGCAAGTTCTCCTTCTCCGGGCGCGACGATCCGCTGTGGAAGGAACTGCGGGGGCTGTTTTGCGCCGGCGCGGCGTTTGCCGCGCAGACGCCGGAGCCGGACGAGGCGGGATTCGTCCCCCGCTCCCGTGGCCGTCTTGAATACGAGACGCTGCTCAAGACTAACGCCGTTCGGACCTTGCATTAACCCTTCTTTGGAAAGGAAAACCGACAATGAACATGAAAAAAACAATGGTAGCTGTGGCAGTTGTGTTCGGAGGAATGCTACTCGCCGCACCTGAGGGCCCCGGAACGTATTTTGAACCGAAGAAGGGCACGGCGAACGTCACCGCAGCTGTTGTCGAAAGGCCAGGGGCAGTTCGGAAGACGGTCGCGTTTCTCGGCGGGTCGATTACCGAGATGAACGGATTCCGGCCGCGCGTGATGAAGGCGCTTCGCGAGAAGTACCCGCAGGTGGATTTCTTGGAGATTGCGGCAGGGCTGTCGTCCACCTGCTCCGATGCCGGCGCGTTTCGGCTGGAGGAGGATGTGCTTGCGAAGGGGACGCCCGATCTGTTCATTGTCGAGGCGGCGGTCAACGACGACCAGGACGGACACTTCACGTCCGAGCACAGTGTTCGCGGCATGGAGGGGTCGGTCCGGCACGTGCTGACGCGCAACCCATCGTGTGCCGTCGTGGTGGCGCTGATGGTCAACCGCGGACAATTTCGCGCGCTCATGAACGGCGCGACGCCGCTGCACTACGCCGCGCACGCGAAGGTGGCGAAGCACTACGGCGCGGCGCTCGCGGACGTCGGGTCGGCGCTCGCGGCGTCCGCGAAGTCCGGCGGAATGGGCTGGAAGGAATACCGCGACTGCCACCCCTCGCCGGCCGGTTGCGACCTTGGCGCGAAGGTGGTCATGGATGCCGTCGTGCGCGTGTTTGATCCGCTTGCGACCGCGAGGGCGAGGCCGTTGCCGCCGCCGCTTGATGCGAAGTCGTACTTCAACGGACGCTTCCTTCCGTCGAAGGATGTCAAGCTCGGCGAGGGATGGAACGTGTCGCGTCCGGACTGGAAGTCGATTCCCGGCAACAAGCGCGCATACTATACGCAAGGACCTGCGATCTGGAGCGAACGCGCCGGGGCGGAGCTTGAGTTCTCGTTCAGGGGAACGGCGGTGGGGCTTTTCCTGACGGCGGGGCCTGACGCGGGAGACATCGAATTTTCCGTCGACGGCGGGCCGTTCAAGAAGGATATCCTTCGGGCCACGTATGGTTCGCTACACTACCCGTACGTACACATGCTGGCCGATGATCTCGCCGGCGGTACGCATACCGTGCGCCTGCGCGTCGTGCCCGCCAAGCGCCAGAAAGGAACCACCGGCACGGCGGTGCGAATCCACCGCATTTGCATAAATTGAACGACGTGGGAAGCTCGTTCTACACGTCTGGCAAAACAAGAAAGGATTTTAGGATGGTGATTGCAACAGTGGCCCATCGACCTCATGTCTTTACCATGGCTGCGCTTGTCGCGCTTGCCATCTGCGCGGCGACGGCGCGGGCGGAGGTCGTGTCGCTTGACGGGACGTGGCAGGCGGAAGTCGCACAGGATGCGCAGGGCGACGCGATGCCCGCCGCGTTTACGCGCACGATTCCCGTCCCCGGACACTGGCCGCTCATGAAGCCGTCCGCACCGTGCGGAAAGAAGGAGGCTCTCTGGTGCCGCACCACGTGGAAGGCGCCGGACGCGATTCCTCCGCGCGCGACGCTCCGCATCGGCATGGCGTCCTTCGGCACGACGGTATTCGTGAACGGGAAGAAGGCCGGATTCTTCCCCTACAACTTTGTTCCGAGCGAGACGGACATCCGTCCGTTCCTCAAAGCGGGCGCGGAGAACGAAATCGTCGTCCGCCTCGGGAACGCCTGGACGCAGAACTCGAAGGGCGCGCCGATGGCGCATACGGGCAAGGACAACGAACGCTTCAACTACTATCCCGGCATCACTGACTCGGTGAAGCTGCTCCTTTCCGACTGGCCCGCAATCAAGCGTCTCGAGACCGCAGCCGATCTGGAGAAGGGCATCGTAAATGTGCGGGCGACCGTGACGAACGGCGCGCCCCACCATTCCGCCGCCAAGATGGAATATCCCCCGAGCGTAGCGAGTCCGCGAAGCGGATGCCCTAGCAGGGGTGCGTTCCCAGTCAGTGCCGCCGCCTCATCCACCTGTTCCGCACCGTAATATTACGGTTCGGAGCGGCCAATTTTGGCAAAAGGGATGTTTATTGCCGCAAACTGTTCACAATGCGGTAGCATGATCTACACGTTCTACATGTTCTTGCCTGTAACTTCCTTATGGCTTCTCTTATTTGCTTTCGCTGCTGGGAGTTTTGGAGTTTGGGAGGCTTGGAGAATTTTTCACTACCATCCCATAGCGGGATGATTTTTAACGCAGAGGCGCAGAGACGCAGAGCGACATCGGCTACACGTCGCAAGTTGTCTTGAAGTGTCGCGAC
>CACZAK010000185.1 GCA_902779075.1 uncultured bacterium | reverse complement strand
CGACATCACCCACGCCGGCGTGATGCCCGAATGGCGCAACCGCACGAAGGAGTGGATGCTCGACTTCATCGCCTACGCGGAGAAGCGGTGGGGCGACCGGATCGGCTGCTACATCCTCTCAGGCGGTGGCACGAGCGAGTGGTATGAATACGACCGTGGACGCTCCAGCTATGCGAAGACAAAGGGGTGGAAGGGCTGGTGCAAGGCGCGAAAACTCTCTCTTGGCGAAACGCCCCCCACGCCGCAGTCGCTTTCCCGCGCAGCGTTCGAGAACCTTGTGTACGACCCCGCCAAGGAGCCGGAGAAGATCGCCTACTGGAAGTTCCACAACTCGATTACCGCGAACGCGATCCTCTTCTTCGCGAACGCCGCACGCAAGGCGATTCCCAAGGAGAAGGAGATCGGCGTGTTCTTCGGATACTACCTGACGAGCTGCCCCAACCAGACCTCCTTCGCGCACCTCGACTACACGCGCGTCTACGCCTCGCCGGACATCGACTTCTTCATCGCGCCCGGCAACTACTCCGACCGCGCGATCGGCGGCGGCGCCGGGAGCCAGCTCGTGTACGGCACGGCCCTCCGCTACGGCAAGCGCTTCCTGCATGAGATCGACTTCGGTCCGCACGACCAGACCCAGTGGGGACGCGGCCTCTGGAAGACGCTGGAGGACGACCTTGCCGGCAACACGCGAGAAGCGGCGTTCGCGATGGCGCACAACGCCAACTACTGGTGGTTCGACATGTGGGGACAGTTCTATCGCAACCCGAAGGTACGCGAACGCATCGCCGCGCTCAAGAAGGTACAGGACGCCCTCAAGCCCGCACCGTCCGTCGCCGAGATCCTCATCGTGTGCGACTCCGAATCGCTTTACCACGTGAACGAGAAGTGTCCGCTTGAACGCGCGTTCGGTCAGCACCTCCGCAACAAGCTCGCCCGCATCGCCGCCCCCTACGACATCTACTCCTTCGACGACCTGCCCGTGTTGGACATGAACCGCTACAAGCTCGTCTGTCTCAACTCGACGCTTCTCATCACGCCTGAGCGGGCGAAGTTCCTGCGCGAGAAGGTGTGTGCAAGCGAGCGCACGGTTCTCTGGTGCTACGCGCCAGGCGTGACGGACGGCAAGACGCTTGACGCCGGACGTGTGAAGCAGTGGGCGGGCGTGCCATTCAAAACGCCGGGTATCAATACCACGCAGATGGACGGCTGGCGCAGCGTCTATGCCTACGACTACAAGCTCTTCACGCCGGAATCACTCACGAAGATCGCCTCCGACGCGGGCGTGCATCTCTATCTTGACAAGCCCGCGACCGTATTTGCGAAGGAAGGTTTCCTCGCCGTCCATACGAAGGATGGAGGCGAGAAGACGGTTCGTCTGCGCACAAAGGCCGCCAAGGTTGTAGATTTTCTTTCAGGCGAAACCATCGCACGCGACGCTGATTCTTTCAGCGTAAAGTTCGCCTCGCCCGACACCCGTCTCTTTAGCATTAAAAAGGAGGTTTCGAAATGAATCGAATCGCTTGTTCTGCTGTAGTATCTGTGCTGTCCGGCGTCGCCTTGGGCGCGGCCGAAGTGCGCCCGGCGGCGAAGGCGCCGCAGGTGCGCGTGATGACGTACAACGTCCGCTATTCGGCGGGCGACAAGAAGTCCCCGGACAACAACTGGAAGGCGCGGCGCGACGATTTTGCGCGCATGGTCGAGCGCGAGAACCCCGACGTGGTCGGATTCCAGGAAGTGCTACCGGACCAGCGCAAATGGCTGGAGCGGCGGTTCCCGGACTATGCGTTCACCGGCGAGGGACGGAACGCGGACCGCGTGAACGGCGAGGCGTCGCCCGTGGCGTTTCGCCGCGGCCGTTTCGAGGCCGTGACGAACGGCACGTTCTGGCTCTCCGAGACGCCGGACGTGCCGGGTTCGAAGTCGTGGAACGCGGCGTTCCCGCGGATTTGCACGTATGCCGTCCTGAAGGACAAGGCCACTGGCAAGACGTTTTCCTTCGCCAACACCCACACGGACCACAAGAGCGAGGAGGCGCGCGAGAAGGGGATGTTGCTCATCATCGAGCGCATGAAGGACTTTGGTCGGGGCGCGCCTGTCGTGCTTGTCGGCGACCACAACTGCCTGGAGTACGAGAAGCCGGCGAAGTCCGTGTCGAAGCTGCTCACCGACGCCATCTACCTTTCCAAGACGCCGCCGCAGGGTTCGTGGCGGACGTTCAACTTCTGGCACTGGTACGAGAAGGAGCTTTCAATCGTGGAGGCGCTCAAGAAGCCGATCGACCAACGGAGCATTCCGGGCGACAAGTCCGACATGAAGCGCATCGACTATATCTACGTCTCGCCGGGCACGACGGTGCTGGACTACCGCACGGTCTCCGACACGCGCCCCGGCACGAAGCTCTATCCGAGCGACCACTTCCCGTCCGTCGCAACGCTCGTACTTTGATGTGCTGCTTCCCCCGGGCTGCTGGCGTGCGGACGACGGCGCCGTCTTCGACGGTCCCTGCCGCATCGAGGTCAAGACGCCGCTTTCTCGCCTGCCCTATTTTCTGTCGGACAACGAGGAGAGGACGTCGAGGATGTCCTCCCCGTAGGTGTTGAGCGTCTGGTTGTAGACGATGTGGCTGAGGTAGGAGAGTGTTCGCGGGTTCTCCTCGGCGATGCGGAAGAGCGTCTTGTTGCTCATGATTCGGAACGCGGCGATGCCCAGGTCGTCCGCCTCTTCTTTGCGCCAGCGCCGGAGGGCGTTGGCGCGGATGCGCGCAGCCGGGGACAGGTGACCGCCAAAATCGTCGTAGGAACGCGAGGCGGGTGCCCTGCTTGCGGTATGAACCGGACGCGCCTTGACTGCCTCTGTCGGCCAGCGGATCGTGAAGTCTGGTTCCTCGCGTCGTGCGACGCGAAGTCCCTTGGCCGTGAGCGCCACGCGGTCGTCGCCGTCGGCGACAGGACGGATGCAGCCTGAACGGATCAGCGTCTCAATCAATATGATCAGGAGATCGGGCTTGAATCCGTGGAGTATGTCCCAAGTCGAGAGGGCGTCGAGTCCGTGTTGCCCGACGTATGCGCTCTTGATGCCGGTCAGAACGTTGACGCCATGGCTGACGGCATGTTCTCCCTTCATCCGCCCGACGCAGGAGAGGACCTTCTGGACGATGATCCACTGGGCATCCGTGAGCGGTTCGGGTGCCGTGCGCAGGCCGCACCTGTCGCAACCGCCGCAGACGTCTGCGCGTGCCTGCTCGCCGAAATAGGAGAGGATGTATTTGTGGCGACAGCCGGGCGTGTCGCAGAAGTTGATCATGTCCTGGAGACGCTGGCGGTCGCGCCGTTCCTTCTCGCGGCGGGCCTCAAACACCTTGCGGAGCGCACTGTCATCCGCGTCTGGGTTCGGCGACACGAGCGGCGGATCGCGGAATCGCGTTCGAGGGAGGATTGTGACGGCCTTATGCTGCGCGAGCACGTTGAGCGCGGTCTCGATGGCGATGCCGTTCGTGCCGAGCTGATCGGCCAGCGAGTCGGCGTCGATGGCGACTGGCCGTCCCTTGGCGGACCGGCGGACTGCCGCGAGCACGCCGCTGGCGATGTCCCAGGATGGATTGGCGCCGTCGATGAAAAACCGCTGCGTGCGCACGTCCGCGTAGGAGAACAGCAGCTCGCAGAAGGAAGGGAGCCCGTCGCGTCCGGCGCGTCCGACCTCCTGGTAGTAGGCTTCAATCGAACCGGGGATGTCCCAATGGGCTACGAAGCGGATGTCGGCGCGGTCAACGCCCATGCCGAACGCATTGGTGGCGACGACAACCGGGTACTTGGCGTCCACGAAGGCGTTGTAGACGCGCGTGCGCTCGGCGTCGGAGAGGCCTCCGTGGTAGAGAAGGATCGTCGATTCGCCGAGCCGGCGGCCTTCGTCGGAAAGGCGGGCGAACACGCTCTCGGCGTGTTTGCGCGTGGCGACGTAGACGATGCCGGTGCGGTGTTTGCGGATGAGATCCGTGACGTGGCGGTATTTCGCGTCATGGCTTCGCGTCTCGTGGACGGAAAGGTAGAGGTTGTCGCGGCTGAATCCCTGTACCTGCACGTAGGGCTTCTCGCGCGGGGCTTCGCCGAGGCGCAGCTGGCGGATGATGTCGGCGCGGACATCGGGGGTGGCGGTGGCCGTGACGGCGAGGATGGGAATGTCGGGGAAACCGTCGAGCGCGTCCCGGATGTTGAGGTAGTCGGGGCGGAAGTCGTGTCCCCATTGGCTGATGCAGTGCGCCTCGTCGATTGTGAGAAGGGCTAGTTCCGTGCGGGCGACCGTCTGGAGAAAGGCCGCGTTCCTGAACCGTTCGGGGGCGATGTACACGAGCTTGTAGTCGCCGTTCGCCATCGCCGCGAGACGGAAGTCCATTTCGTCGGGAGGTACGGACGAATTGAGGAAGGTGGCGGGGATCTGGCGCTTTTCGAGGGCGGAGACCTGATCCTTCATCAAGGCGATGAGCGGCGAGACGACGAGCGTCGTGCCCGGGAGGAGAAGGGCGGCGAGCTGGTAGCAGAGGGACTTGCCGGAGCCGGTCGGCATGACGACGACGGCGTCGCGTCCGTTGACGACCTCTTCGATGGGCTGGTACTGCCCGTCTCGGAAGGCGTCATAGCCGAAGTGGCGCTTCAGCGCCGCCGTGATTTGCTGTTCTGATATTTCCTCTGTCATGTCGGTGCGGGTAATTATACCACATTTTCATTTGCCGAAAAGAAAGTCTCGTTGCCACGGGCGCATCTAAGTTTTTCACCCATACGTATTTGAAAACAACCATGACAACTTTCAAGAACAACATTGTCCTGCGGACGCACCTTGAACATTCAGAATCGTGATAGTTTGAGGATCGGCAAATGGGCGCGGGCGAGTTAGCCCGCGCGCCAAAGGTAAGTTGTTTTTAAACATTTGTTTCCATCCAACGGTAGATACTGCGGGAATTATGTAGATGCACCCCGTTGCCACGGGGGGCTGCGTTTGTTAGAATATCCGCCCTAAGAATTGGGAAAGGATAGCGAAGATGAAAAACATGTTTCTCAATGCGGTGGTGGCCGCGTGCTGCGTGGCGCTGGCGTTTGCACCTGTTCAAGCGGAGCCGTCGAGGTCGGAGCCGAAGAGGTCGTCGTGTCTCTCCGGGACGAACCTGATCGTCAACGGCACGTTCGAATCGGGCGAGTTTTCACCATGGACGCGAAACGTTACGAAGGGGAAGGCGAACAAACAGGGAAGGGTGTCCGTCTGCGTGGCGGGTGGTAATTCGTGGGTGGACGGTGCGTTGGGCGGAAAGGCGCTTGTCGTCCAGAGTTTCAACAATCGCGACAAGGTCTGGCTCGACTCCACCGATTCGTATGCTTTGCAGTCCTTCAAGGTGGATGAGCCGGGAAAGTACCGTCTGTCGTTCGACTATGCGGGAAGGGGACATCGCGACGACAAATACTGGGTTCGCGCGTCCTGCCGCGTGCGCGTTCTCCACGGTGCCGGAGCCACGGGCAAAGCACTCTACGAGAGTGCCTTCTCGCCAGTCACGAAGGCGACCTACACGCGATACAACGAGGTGGTGGATATCGTTGAAGCGGGCGTCTATTCGCTTCAGTTTCTCCTGCCGCAGCCTGTTGGTACGGAGCCAGAGGCGTGCGACAAGTGCGTGGTGATCGACAACGTGTGTTTCGTGCGTGATGGCGGTCCCGGGGCGACCGACCTGGCGTTTGAGCCACGCGGCGACGAGGACCGCACGGCGGAGATTCTGGCGGCGGTGAAGAGCGGCACGACGGTGCGCTTTGCGAAAGGCGAGTACCATTTCCGCTCGCCGACGAAGCTGTACTACTACATCTCGAACCACGACAACCCGCAGCCGCACAGCGTGTTCCTGCCGATACGGAACGTTTCGGACATGACGATGCGTGGCGACGGCGCGGTGTTCGTTTTCCACGGGAACGGAATCGGAATGACGCTCATGGACACGCGGCGCGTGACGCTGAAGGGAATCGCGTTCGAGTGGGCGCGTCCGCCGTTCTCGGAGGCGAAGGTGGTGTCATTCGACGGGAAGGGCGCTGTCCTGAAGCAGGATCCGGTGCGCTTTCCTCTGGCCGTCGAGAAGGGACGGTTGATCGCCGTCGGCGAAGGATGGAGGAGCCACGTTCCGCTCATTGAGGCGTTTGCCGGCGAGACGCTGGATCCCATCATGGGAATCAATAGCATGGGGAGTGCGGCGGATCTCGGCGACGGAACGATCCGCGTCGAGATGGGCAGGAGGAAGTGGCGAATGACGCGTCCGCTGCGACTGGGCGACATTGCGCTCATACGCAGCCCCTACCGACCGAGTCCGGGCATTTCGTTCTGTCGCGCGCACGACACGCTCATGGAGGACTGCACCTGGCACGGAGGCGATGGCATGGGGCTCGTCGCGCAGCGATGCGAGAACGTGACGATCCGCGGGAGCGGCAAGGCGTCCGACCGCACGGCCGGCGCGTTCGCCCGCGAGGGGGCGGGCTACGCGACCGCGCTCCAGGCGGACGCCACGCACTTCTCGAACTGCAAGGGAAACGTCCTCATGGAGAACTGCTTCTTCGAGGCGACGGTTGACGACGCCATCAATATCCATTCCACGAGCCTCATGATCGAGAGCGTGCCGAAGCCCGATACGCTCGTCTGCCGCTACATGCACAAGCAGTCGACTGGCTTTGAGGTGTTTCTGCCCGGCGAACGCCTGCGCTTCATCAAGGCGGCGACGCTGGAGAACGGCGTGGAGACCGTCGTAAAGGAAGCGAGGATCACCGATCCCCGGCATGTCACGATTCGCCTGGCGGATCCGGTCCCGTCGTGTTATGGACGTGGCGACGCGGTGGAGAACGCCGACTGGCAGCCGTCGGTCGTGTTCCGCAACAACATCGCGCGCATGATATGCGCGCGGGCGGTACTGCTCACGACGCCGGGTAAGACGGTCATCGAGGGGAACCTTTTCGACCGGGGGGCGTCGCAGGTGATCCAGCTCGAGGGCGATGCGAGCGGATGGTACGAAAGTGGCGCGTGCCGCGACGTGACGATCCGGAACAACGTCTTCCGCAACTGCGCGTTCCTGCACGGCGAGGGCATCATCCAGATCAGACCGAACCTTAAGGACATCAAGTCGCAGAAGGAGCGCTACCACCGCAACATCGTCATCGAGCGCAACCGTTTCGAGACGCCGCGGATTCCGCTTCTGCGCGCTTGCTCCGTGTCGAACCTCGTCTGGCGCAGCAACGAGGTGATATACAACGACGCCTTCCCCGCGCGCGGCAAAGAGCCTTTCGTAATCGACTACAGCGAGAATGTCGTTATCAAATAGTGCCGTTTACTTGTAATATGAACGGAGACGCGTCCACCCGCACACAAACCACTACCCCCTACCCTCTCCCCCCTAAAAATGCTATACTATCCCCGTTCCTCGAACCAAAGGAGAAACAAGGAATCGATTTAAAACCATAAAAAAGACAATTTAGCGAACTGCTGAACAACGCCGCATCGAGTCGGCGGGTTTTGGCATAATACGCAAAAATCCGCGAGATAGATGTCTTGCGGGGATTGGCCAACGATGAAAGAAAGTAGAGATTGAAAATGAGCATAATGATCGATCTCCCTCCTGCCATGGCGCAGGAGGCGCAGGGTTATGCGAGGCTTGACGGCACGAGTCTTGAGAAACTTTTTTTGGATAGTCTTGCCGCCGAACTAACACGTCGGCGCGAGACCGCAAAGGCCATATCCGAATTCGACGCTCTTGTGACGGAAACCAGCGCACGGCGTGACGTGCCGTATGTGTTCAATCGGGCGGATGCCTACGCAGAGGATGTTCGATGACATTTCTCGACACCAACGTCCTGATCTATTCAATCGACAACCCGTTCAAGAACTTTTTGTAGTTTACAAACTCTTGCAAATCTTGAAACCATCAAGGAGACCATAAGACGTCAACTAAACCTTAACCAAATAGAATTTTAGCGAACAGCTGAACGACGCCACTGCGGAAATACAACCACACGTTTCCAACGTCGTATGCAACGGAAGCACGAAAATGCAACAGCAAGAGACCATACATGCCGTCATGGCGCCACTGGATGACGATTCCATAAGGTCGCGCATTATGACGATTCGCGGTGTGCAGGTGATGTTTGACAGAGATTTGGCGGACATCTATGGTGTCACGACAAAGCGCTTGAATGAGCAGGTGAAACGCAATATTGATAGGTTTCCTCCAACATTTCGCTTCGCTCTTTCGGTTGACGAAATGAGCGAACTGGTCGCAAATTGCGACCGGTTCCGAACGATGAAGCACTCTTCAGTTCCCATGTCCGCCTTCACGGAACATGGAATAATCATGCTGGCAAGCGTGCTGAAAAGCGACGTGGCCATTCAGGCGAGCATTCGTATAACAACTGCATTCGTTGCCATGCGCAAAGCACTCGCATCCATCGCTCCTATTATTGCAAGGGTTGAAACTGTCGAGCGAAGGCAAATAACCGACCAGCAGCGCAACGAGGAACGGTTTGACACGATTTTCAAGGCGATGGACGGGGGCGATTTCCCGCCGCAGAAGGTGTTTTTCGACGGCAAGCATTACGACGCATATTCATTTGCGAGGAAGCTGGTCCGCAAGGCGAAGAAGAACATCGTCCTCGTGGACAACTATTGCGACGATGTCACGCTCGACATCCTTTCGCAAAAATACGGC
>CACZAK010000184.1 GCA_902779075.1 uncultured bacterium | reverse complement strand
CTGCTCGGCCTGGCGGCGAATGACGCCGATGAGAAACTTTGGATCCATCTTCGGAATGTCGCCGAGGAGCGAGATCGTCTCGTAGATCGGCACGGTGCCAAGCGGCTTCGGAGAGGCGTCGAGCATTCCCTGGCGGATGCCCGCGATCTCGTCCTCCGACGACGCGACGGAAAGATCCATCACGAAATCTGCGCCGGCGTCGAGAGCGACTTTCAGCTTTTCAAGCTCATCGCCCTTCCCCGAATGCGTCACGCTGCGACCGAGGTTCGCGTTGATCTTCGTCGTGAACATGCGCCCCACGCCGACAGGGACGGCGTTCTTGTGGTGGATGTTTAGCGGAATCACCGCCTCGCCCGTCGCGACCGCGGCGCGCACCTTCTCCGCGTCAAGCCCTTCGTCCTTCGCGACGACCTTCATCGCGTCCGTCACAATCCCCTTCCTCGCCGCCTCAAGTTGTGTCATATCGATTTTCTCCTTATTATTAAAAATTTTTACTGACTCCTAACTACTGACCCCTGACTCCTAACTACTGACTCCTGACCCCTGACTCCTGACCCCTGACTACTGACCCCTGACCCCTGACTCCTGACTACTGGCCCCTGACCCCTAAATCCTATTGTCCCAGTTCTTGAACACGACTTCCTGGCCATTTGCCTTGATCGCGTCGTAGACTTCCTTCGGCGCGCGCCTGTCGGTGAGCGTGAACTGCGCGACGTCGGCTGCGTGCTCCTTTTCGAGGACGGCGTATCCGCCAGGCGTCACGCGCGAGCCCGCGCTCATGTTGTCCGCCGCTACCTGCACGATGTAGTCGCGGAACTTCGGCGCCTCCCTTGTCGAGACCGTCATGCAGCACTGCGGGAAGACGATGCGGAACGCGAGCATCATGAGATCGACGTCGCACTCGTCTACTTCGCACGGCGGAACGAAACCGCCCTCGACGCGGCAGAAGCGCGGGAACGCGAACTGCACTTTCGACTCGTAGCACTCCTTCATCAAGTAGAGCGCGTGCGCAGCGAGACTCGCCGCCTCCCTGCGCCACGGCGTAAGCCCAAGAAGAAACGCACATCCGAGGATGCGAAAGCCCGCACGACCTGCGCGAAGCTGCGTCCAAAGACGCCATTCGTAGTCGGACTTCGGCCCCGCCGGATGGAAGTACTTGTACTGCTCCTGGTCGTACGTCTCCTGAAAGCACGTGAGCGACTCGAAGCCCGCCTCGAACATCGCGCGGTAGCCTTCCTCGCTCTGCGGCGCGACTTCAAGGGAGAGGTTCGAGAACATCGGCTTCAGGAGGCGCGCGACGTCGCAGAAGTGCTCGACGGAATTGACCTTCGGGTCCTCTCCCGCAACGATGAGAAGATTGTCGATTCCGCTCGCACGTATCGCCTCCGCCTCGAGGCGTATCTCGTCCAGCGTCAGGTTGCGCCTCACGGTACCCGTGTGCTCGCGCCTAAAGTCGCAGTACCGGCAGTGGTTGACGCACGTGTTGCCGATGTAGAGCGGAGCGTAGACGCTCACCGTCTTGCCGTAGTACTTGATCCGCGCGAGGCGGGCCTTGCGGCGCATCTCGTCCATGAACGGATACGCCGCCGGAGAGACGAGGTTCAGCAAATCGAACCAGTCGTGGCGGTCCTTCGCAAGCGAGGCCCTCACCATCTCCGGCGTCACCTTCGCGTAGTATTCATCGACCTCCTCGGCCGTGTATTTCAGCAGTGGAAACATTTCAATTATCCCCGTCAAATGGACAGCAAATCTTCCTTCGATCCGTTGAGTTCCATTGTGTTCATTCTTCTTTTGTTTCCGATGTCAGTATTATACCATTTATTCCGCCCCCAGCGCGCGGGGGAGCTGGTCTGGGCACGAGGTGCCGTTGCGGCGCCGGATGCCCTTCGAGTCCGTCTTTTTGATTGTTTTTGTTTAGCCGCAAAGGGCGCAAAGACCACAAATATGTTCACTCGCGTACCGGGAAGTCGAAGTAAGTGTCGGGATAGGGCTCGTTCTTGAGCGTGAAGTGCCACCATTCTTCCGCGAGCGGCTTGAAGCCGTGGGCAAGCATGATCTCGCGGAGAAGCATGCGGTTGGCGTACTGCTCCTTCGTTACGCCTTTGTAGTCGGGATGCGATTCGAGGCCGAACCAGTCAAACGTGCCGCCCATGTCGACTTCCTTGCCGGTCTTCATATCGAAGAGCGTAAGGTCCACCGTGCTGCCGCGGCTGTGCCCCGACTTCTCCGCGATGTAGCCGCGCTCGAACAGCACGGACTTGTCGAGGTCGCGGTAGAAATACGGCTTCATCCGCGTGTCGCCGACATCGGCCGCCCAGCGGACGAAATGCGCAACGGCGCGCTGCGGACGGTACGCGTCGTATATCTTCAGCCGGTAGCCGCGCCTGACGCAGTCGTCGCTCGCCGCCTTGAGCGCACGCGCCGCCTCTTTCGTCAGAAGCGCGCACGGCTCTTCGTATCCGTCGATGCGTTCGCCGACGAAGTTATAGGTCGAATAGTAACGCGGCTCGAGGATTGCGTCCGGCACCGCCTCGGCGAGCGCGACAAATTCGCCGCGAGCGTCCCGCGCAGCGGTGCTGCAGCACCCCGCAGCCAGCGCCAGAACGAGCACGGCGATTCCGAACGATGCAGTCTTCATGCGCACTCTGCTTCCAGTGGTTTTGTATGTTGTCATTGCTATCTACTTATTCTTGCCAACTTGCGTATTCTTCAGTCACGGCAGGACCTCGGTGAGCGGAAGCCTGCGGAACGACTTCTCGCAGGCGACCGTCGTCTTGTTGTCGGCAAGGTATCCACCATGTATGAGACGATCGACGAATCCTGGGCGCGAATCACATCAGTTCCTTGCCGCAGGAGAATGCAGGTGCGACGGACGCACCCATGAGACGGTAGACGTGCTGGCAGGTGTCAAAGCAGATGGGCTTCATCTTCCCCGCGTCCGGCTTGCCATCCGCGCCGTATGTGCCAATCATCAATACCGGCATCGGGAACATCCAGTTCTTTACTCCAAGGTTCTTCTTCATTGTGTCCCTCCTTCTTTTGGTTCCGATGTCAGTATTATATCAAACTTTGCATGAAGCCCACGAATCGGATTCTCGAATGCCGCCAGTCCCGCATATCGGACACGCCTCGTCCTTCGGGATACGGACCCCATACCACCTGAGAATCGTCGGCAAATGCCCCGCCCTGTTGAACGGAGCCCATTCGCGGAAACGCCGCTCTCGCCGATTCGCCCACATCCAGTAATCGTAGGTGAACTCGCCTTTCAAATCAGTCAACATGTAGATAAAACGGAAAGCGCAACAATGATAATTCAACGCGAACTGCTGCTCAATCGTCTTATTCAAGCAAAAAGCCACCACTTGATAAAGATTCTCGTTGGGATGCGCCGTTGCGGAAAAAGCTTTCTCCTTTTCACCATTTTCAAGCAACATCTGCTTGACAGCGGCGTTGCCCCCGACCATATCGTTGAAATAGATCTCGAATCCGACGACTTTCTTTTCTGCCGTGATGCCATCACTCTCGGCAAGGAAATACGGGCGCGACTTCCATCTGACAGTTCACCATGCTATGTCCTCATTGACGAAATCCAGCATGCGGAACCAATACTGCCCGAAGGTACAGATCTTTCGCGATTCCGCCCCAAAGACCGCAAGAACGCCTACATCACATTCTACCATGTCCTCAATGGACTTCTCAAACGCAACAATGTCAGCACCTACGTTACCGGCTCCAATGCCAGACTTCTTCAGGCAGATCGAGTCGTCCCATCTCATGTTCGGTCGATGTGGGAATGGTCACCACAAACCCTGTAGTCAACGGGGCTCGAACCCAAGTAACAAGCGAAATCGACTTTGTGATCAACAAGGCATCCGAGCGCATATACGTGCAATCGGCGTTTTCCATCCCCGATCCCGGAAAGCGAGAGCAAGAGACCTATTCTCTACGCCATGTCCGAGATTCCTTCCGCAAGATTGTTATTACCGGCGACCCATACGAAAGGCCATGGATGGACAGAAACGGAATAACCTTCATGGGCCTTAAAGCATTCCTCCTCGACCCCCAATCGCTGGAGACGCTGTAATGAACCACATCCTATACACTCGATCCTATACACTTAGGTCCTTGAATTCACGTGCCGCCCTTGACCGTGATGGGTAGAGTCCAAGGCTGGCCGTCGCCTTGCTTGGTAGCGGCGCGTCCCACGGCTTGCCTGTTGCGTTGCAACCCACGAAATCCACGGAATACACTTACTCATCGTCCCAGCCATCCTCATCCTCATCCTCATCATCGTACTGGAAATACTCGTCCCATGTATGTTTCCCAATTGTTACCCATCCATGGCGACAACCTTTATCCATAGGATTGAATTCCACATGCACACGAATGGGTTTAGAAGGCGTACCCAGACAAAAATCAGCCTGAAGGCATTTCTCGTTCTTCGATTCATCATAGATTGGTTCATCGTCATCATCATAATCAACCTCTTCGTCCGAGGTTGCTATCCTGAACGGGGATACCATCCATGAAGATTCTGAAACGCGCAACACCGTTGTTCCCGACAATTTCTGTCCACCGACCTTTCCTGAGATTGTCACCACGCCCGAACTACTCACCTTAAACGTCACCGGGTACGAATTGATGATAGTGCACACTGGCCCAATGAGCTCATAGACACCCGACCCCACCACAGAGACTGCTGTCGGCATGTTCCCATACTTTGACAACTTAGTTGCAATTCCCCCCGCTTCAGCATTGATGTACTTCTTTTTCGCGTTCTTTCCGAAAGGATTGCGCTGGGCGACGATGTTCCTCCCCTCTACGCCATTGGTCATGATCGACCCAAGCATCTGGAAACTGTTCCACTTCTCTCCCAGATTGACGCGCACATTAAGTCGCGACCCATTGTCAGGGAATCGCTTCAGGACTGCCGTGTAGACAGCCGAGTAGTAACAACCGCCTTCCTCCACCGCAGACCACGAAGAGGCCGTCCACGTGACCGACCCGATCTTTGCGGACAACTTTCCGTTACTTGTTACCGTCACCTTGACCATCTGGGAATTGTAATCCAGACGGTTGTCATTGCAGATTGTCGAAACCGTGTATCCGTTGAAAGTCCCAACGACTTCCGACGGCAAGGAAACAACCTTGATCTTAATCGTGAACGTTTTCGACCACCCCCACTTGTTAGAGCACTTCACAGTAACCGTCTTCGTGCCCGCCTTACGCGGCACGCCGCTGATCGCGCCGTTCTTGTAGGCGAGGCCGCTCGGCAGGCCTGTCACCTTCACTGTTGCTGTCGAGCCGGACACCCCAGACACGCCGGGAACCACGGACAGCGCGAACGACTGGCTGAAGCCCACGCGCACCGTCACCGTCTGCCCGCTTGTCTCGATCGTATCGCTGTCCACTGCCGAGCCGTTCACTTTCCGTGGCGCCACAGCGACCGCAAAACCGGGATTCTTCACTTTGATCGTTATCTTCTTCGTTGCAGAACCTTTCGTATTCTTCGCGGTTATCGTCACCTTGGACGTCCCTGGCTTCTTCGCCTTGCCGGTTATCTTCCCGCCCGAATACTTGAGCCCGGAAGGGAGACCTTTCACCGTGACGGTCGTCTTCTTGATGGTCGACAGCACGGTGATCGGAATGCTGCAGGACTGTCCCGGAACCACCGTGTACGAACTGTCACAGTAGATGGCCGGCTTGGGTTTTGCTGCTGGCAGCGTGTCCGCTGGTCCAGCCCCGCCTCCCGCGTATATCAGCGTTGAACTTGGAATCGCCACGCCCCAACCGGTCGAATCCTTTGGTACCATGGCAGTGGGCAAGCCGTACCCGATCTCACAGATAACAGGTGCGTTACCCTCAAATTCCAGCAAGTCGAAGCCCTCCAAAGCCCCCATTTCGACAAACGAGACTGAAGCTGGAACTTTCAGCCCGCCGCCGGACCATCCTAGTTTGCCGAGTGTCTCCAACTTTGACGGGAGCGTCATGCGTTGCAACGGAGAGGAAAATGCGCCTTGACCAATGGTCTTCACATTCGACTTTGCAATGTCAACCGACGAAAGATATTCACATTCGCTGAAAGCTTCATCGCCGATTTCGGTCAGGCTGGATGGAAGCACAATTGCACTGTTGCCCATGCCACAGCACAAAATAACGCTGTCATCCACGACATAACTTATCCCTGTACCAGCAAACGCCCTCGCTCCGATGCTTTTCACGCCTTCAGCCAATACGATTTGCTGCAGACTGTCACAATAGTCAAACGCCGATTCCGGAATTCGCGAAACTGTTGATGGGATATAAACGCTTACAGGGCACAGACGATGCAGAGAAGCATTGTTTACGATTCCACGCGCACCAGTCAAATCCAATGTACCGCCATCGCTGCCGTAGGCATCAGGATCGCAATCCATAATCCAGCCGTCGACCATCACTGCGCCCTTGATTGTTGTCTTGTCGAAAATGGCCAGCCCGTAGTCGTCGCCAAAGGCGCCGTAGCCTATCTCCTCTACGCTGTCGGGAATCTTTATGCTTTGGAGACTGCTACCGACAAAGGCATAATCGCCAATATACTTGACGGTATTTGGAATAGTGACGCCGGTCAGTCCAGCCCCGTCAAACGCACCATAGTATATGCCCCTGCAGCCTTTGAGATTTAGATTGGCAGGCAGATTGCCGGTGTACCCCATCGCCCAGCCGCCCAGCAATTTGACGCCGGGAATCGTCGTCGTGTCGTATGCGTTCGCGCTGCATCCGTCAAATGAGGCGGTCATGTGCGATACGCCATCGGCAATCGAAACCGTCTTCAGGTTTTCGCATTCGCAGAACGCATGGTCTATGAATGTCACGCCTTTCTGTATTGTCACGCGCTCAAGGTTGGGACATGAATTGAACAAGTAGCTTACTTTCCCAGTCCCGGGCGTAATCGTCAAGGACCTTATGGCCTCATGGTCAACGCAATCCACACCTGCGGGCAATGTGGCCGTTTCGGCTATAAACGTTTGATTGCAATATCTCACACTGTCCTGAATGACT
This sequence comes from uncultured bacterium, assembly GCA_902779075.1. Next base: position 7,085 of record CACZAK010000184.1, on the reverse strand, counting down.
AGAGACCGAAGCTCAATGTTATTGAACGCGTACTCAATAGAGACCACGGTGTCTGGGAACGAAAGTGTCGTGAGCGGACAATCCCAGAACGCACCGGATTGTATTTGTCTGAGTCCCGCAGAGAGTCTCAGGTCTCCGAGCGAGGTACAGCCTGCAAACGCATCGGGACCGATCGACACAACAGAACCGGGAATCTCAATGCGCTTCAGATTGCCGCACTCTGCAAACGCCTCCTGCCCGATTAATTGCACACTGCCCGGTATTGCAAATGACGTGAAACTGTTATTCCGGAAAGCACCTCTGTGGATTGCCGTCAGGCTGGCCTGAAGCTCTACTCTCTCCATGCCGCAGTATTCAAATGCGCACTCGCCTACACACTTTACACTTGAAGGGATTTTCACGCTTGTTATGCCACAACCGCTAAACGCATAGCTCGCTATGCCGCGTGCACCGGTGAAGTTGATGTCTATCGTATCGGCATTGTACCATCTGTCTGAGTACTCGTCGAAACCCATGACCCAGCCGTCGATGAGCACGAGACCGGGGATTGTCTTGTAGTCGAGAAAGGCATTTCCGCAATCGAGAAAAGCGTTTTTGTGTATCCTCGCGTCCGTCGCCTTTATTTTCACGCTGGCCAGACCGTCGCAATATTCAAACGCGCTATCATCCACATAGCGGACTGTTGAAGGAAGCGTTACGCTTGTAAGGCTGTAGCAACCTTCAAATGCATACATCCCGATTCCCGTTACGCCTTCCGAAATGGTCAGGTTGGACAGGTTTTCACAAGCAGCAAACGCCCCAGAGCCGATATGCGACGCTGCAATCGTCGCACTTCTGAGATTCGCGCAGCCACTAAAAGCGTTGTCTCCGATCATCGTTACGGAAGAAGGAATTGTCACGCCCGTGAGATTCGCGCCGCCACTGAGAGGATCGCCTGTGCCGATCTTCGTGACAATGCGCGACCCGATTTCCGATGGAATCTGCACAGACGTGACATTGGAGAGTTCAATACCTGTTATCACGATTCCAAAGTCTGAATTGTTCCTGTCGATATACTCGTAGTGCCATGTCGTAGTGCCGTCGGACCACTCCATGGCCGTCTCGTCAGGAGGTGTCTCAGGATTCTCAGTCCAATTAAATGTCACGGATTCGACCTTGTCGGCGACACCGTTCTTATACGTGGTATGCGTAAGTGTGTGGTTCCCCGCACTCGCATTCCTGGCGTTCCAAATCACATCGCCTGACGCGGGAGCAACGGCCTCTTTCAACGTCATGCCATCTACGGCAACAACTACTTTCCCGGCATTATCCCATTCCGTCGAATAGGTGATTACCTCTTCTGCTCTCGCAATACGGACTCCCTCCATCGTATCGATCCGAAACGGCGCGGAATCGCCCGCATGCCCGATCGTCGCGGCAAGTGCCGTTGTTATCGTAATAATTGACTTTATCATCTTCATTGTGTACCTCCAGTCATCAAAATTTTATCCACTACGATTCGGCAAATCCTCGAACTGGACGGACAGACTGCCAGGCGTCCCGGAAGTCCATGGTCCGGTAGAAACTGCCCGAATGGAAGTGGAGGTTGCACGCGTGGTAGGAAGTGTCCGAACGCGGCGTAGAGGACCAACAGCCGCCGCACGAGCCGGGGCGGCCGAGGCCCGAGTCGTAGCCGCTGCCGTAGCCGGCAGCCGGAAGGAAGATGCTCCTGTCCGCATACGCGCCCTTGCCTGTTACGAGCCGCCCATAGACGCCATTCCGGGTTGTCCATGTTGTGGTGCAATTGTTGATGAGATCTGAAAACTCCGCATCCGTCGGCATGCGCCAGTCGCCGCCCCAATGGACATGCGCCGCATCATGAGCCGACGCAAGGACGCCATCTGCCGTGATCCATCCTTCGCTTTGCAGCGTGGCAACATCCTTGCCGTAGGTTGGGGTATTGCCCGAATCGAAAGAGATGTTCGACGACGACCAGTCGATAGCTACCCATTTATCGTTCTCGCGCTTGTACCCCACCGTATCGCCCCACCAGAAATAGTAGCCGTATTCTTCGGGGTTCTCTGCGCCGATATTCGTTGTCGCCCAGTACGGTCCACCTTCCCAGAGCTGGACCGCATCGTGATTATCGTGAAATCCGACAACATTGACACGCATGACCATATTGTCGTATGCCACCTGCCCAAGTTCTGCTTTTGCATCCCAGAGCAACTTGTATATGCCGTTGGCTTGCACTTTCTTGTCAGTCGAATTCACGCCGTTCTTCACAACCCAGAATTGCGAAACATCGCGAGCTTCGCCCGTATCTGGCATGACAGCAGCCATGGAGAACTCACATTGGCCCGTTCCGTCAATCCCCGTCACCTTGCAGGTGATATCCACCAGCCCGTTCCACGGATACCGCTGCTTCGCGGTAACATCCGTGACAGTTGGCGTGGCAAAGGCGATTGCTCCCAAAGACAGAACAATCGTTGCAATTAGTTTTTTCATTTTCGTTACCTCTCTTTCATTTCTCTGTCTTGCTGTGTTGCGCCCCTACCGCGAACAGATCGCGGTTTCTGCGCAGGCCTTCCTGAGCCAGCTTTTCTGACGTTCCTTTTGCCATTCTTTCCTCTTGCCCTTGTTCCAATTGCGGCAAAAGAAAGAGGGCGCATTCCTCCGCCGCGGCTTCGGTGAGGCCCTGGAATGCCCTGCGAGAAACCACGAAAGAAGATGCGCCCATAGGGACGCATTCTCCGCTTCGCCGGCTCTCGCAGTAAAATTTTCCAGGTTTCACCTGAGCCAAAACGATGCGTCGAACGCAAAGTCTTAAATTGTCTATTGCGTATTATAGCAAAAAGCCCACCGTTTATGGGCGAGAATCTGCAAAATACATTAACGGCAATCGCGACTGTACGCCTTCTTTCGTGGAAAGGGTATACCCTGCCTCTATTTCATACTTCAAGGTCCGCGCAGAAATCTTATGCGGAAAATGAAAGAACACTAAAAAACGCGGGGAAAGGCTTTCAGTCCATCGCGGTTCACGCGATCAGTCTCTTCGCGCAATGTACGGTCGCGCTCTTCCTGCCGATTCCGGTTCAGTTCCTTGAACGCGAGCGGACCCCGGAACTCGACTGCGTAGTCATTTCCGCCCTGGCACGCTTCGGACAAACTGACCGACTTGCGCATTTGCGAGCTTTCGTCGAGATTCGCGAAATTCAAGTACGCCCCGCCTTCCATGACGTAGCTTATCCTGTTTTTCGGATGCCGAACCGTCGTCATGTTGTTCAAAACGCAGTTCTTCAAGCGCACCACGGCGTTGGACGGCCCCGACAGCGCAACATCGAGCCGACCAGGTCCGATAATCCGGTATTCGCCCGGAGCAAGCTCTATCGGATCCTTGAACGACAATGTCCTCTTCCGAAGATCGATGATCGTTCCTTCCACGACGTTGGCAACATGAAATATGCGGCGGCACTTGCCGTAGACCGGACTTTCATACGGCTCGGACTTCTCCTCCGCGCTCACGATCTCGCCGCGTGCACACAACATGCGCCACTTGATCCATTCTCCGCCGCCCATCGCAAGCCATGCGGCTACGCTGGCGGCGATTGCTCCGAGAAGCAGAGCTGCGAAGGCGCCGAAACCAGCAGTCCGCAGGAAGTTCCGCCACCGAATCGCGCGGATGAAGGCGTCGACGGACTGATAGCGCCGATCCGGGATGGATGACGTCGCGCGTTCGATGATGCGCCGCCATGTCTTTGGCGGCTTGCCGTCGAAGCAGCGGTCGGCCAATACGCCGAGAGCGTGGATGTCGGATGCTACGGACGCCTCGCCGCGCTCCATCTGCTCAGGGGCTCCGTAGCCGGGCGTGCCGACGCCGAGGGAAGTTTGGCGGTTTGGTAGTTTGGTGGTTTGGTGGTTAGAAGTGCCGATTTCCTTGGCGAGGCCAAGGTCGGCAAGAACGGGGACAGCAACGGGCGGGACGCCCGTTGTCCCAGTGCGCCAGAGGATGTTGGAAGGCTTTATGTCGCGATGGACGATCCCGCGGGCATGAAGTTCGGCGACGGCATCGCAAACCTGACGCAAGAAGCGCGCGACTTCCCTGTCTCCGGACGGCAGATCGCCCGGCTCAAGGAGCTCCATCACAAGATAGAAGGATCCGTTCGCTTCGCCATATTCGAAGAACTGCGGGAATGACGCAGACTTCAATTCCGAAAGAAGCTTCGCCTCGCGCTCGAACCGCTCCCTCGCGCGCGGCTCGTCGCGGACAAGCACCTTTACGGCGGCTGACGTTCCGAGCGAAACATGCACCGCGCGATACACTTCGCCGCTCCCGCCCTTGCCGAGAAAGGCCGTCACACTCCAGTTGCCGAACACTGCACCGTCCTGAAAAGACGCGCCTGTCGGCATTCGCTCATGGGCGGAAAGGATTCCTTCTATCTCGTCCACGCCGAGACTCATATATTTCCCGCCTTTTCAAGAGCCGCCACGATCTTCTGAAGACGCGGCATCATCCTGTTTTTGATCTGGTCGACGGCGTTGCGATTGATTCCGAACGCGGCGGCGACGTCGTCCGGCTTCTCTCCGTTCACCGCCACGCGCAGGAACACCTGGCGAGTGCGGGATTGAATTGTTTCGTCGTTCATTAATTGGCGCAGCGCGATTTCAACGAGCGTTTCGCGCCAGGATTGTTCGTCATCGGACATCGTGACGGGCGGCGTGCGCATATCCCCCGAGCGTAGCGAGCATTGCGAAGCAATGTCACTAGAGGGGTGAGCGCCCGCCCTACCAATGGACGACGTGCCAGGCGGCGCGGCCAGAGTCCGCGCCCTACCGGTGAATGACGTGCTGGGCGGCGCGGCCAGAGTCCGCGCCCTACCGTCGCATGACGCGTCATCATGCACCATTTCGGCGATTTCGGCATGACGCTGCTCTTTGTAAAGCTGACGCAGCGCCTTGTTGCGGAGAATGCCGGTCAAATAGTTGTGAAAATGCCCCTTCTCGTCCGGAGCATAGCGATAGGACGGCAACGCCGCCCAAACGGCAATCAGCGTCTCCTGAATGACGTCGTCAGCTTCGACAGAAGGGAATCGCTCGCGCAGATACGCTTCCATCATCGGACGATAGCGTGCGGCAAACTCCGTCCAGCGCGCGTGTTGCGAATCGCTAGCAACGTCGCGCAGAAGTGTCGTTGAGGTTGTAGGTATCTTTGCCATGAAATGCAGACTTCATGCACGCTCCGCCTCGAGCGCGCGGGCGAGCTGGTCGGGGCAACGATTTCGCACTTCGTCACCACCCCGTCCGCGACCTCGTAGTTGATCGCCCGCGAACACGTTCCTTTCGTGTTGTATGTCGTCATTGTTTTCTCCTTGACGTATATGTCGGCAGCATGGTCACTTGAAGATGTCCATCGGGCTGGTGGCGCTGGCGGTGGAGCGCTCGGCGGGCGGGCCCGCCCTGAGCGCGATTTCGGCGGCGCGGACAGCCATGCCAAAGGCGCGCGCCATCTCAACGGGATCGTCTGCCGCAGCGACCGCAGTGTTCGCAAGAACTGCGTCCGCGCCAAGCTCAATCGCTTCTGCCGCATGGGAAGGGAGCCCGATTCCGGCGTCGACGACTACTGGAACGTGGCTCTGTTCTACTATGATCTCGATCATGTCGCGCGTGCGGATTCCGCGATTTGAACCGATTGGGCTTCCAAGCGGCATCACCGCCGCAGCACCCGCGTCCTCGCAGTGGCGCGCGAGAACGGGATCGGCGTTGATGTAGGGAAGAACGACCATTCCGAGCTTAGCGCATTCCTTCACCGCCTCAAGTGTTTCCACCGGATCAGGCAGTAGATACCGCGCGTCAGGATGGACCTCGATCTTGATCCAGTTGTAGCCAGCGGCCTTTCCAAGCTTCGCGATCCTGACCGCCTCGGCGGCGTTGCGCGCGCCCGAAGTGTTGAGCATCACCTCGACCTTCGAACGGTCGATAACGCCCAAGATATCGTCGTGCGCCGCATCGTCTTCGTGGACGCGCGTGAGCGCAGTAGTCACGAGTTCAGTTCCGCTCACTTCAATTGCCTGCTTAAGAAGCTCGCCCGACGCGAACTTGCCTGTTCCAAGGAAAAAGCGGCTCGTAAACTTCTTCCCGCCAATTATTAGATCTTTCATTTTCTTTACCCTTTCAAATCGATTTATGTTTTTTAACGCAGAGGCGCAGAGTCGCAGAGAACGCGGAGTTTTACAGTTCCTCTCCCAGCAACATTGCTACAACCGCATTGGCCTGCATTGCCGCGGCGATTCCGACGCGGGGCGAGGCAGGCGCGGCATTTGCGCCGACCGCCGTCTCTCCATCGCCGACGGCGACTATGTTGCCCATCTTCCTGACCCGCATCTCATTCGAGCGCCCCCAGCCGGCAAGGCCGCTCGCCGTCACGAGCTTCTTGCCAGAAGATGCGAAAGACGAAACAAGCATAACCTTCGCATCGACTACATCGAATGCCTCGACGACAATGTCGCAGTCCGCAAAGACTTCCCGCGCAGAGGACGCGTCAAGCCGCATGTCTACGGCGCGGATGTCCGCATCCGGCTCAATGCGCAGGAGGTTCGCCTTGATCGCCTCGACCTTCTTCTGTCCGATCTGGTCGCGGAAGAAGAACTGCCTGTTGAGATTCGACTCGTTTACGACATCGAAGTCGGCGATCGTGATGTGCTTCACCCCCGAGCGCACGAGATGCATCGCGCAGTTGGAGCCAAGCCCGCCAGCGCCCGCGATCCCGACACGCGCCGATTCAAGCACGGCGCGTTCCTCGGGAGTGAGATAGGTGTTTGCCGACATCTCAGCCCCCAGCCGTCATCTTGAACACATCGAGCGAAGCGCCGTCAACGAGCGCAAGCGCCGAAAGATCGGCTCCTGGTGCATACACTTCGCCGCCGTATTCGACAATCGCCTTCGCTGGGTCTACGCCTCGTGCCGAGAGAAACTCGGCAACCGTCTTCGCCGTCGTATCGACTGGCTCGCCTTGGTACTTGATCTTCATTTTTCTTCCTCCGCCGGCATTACCCGGATCAGGTTCTGCGGGTCTCATCTCAGCCGCCGCGCACCATGCGCCGCAGCAC
>CACZAK010000183.1 GCA_902779075.1 uncultured bacterium | reverse complement strand
TCAGCAGGGCTCTCGCGCAGACGCTTGAGCGCCCTGCGGGTTCGGCTTCGCCGAATCTACCCTCCGCTGCGCTTCGGTGCATTCCCGCTCCGCAGAATTACATTTGCTTCGCACCCTTCATTCGTGTCTCGCTGAGCGACGCATGTCGGCTTTGAGCTGGAGGAGGCCTCCTCCAGGCCTCCTCTGGCGTGCGGGGATCGGCTGTCATGTCTTCTAACCCTGCCGAAGGCAGCTCAAGAAGACAATTCGACGCACTGAATTGCCGTTAAGACATCGCGAAGCTGCGGAGCGGGAATGCGCCCGCGCCAAAGGCGTCGGGTCGGGTGAGCGCAAAGCGCGAACTGCGAAGCAGCCGCAAGGCCCCGCGCGGGAGCCCTAACGCTCGGAGTTTCTTTTTGTCAGGAGAAAAACGCCCATTTCACTTGTAAAAACGCACATCATCCCTTATTTATCGGGGTGAGATGCACATTGACAGTCAAAAAATGGGTAAACTCCAGGGCGCGGAAATCAGCAATGATTTTTTGTCTTCGCTCGTGCACCGCCAAGTGGACGTGCGCATCCTGGGCTTCGCCCCCAGCCAACCCGACGCCTTCGGCGCGAACGCATTCTGCTCCACCGCATTGCGTTCACTAGTCTCATCAAGACTCACTAAACAGGCAGCAAAACACAGGACACACCCCGATCTGCCGCTCAAACGAACATTGACAGCATCAGCGTTGCAATCAGCAATACCAAGACAACGGCAATAATTGCCGCAACGGCCTTACGGCGTTTTGCAGCACTTCCAGCGGTCCGCTTGGAAATGAACTCCTGCGTGTCGTCGTCTGGGTCAGCAAGAGGATCGACCGACTGTTCAGATGTCTTGCCAAGCCCATCCAGCAGCGTCTTCATACCTTCTACCGGACGTGGCGCAAGCGTTGGCCCACAAGACAGTCTCACAACATCTCCACCCAACCCGAGTCGGCCAAGTTCGTCCAAAACGACCTTCGGAGATGGTATCCTCCTGTTCCTGTCCTTTACGGTCATTCTACGGATGAGAACCGCTACTTCAGGCTGGACATCATGCGCAAAATCGCGCACATCGGGAACCGGATCGTCCGAAAGGATCTGCGCCAGCACATGTGCCGGGTTCTTCCCCGCATACGGGCACTTGCCTGTGAGCATCTCAAAAAACACCATGCCGAGCGAATAGACGTCGGCGCGGGCATCAACATCGGCAGAGCACTGCGCCTGCTCAGGAGAGATGTAGGACAGCGTGCCGAAGGTGCTGTCCGTGTTCGTGCTGAGCGAGTCGCCTAGGCCATTTGCCTTTGCAATGCCAAGATCAACGAGCTTAACGCAACCATCCGGCTGCACCATTATGTTTTCGGGCTTTATGTCGCGATGCACTACATGCAAAGCCTGCGCGGCATCAAGGGCAGAGGCGACCTGTGCGACTATTGACGCCGCATGCCCGACAGACACTACCCCCTCGAACGCAAGCACATTGCGCAACGAAGATCCCGGCACATAGTCCATTATAAGATAGTATATGTCCTTTTCGAGATCATGCCCGCAGTCATGGACTGACACGAGATTGGGGTGACGAATGCGCGTTGCAAGGCGAGCCTCACGAAGAAAACGCCGCAGGAAACTGGGGTCTCCGACCGCGACAACCGATGGATCAAGCACCTTCAGCGCGTAAAATGCGTCCAGCACCTCATGCCGAACCAAATATACTGCGGCGGAGGCGCCTTTGCCAATGCGTCTTTGTATGACATATCCCCGGAAATTCTCACCCGAATGAAACAATTCAATGCCGTCCATGCCCACAGTCACCCTCCAATCTCTATAATCACAAACGAATAGTTGTCAGGCGCGCCATGTGCGACGATTGCGCGCTCAAGCGCCTTCGCCGCATCAGACACGCACTCTTCCGCGACAAGTGCCAAAAGCTCGGCGACTCCCACTACGTCATGAACACCATCGGAACAAACGACAAATCTGTCGCCGACGGCAACGTCGATCTTTCGCCATTCGAGCTGCACCTTTTCCGAAATGCCGATTGCACGTGTAAGCATGTGGGAAAGAGGATTAGAGCGCATTGCAAAACTATGGCCGGCGGCCGTGCCCACACTCTCCTCAAGTTCGGCCCCGACTGAATGGTCTCGGGTCATGAGCTCGGCACGCCCAGACCGGACCCTGTAGACACGGCTGTCGCCTATGTGCCCGATGGTTCCACGCCGAGAGGTCGTTCCATCAAGTGCAAGCAGCGCAAGGGTCGTACCCATTGTCCTGAAGCCATGTTTGGCGGCATAGGCAAATATCCTACCGTTTGCAGCGTCGACCGCTGCGGCTATCTCGTCAAGACGCATCTGGTAGCCGCTATCGGCCGATACGCCTTGTTCAAGCGCCTCGCACATCATCCGACTCGCCAGCGCCCCTTCTGCGTAGCCGCCCATTCCGTCGGCAACAGCAAATACCCCAAGCTCGCCAAGGCAGACAACGTTGTCCTGGTTGTTCTTGCGGACAAGCCCACGCTCGCTCCTGCTTGCAAAATATATTCCGCTTATAGATATATCATTCATTGCCTCACGCCTTCTTCCCCGATGGATGGCGTCCCCTTTTCGGCAGAGAAACCGACCAGTCGGGGGGACACCTTTTTTTTCTGCGCATTCAGACCAAATTTGTCGAACAAAGCGAAGACGTCTCTGCCAACAACACCTGAAAAGATTTCGGCCACGTCATGCACGGACACGACAATTCCAATACGCTCCGTCTCAGCCAGCCGCACTTTCGCCCGGTAGTATTCAGACACGGCATCCTCCTTGATCTTCGTGAGTTCATGCATGAGCCGCCTTACGCCCTTCTTTTCCTCGCCGATGCCTGCAAGGACAGCGGCGGCGCCTTCCAGCCCAATGGTTGCCGCCACGCGATATCCCACATAGACAAGCATCTGATCTCGCATCTGCATTTCCTTGTTCGAATGGCCTTTGGTACGAGAGAGAAAACTGTCGCACAAGAAATAGCACCATGACTTGTCCTCCATGTTGTCGGGCAAATACATCGAATAGAAATTTCTGGAGCCTATGAACTTTGACTTTTCGCCGCGCCGCGCGGAATCCGCATGGAGAAGAATTCCGGCATAGTGATGTTTCTGTCCTGCGTAGTATCCTCCGGTTTCGCGGTTGAAGGCGTCGGAAACCTTTTCGAAGAACTTCGCGAGCCTGTCAAGATCCGCGGACAAGCTGGCATCTTCGATTCGCAGTTCGTAGCCGTTGACCAGCCGGACCATTTCGGAAGTCAACTCCTCCTTGGCGTCAACTAAGGCATTTGTCGCCGGGACGTCTACTTTGACAGCACCCGTCGACAAGTCCACGAAACTCCCCGCTGGCGCACCATTGTCCGGGCAGCATTTCCCATTATTCTTTTTGCAGCAGCTACAGATTTTATTCTTGCAACAGTCCTTGCCGCAGCGTCCGCGATTCAATGCCGCACCATCTGCTTTGGCATCAGACTGGGCTTCTGCCCCTTTGGCGCCAGGCTCATTGCCATGTTTGGGGGCATCATCGAAATAGCCAGGCTTGGCACCATTGTCTGGACAGCACTTTCCCTTGTTCTTCCTGCAGCAAGGACAGATCGTGTACTTGCAACAATCTTTGCCGCATTTCCCGACATGCGCAGTTCCCGCCGTCTCTCCCTGCTGAAGATCTGCCCCAGACACAGCCTCGTCCATCAGGGCAAGAGCGCAGTCAAGCAACTTGAGATATGTCGTCGGGCCACCCTTTAAGTAACCGCCTGCCACGATCATCCTACGATCACCACTCGCATCGGTTAGAATCATTTCCGGATATCCGTAGACACGGAACTTGGAACACAACTCTTGAACCCATGGCGCAGGTCCCTTGGGACGCTGGTCTCGCGGAATATAAACATTTGTCCCAGAATCCTGCCTAAGAAGAGACGCGTCCACATATAGCAGCACACAAGACTTCGATGCTTGAACCGTAAACACGTTGTTGCGGCTGGACAACACCTCGCGATCCAGAGCCTTACAAAAGCCACACCAATCAGCAGAGAAGGCCATAAGTATCTTCTTCCCTTCGGCCGCGGCTTTCGTCTTTGCGGCCTCATAATCGTCAAGCCATCCCTGCGGCACCGCAAAGGAGGTGAACGCCGAGAGCGCCACAACTGACGCCGCGCATCCGCAAGCAATCAATTTAAATTTCATGCAAACACCTTTCAACGTGTCGGACCTTTTTGTTGCATAGATTTCTCGCTCAAAGGCATTACCCCCGGCTATCGACCGTCAACGGCCTCAAAGTTCATCTTTTTAAGCTTATCCTTCACAGAGGCGATGTGCCTACGCTGCTCTTCAAGCCGCGTTTCCACGATTTTCCTCTGAGCTGGATCGGCCAGAGATTCTGCAAGGCGAGATAGAAGACGCTCGTAGTTGCAGTCAACCTCAAAACGTACCTCATGCTCCGCAAACTCCTTTGCATCATAGAAAAAGCGCACTAAAAACCGCCCTTGCACGGCACCGTACTGGCGAACTTGCCGATCAAGCTCGGCCAGCGAGCCCTTGATGACCTTCTTTGCGGCATCAGGCGGTGCATTGCGCTTGCTGGCGGCATTGCGTATTTTCCTTATCTCGTTGGACATGTTGAAGCAACAGTCAATGATCTTATCACGTTCCGTTTTCGCAGACCAATCCCCCTCACCTGTGTACGGGCGCCAATAACACCCAGCCTTGCGTTTTATAAAGCCATCCGTGAGCATGACACCCGGCGTAAAGCCGCTCTCGACAACTTCTTCCGCAAGCTTTGCAACATAGTTGCATTTATGCGATACAAGCCACCCTTCAATCATACGCCTGGCGGGAATTGAGCTTGCCTTGCCATGCATATACACGAGAATGCCGTTTGTCGTCTTCCGCCAATTGGCTGCAGGCTCGAACTGCTCTTTTCGAGATTGGACACGCTTGCCGAACAAGTATCTGACATTTGACCCAGGGGCGGCAAGTGCGTCCGTTATGAACTTCTCCAACTCTTTCAGCCTCTTTATGGCCTCTGCCTCCGACGAAGCGCTGGCCACGGACTGGCAAACGGCTTTAAGCCCTACATAGAAATCGTATTCCTCGCCATCCTGTTGCGTACATAGGCGGTTGCGCTCAGCCAGCCATAGCTTCTGTCCCTCAACGTCCAAATTGCTAGAATATTGCGCCCCACCGGAGAATGGCCCCCCGACAGCCTCGCAAAGCAACCTATCCAGCTTAGTCGGGTCGCGTAGCATCTGCGCAGGAGGCGCCTGTGGCGGAACATTCGCCTTGCGCTTTCTTGGCGCAGCCCTGCCTGAATAAACAGCACCAACCACTGCAAAGACCAGCAGAATTCGCATTGCTCTTCTGATTGAAACGCACATGTCACTCTCCTTCCTCAATCGATATCCCCGCAATGAAGGCACTGCCGTCCCATCCATATACAGGCGAAAATTCGATTCTTAGCGAGCCCAATGGGACTGCCTTCCTGTATACCCCATCGCGAACCGTACCGGCGTCTACAAGGTCTATTTTAAACGTCTTCCATTCGCGCACTACGACATTCTCGCTTAGTATCTCCTTGTTGCGATCAAGGACTCTAACCTTGTATGTGTTATTTCCATCGCCAGCCACCGTCAGCGACAATATTGGGCGCTGCATCCAAAGCTTCTCCTTTCGACTGCCGTTTAGACAGGCGGCTGCCAATTTCTTGCGCCACGTAAGGCAAACAACATTATAGCGGCCAAGATACTCCTCATAGTAACAAGATCTGTCAAGAAACCCATTGACCTGCGGGCGTTCGCCCCACAATGGGAGCAGAACAGGAAGGACATCCTTTAATAGACACCCCTTGGCGCACAAATCCCTCGAAACGACGAATTTCTCCGGTTTTGGCTCCAATTTCTGCGCTTCCGCCAGATCTGCGGCTTTTCGGTCGGAAACGACCTCCAGCTTTGACCAGTAGGCCCATTCTTCATGCCAGCCAGTTGGAATATGCTCTATGACGACGTCAACAGTTTTCCCACTCCATTTCGCCAGGCTGGCATAGACGTCGGTCCAACCATCTTTCACATCCATCTCGCGCACGCTCCATTCACCTATGCGAATACGCATCCTGAATTGGCTTTCCTGCGAATGGTTGGATACTCGCACATGCATCACAGGATTGCTCTTGGGAACGGCAACCCTTCGACGAAGCTCAAGGTGAGAGCCTCGGCACGGCAATGTAACAAGGACATTCTTCTCGCCGTCCTTGCTTTCAAGAAAACCAGACCGATCGTCTTGGTCATAGTTCCTTGAAACCACCCATCCGGGGAACAAGGCATTAAGCGTCAATTGCACACGCCTGGTTGGATTCTTCGTCGTGTCCACGGCATGACGCAGAGCCTCAACCTGTTCCACATCCACTCCCTTGGGGGGGGCAGCCGACATGGGTGCATCCTTGCCATTAACCGCTACAGGGGGAGCATTAAGAACCTCTTCTTTGACTTCAGCGACATCTTGCTGGGTGTCTGCAGAATTCTTCTCGTGCACAGTCGAATCTTCTTGCGAGGATTCAACGGTAGGCGCATCTGCCGCCAGACTATCTGTACGTCCTAAAACATACACGTCGTTCGTGCCGCCAAATGCTTCTGAACTTACCTGAGGGCGCGTATCCATCGAATGGGCGGCGGCGACCGAGGCAGGCGCTATTGCTTTTGTCGTAGGCTGTGGGTCAATGCGGGGTTTTTCGACGATTTTTTCGACTATGTTTGTCTTGACGACCATCTGCACTGCCTGTATTGGCGGCGATTCGACTGTTGGCGGCGATTTAACGCCTGCCACTGCCAGGTTATTGGATTCGCCAACCGAAACATCGACTGTCATTGCAGCTTTTGGTGCCAATGACGAAGCCTCAATTAACGCGAGGACGAAGAACATTATTGCGGCACATGCAAGAACGCCCATGGCGGCAAGAACTTTCCATGAGATCGACGACCATGCCCGTCGCCATTGAATACGCACGCGCCTCCATCTTCCAGTCGATCCGCCCCTGTTGGTGTCCTGTGGCACCTCCAGCCTGCCGGTGCTGGATATGCTCTCTATGGCGTTGGTTATCTGCCATGGTGTTGCTATGCGACCGTTCCTGTCTGGCAAGACCATCATGTTCAAAAGCTGGGCAAGAGATGACGAGACCTCGGGGCGGAGAGTCCGCACGTCAGGAATAGGCTCACCTTTCACTGCTCTGGCCAACAGCTGCACCACGGTGTCGTCCTTGTTGGGTCGCTCGCCAGTGAGCATCTCGTAGAAAACAATCCCAAGGGAATAGATGTCGGCGCGAGTGTCAACATGGTGCGCATCGAGCATCTGTTCCGGCGCCATGTATGCAGGCGTACCGATCATCACTCCCGTCTGCGTAAGCGTGGTAGTCTCGCTGTCGGCAAAGCGCCTGCGCGCAATGCCCAGATCGGCGAGTTTCGGCGTGCCGTTCAGATCAAACATGATGTTCGCCGGCTTTATGTCGCGATGGACAATCCCCTTTTTTTGGGCGAGCTCAAGGACAGATGCCATTGCATCAACTATGGCGACGGCGTCGTCTATCTCCAGTGCTCCGTTGGACTTTATGTAGTCCGAAAGAGTACCGCCCGGCATATACTCCATGATAATGTAGCAAAGACCGCTATCCGGATCCTCCCCCACGTCATACGTCTCTACGAGGTTTGGATGCTTAACCTCCATTGCCACCTCAGCCTCACGGATAAACCGCTTGCGAGACGCGTGGTCCGGCGACGGCCCTTCGTCGAGAAGCTTTACTGCAACCTCCTCGCCTGAAGGTGAGCGCAAAAGCCACACTTCGCCCATGCCGCCCTTGCCGAGCAGACGCACGACCCGATAGTCGCCAAAGGCATCACCTTCGGTGAATTTCTTCACGTGCACCCCTCCTTCACCAATTTCCGCACCCTATATTCCGAAGTCTGTGTGTTTTGACCATCTTTAACCTTTCCGCATGACGCAAGAATTATACTATATCCACCCTTTCACCGTCAAATCGTAAAATTATAAAATCAAGCTGGAAATGAAACTACACGAAAATGAGATTACGGAGAGGACGAAATCGCACATCCCCCAAGCCGAAGGCAAGCCAGCCCGAAACAGTGTCAGATTAGGGTCAAATAGGGTCAAATAGAGTTAGGGCACGTACGCGCCACCGCTACATATCGGGCTGTGCTGCGGCGATCACGAGGTCGGACGGCCGTTGGACATGGCGACGCCCAGCCCCCGCTTCTTCGCGCATTTCTGGTACAGCGCCTTGGCCTCGTCCATGTGCTCGGTGAGGTTCTTGACGCGCGTCTCGTCGCACGGATGCGTCGACGCGAGCTCGCCGAGCTTCGACGAGTTCCCCGTTCCGAAGCGCTTCCAGAAGGTGACGGAAGCCTCTGGGTCGTATCCCGCCTTCGCCATAAGATAGAGCCCTATGAGGTCGGCCTCGCTCTCGTGGCTGCGACTGTATGGAAGCAGTATTCCGTACTGCGTGCCTATTCCGTATATCTGCTGCGCCTGGTCGCCGCATCCGACGAGCGACAGGCCGAGCGTTCCGATTGCCTGCAGCTGCGACCAGCTCATGCGCTCGCCGCCATGCCGCGCGATTGCGTGGCCCACCTCGTGCGCGACGACACAGGCGAGCTCCGCCTCGTTGATGCCGCGCGATTGCGTGGCCCACCTCGTGCGCGACGACACAGGCGAGCTCCGCCTCGTTGGCGAACTTCGTCATGATGCCGGTGTAGACGGCGACCTTACCGCCGGGGAGACAGAACGCGTTCACCTCGTCGCTCTGCAGAACCGTGAACTCCCATTCAAAGCCCGTGTCGCCCGCGGCATCCTTGACCGCCGCGCCGACCCTCGCGAGAAGCGCCTGCTGCGACGCATCGGTCGATGGCTTCGTCTGTGCCTTGTATTCGCCGTACGCCGTGGCCCCCATCTCCCGCTCGCTCGCGTCCGACGAGAGCATTAGCTGCGTGCGCCCAGTGATCGGAACGGTGCGGCAGCCCGTCGCAGCGACCGCAAACACGACCGCAGCCGCAAGTACTGCTATGTCCGTCCTCATGATACTATTCTCTTTCAAGCGCGGCCTTGATCGCATCGACCGCGGCGTCGGGAGCGACGATCTGCATCTTCGACTTGTCGTCGCAGCGGCGCTTGATCTCTACGCCGCCGTTGGCAAGACCCTTCGCACCGACAACGACGCGGACAGGGAAGCCGATCAGGTCGGCGTCCTTGAACTTGACGCCGGGACGCTCCGCGCGGTCGTCGACGATTACGTCGATTCCGGCCGCCTCGAGCGCGGACTCGAGATCGTCCGCGATCTTCGTCACGTCTGGCTTGTCGGGATCGAGGTTTTCGACGATGACCTGGTACGGCGCGACGGACGCGGGCCATATTATGCCGTCCTTGTCGTGGCATTGCTCGATGACCGCCTGCAGCGTGCGGGAAACGCCGACGCCATAGCAGCCCATGATCATCACATGGTCTTCGAGCTTGTCGTTCTTGTAGACGGCGTTG
>CACZAK010000182.1 GCA_902779075.1 uncultured bacterium | reverse complement strand
CCCTAGGATTTCTTTGCACATAGTATAGCACATCCAGACGCATAATGCAAGCGTAAGTTTGGTGATTTTAGCATTTTAGATTTAATGGGCAGACACTATTTAACCATCCGTCAATATTTGACTATCCAGAAGATTCACCGGAGGGGCATTGTGCCTACGGTGAATGGGATCAATAAGAAGGTGCTTATCGTGCAATCAATGACCGATGGTGCGTTTCGCATCGCTTGCGGCGGTGGCTTAGGCATTGACGACCGCCTCATGGATCTTGCAGCAGCCGTTCCAGAGCTTGTTGAATTCCGTGGCGGAACGAAGTCTGGCAGGTATTTCTTGAAGGATAACATGTGATGTTATTGTCAAAAACGTTGGTGTGTCGCTATGGGCGGCTCGGCGGGACGCCTCGCCCCACCAAACATCTACACGTTCTACATGTCCTACATGGACATTTCTTCCCCTCCCCCTAAGGCCGCGCTTGTCGCAGCCTCCCGCTCATATTTCCAGAGCCAACTGGAACTGGATGGATGAGACGGCTTCTGATGCGTGAAGGGGCGGCAAGCCGCCTTCCTCCACCATGCGGGCGTCGTTGAACACCTCGTCCCAGGTCTGGTAGCGGTAATCGCGGTTTTTCACGCACATGTTCGCGACGAGTCGCGCGAACCCCTCTGTGAGCGTGGGTATCACGAAGCGCGGATCCGGCGCCTGGATCTTCTCGTTCACGTGCGCGCGTAGAATGGCATCGTTGTCAAGGAGGGGAAAGAGAATGCGGCCTGTGGCCATGTGGTAGAGCGTTGCGCCAAGGCAGTAGATGTCCGCCCGGCAGTCAAGCTCAACGTCGCCGTATATCTGCTCGGGGCTGATGTAGGCGGGCGAGCCCACCACCTCGCTGGGCTGCTCCTTGTTCTGGATTACGGCGGTGGACTGGCACAGGCCGAGGTCTGTCACCTTGATCGTTCCGTCGCGGTCGACCATGATGTTCTCGGGCTTAAGGTCGCAATGCACTACCCCGAAGGTGTCCCATGCGTACTTCATCGCGTCGGCCACGGACTCGCCGACGATGAGCACGTCGCTCTCTGGGATGTGCGACTTGCGCAGGAGAAGGGACCCGAACGTGTAGCCGTCAACGTAGTCCATGATGAAGTAGTAGCGTCCGTCCGCGATGTCGGCGCCGTAACCCTGCACGATGCCCTGGTGGTGCATGTTCGACATCGTGCGCACCTCCATCATGAACTGTCGCACGTCCTGTTCCGTGTTGGAGAACTTCGGATCGAGCACCTTTACGGCAACGGGGCGGTTGAGCTCGCGGTGCCATGCGCGCCATACGACGGCCATGCCGCCGCGTCCGGCTATGGACTCGAACCTGAGGAAAGGGATGTTCGGCGGTGTGTCGCGCGATACCTTGCGCGCGACGCGCGTCTGCTGGACCTGCGCCATGGGCTCGGCAGGCGCGGCCACGGCGGCCTCCTGCTTGGGGGGACGCGGGGCGAAACGCAGTTTCGGCGCGGACGACGCGACGATGTGCATCTTGCCGTCCGCGCCCGGCACGAGGAATCTCTGGGGATGGTGGTTCTTGATTTTAATGACCATCACTTAGACCTCTTTGCCGTGTACCCTGCTCCCTTGCAGCGGCGGCAGGGGCGTCCTCCCATTCCGTCGCATGCCGTACAGCGGACCTTCCCGATTCCGCTGCATTCGGGGCATGGCACGACCTTGATCTTCTTGTACTTCTTTGACGTGTGGCTGGTGATGCGGCTGTAGGTCGGCGTTTCCTCAACAACCCATCCCGGCTTGGATCCGCGTAGCGCGTGTTTGCACTTCTGGCAATCGGCTAATCCCGTATGGCGGCATTTCCAGCATGGCTCCACGCCGCTCCACCAACATGTAGCGCAGGGCTCCTTGCCCGCGCGCTCTTCGGGCGGATCCGCCTTGACCACCCACGTCTCGTGGCGGCCCGTGCCCTTGCAGAGCGGGCAGCGGCTGTACTTTACGTCCCAGCGGTGGCTTGTGAACGGCTTGCCGGGCGTGACGTCGATTTCGCCGTCGTGCTGGCCGAGGTTCGGCGGCGTGAGGGAGAGACTGCGCTTCCCTTTACATGCGGTGCAGGGCGTTACGACCGTATGGGGTTCGGCGGCGACCGTGCCGATGGCGGCGGCCAGGAAAATAGCGAGGACGTTTTTCATGACTTTTGGCTATCCGTTACGTATTTGCCTATTTTGCGGTAAAGCGTGCGACGTGAGATGCCGAGCATCTGCGCGGCACGCGAGTGGTTGCCGCCAGCCTGTTCAAGTACGGCGAGGACCCTGTCCCTCTCCGTCGCCCCTAGCGTACCCGGGCGCAGCCCCGACTGAATTGGCTCGGCAGGCGTGCGGATATGGTCGGGCACGTCGCCCACGTCAATCTGCCCGCCCGGCGAAAGCACGACCATCCGCTCCACGGCGTTGCGCAGCTCGCGCACGTTGCCGGGCCAGTCGTACGATTCGAGGAGCGTCATCGCGGCAGGCGTGATGCCAGTCACGCGGTTGCCGTTCGCGGCGGAGAATTCCGAGAGGAAGCGCATGACGAGAAGGGGGATGTCGCCCGGACGCTCCTTCAGCGCCGGAAGGCGGATGTCGATCACGGCGAGGCGGTAGTAGAGGTCCTCGCGGAACTTCCCCTCGCGCACTAGCTGTGCGAGGTCTCGGTTGCAGGCGGCGATGATGCGGATGTCGGTCTTGATCGTCTCGGAACTGCCAAGGCGCTCGAACGAGCGCGTCTCGAGGACGCGCAGGAGCTTGACCTGCGTGGAAGGGGAAATCTCGGAAATCTCGTCGAGGAAGATAGTGCCGCCGTCTGCCGCCTCAAAGCGCCCAATGCGCTTGGCGACGGCGTCCGTGAACGCGCCTTTCTCGTGTCCGAAAAGCTCGCTTTCCAGGAGATTGCCGTTGAGCGCGGCGCATTCCACGGCAACGAACGGTCCATTGGCACGCTGCGAGAGGGAGTGGAGCGCGTGGGCGACAAGTTCCTTACCCGTGCCGCTGGGGCCTTCGATCAGCACCGTGGCCTGCGTGGGCGCGGCCTGCTGGATGAGGCGGAACACCTTCTGCATCGCCTCTGAGGTGCCCGTGATGTCCGCAAGGCCGTGCTTCACGTCCAGCTCGCTGCGGAGCGACACGACCTCCGCCTCCAGCGCGCGCGTCTTCAGCGCCTTGGCAACGCGCAGGTCGAGCTGGTCGAGGTCGATCGGCTTCGTGAGGAAGTCGTCCGCGCCGTCCTTCATGGCCTCCACGGCGAGGTCCACCGTTCCGAAGGCGGTGAGGAGAATGCAGGCGAGCTGCGGACGCATCTTCTTCGCCGCCTTCATGAGCTGGATGCCGTCCGCACCTGGCATGCGCACGTCGGAGAGCAGGAGGGCTATTGACGGGTCGGACTCCAGCACCTTGATCGCCAGTTCGGCGTCAGGCGCCGTCGTGACTTGGTAATCCACTCCAAGCGCGCGAGCCATCAGCTCTCGCGTGTCTTTTTCATCGTCTACAATCAGTATGGATGTCTTCATTTGGGCGGTTAGTTCCTTTCGTTCCGTCTATTCATGCGTGAAAACGAATAAAGTATACCATAATCTGACACCGCCCGCAAAGCCATCAGTGCGCCAAAATGACACATTCCGCAGTTGCGCCGCAAGGCGAAAAATGGTAATATTCCCCTGTCGAGATTTAGGAGATAAAGAAAATGAACTACATAAAAGCAATATCGCGCAGTGTAATCGCCGTTGCAATCGGATTTCTATGTTGCACGCTTTCCTCCCTTGCCTTGGGTTCTGTCGCGTGCGCGGCGGATCGTGACGAGCGGGCGCGGTTGCTCGGGCCGTTCCGCGAGAAGCTGCACCATGTGGTGTTCACCAAGCACTTCGACATGGGCGGCTCGCACTACGCCTACACCGACGCCGTGAGCGACGAGGACATCCTCAACCCCGGCGGCGTGAAGAAGGAGTTCAACTTCAAGCCCGGCTCCAGCCTGTGCATGCTGTCGATGGATGAAGGTCTGAATGTCTGGGAGACAACGTTGATCCATGACGCCAACGGCGTGATACGCGACCCGGACGTGTCGTATGACGGCACGCGCATCCTCTTCGCGTGGAAGAAGTCCGCCCGCGACGACGACTACCATCTCTACGAAATGGACGTGGCGACGCGCGCCGTGCGGCAGCTGACGTTCGGGAAGGGTGTGGCCGACTACGAGGGTATCTATCTTCCGGACGGCAACATCATGTTCAGTTCGACGCGCTGTTTCCAGAACGTGGACTGCTGGCACGTGAGCGCGTGCAACATGTTCCTGATGGATGGCGACGGCAAGTTCATGCGTCGCATCGGTTTCGACCAGGTACACAGCAACTACCCGCAGGTTCATCCGGGCAGCGGCGCCGTCACGTACACGCGCTGGGAATACAACGACCGCGGCCAGATCTACCCGCAGCCGCTCTTCCAGATGCACCCGAACGGCGCCCACCAGCAGGAGTTCTACGGCAACACCTCGTACTTCCCCACGTCCATTCTCCACGCGCGCGGCATTCCCGGCACGCAGAAGGTGCTGGCCATCCTTTCGGGACACCACACGCCGCAGAAGGGCAAGCTCGCGATCATCGACCCGTCTCTTGGACGCGAGGAGACGGTAGGCGTGACGCTCGTGGCGCCGGAGGTGAAGCCGAAGGGGACGATCCGCATCGACCAGTACGGACAGAAAGGCGACCAGTGGCAGTATCCGTATCCGCTGGACGAGAACAACTACCTCGTCACGTTCCGTCCCAACGGCGCGAAGCACTTCGGCATCTACTTCATGAACAGGAAGGGCGAACGCGTGCTGCTGGCGCAGGATCCCGTGGTGTCCTGCAATCAGCCGATTCCGCTTGCGCCGCGTCCGAAGCCGCCGCAGGTGGGCTATCCGATCGACTGGAGCAAGACGAACGGGACGTTCACCGTGAAGGACGTATATGCCGGACCGGGGCTCAAGGGCATTGCGCGCGGCACGGTGAAGAAGCTGCGCGTGGTGGCGCTTGACTTCATGGCCACGGACATCGGGCGCAAGCACGGTCCGTCGGCGATCAGCGACCTCGCGGCGTGGGACGTGTCCACGAGGACGGCTCGGCGGCGTTCGAGGTGCCGGCGCGCACGCCGGTCTATTTCCAGGCCATCGACGGAAACGGACACGTGGTGCAGACGATGCGGTCGTGGTCAACTCTCATGCCGGGCGAGACGTTCAGCTGCGTCGGATGCCATGCGTACGACAGCTCCGCCGCGTCCGCAAAGGCGAACACCCTTGCCCTGCAGAAGGGCGTGGCGAAGCTGCAGCCGTTCTACGACGTCTCGGGACGCGGCTTCAGCTTCCCGAAGACGGTCCAGCCGATCCTGGACGCCAAGTGCGTGAAGTGCCACAGCGGCGTCGACGCGCCCGCGCCCGACCTGCGCGCCACGCCGGTCTGGGACGAGAAGGCGCGGAAGCTCTGGAACAAGTCGTACAACTCGCTCGTCTCCACGGGCCGCGCGGCGCGTCCGGCAAACGACACGAGCCAGGTCACGGGCACCATCGACGAGCATTCCCGCTACGTGAACTGGATCGGACGGTGGTCCGTGCCCACGCCGATCCCGCCGTATTCACACGGCTCGTCGCGCAGTCCGCTCGTCAAGATGCTCGCGAAGGGGCATCGCGGCGTGAAGATGACGCAGGAGGAGATGGACAAGATCGCCTGCTGGATCGACCTTGCCGTGCCGCATTCCGGCACGTGGACCGAGGGCATGATGGCCGACGACGAGGCCGTGTATCTGCGCGTGCGGAAACTGCGCGACGTCTGGCGTCGCGAAGAGGCCGTAAACATCGACAAAATGCTGAAGGAAGGCGACTCGCGCCAATCTGGCGTCTTGTAATGGTAGACGTGCCGATGGACATGGTGGCAAAGGCCTGGATCGCTTAAACGTACGAATGCAGTATGAAATGTTCGCGCAGAGATTTCTTTTCAGGAGCTTCGGCGTTCGCGCTGTGTGCGGGACGGCTTTTTGCCGCGCCGCCTGGCTGGAAGCCGTCGAAGAAGCCGAATCTGGTGTTGGGTGTCATCAGCGACACCCACATAAGGACGATGCCCACGAGCGGACGGATTGACAGGGAATGGTCTGACAAGTATCTCGTCAAGGCACTGACGCATTTCAGGGACGAAAACGTGGACGCGGTCGTGCACTGCGGGGACTTTGCCCACCTCGGGCAGGTCGAGGAGATGCAGGCCCATGCCGATGCATGGAACAGGGCGTTCCCGAACAATCGCGCGCCGGCCGGACACGAGGTCGTGAAACTCTTCGTCGTGGGCAATCACGAGCTGCGGGGCAGCACCTACGGCGGCAAGGGGATGTTCGTCAGGCGACTCTATCCCGACCCGGAGGAGCGGGCGCGTCACGTTCTGGCGTCCGACATGGCGGGGAACTGGCAACGCATCTGGGGCGAGAAGTACGAGCCGGTATGGCACAAGGTGGTTAAGGGATTCCACTTCTTCGGCATGCAGTGGGGCGTGGACGACGCGGCGATGGCGGATTTGGTGGACGGGACGATGGGCTGTGAACCTCCGCGGCCGTTTTTTATGCTTCGACACGACTATCCGCCCAGTACGCTGCTCGCACGCATGAAAAGGCATCCGAACGCCGTGGGGCTTTTCGGACATCTTCACTACAGCATCGCGAACTGGAGGAAGGTCTTCCTGGCAGGCGGCATGCCGTGGTTTCAGGTCCCGTCTCTTCACTCGCATGGATACCCGGGACTCAGGGAAGAAGACCCATGGCTGACGAAGCTCAAGATTGAAGGAATGGAGACGGCGGGTTCCGTGTTGGCGCGGCAGGGGATGGTCGTCCGCATTTACGACGACATGATGGTTGTGGAGCGCCGTGAGTTCGGTGAGGGCGGCTCGCTTGGCGCAGATTGGGTGATGCCGTTCGGCAAGTACGATCCGCATCCGTTCTCGTTAGAGGAGCAGAAGAAGAAAATCGGAGAACCGCAGTTCCGCGCAGGCGCGAAACTGTTTGTAGAAGATATTTCGGCAGCTGCTCCGCATCTTTCCGTTAAAATCCCACTTGCCGACGGCAATCCGGATTCGCGGGTCTATGCGTATGAGGTCGTCGTCGTGGGCGATGGGCAAAAACTGCACAAGGTCGTGTACGCCGCCGGATGCAACATGGGCGTTGGACACGAGCCGAATGGCGGCATTACTGACCTGCCTATCCCAAAATCGGAGCTGCCCTCAGGCGATGCGCTGACGATCGCCGCTCGCCCGCTCACATCCCTGGGTACACGCGGAAAGCCCCTCGTGGCGAAATGGCATCGTAATACGTTAAAAGCGCTGAATCGATGCTAGATGGAAGGGCGGGTGTGTCGGGCGGCTCGGTGATCCGCCCCTACCGTTTTTCTAAAAATGTTTAACTCCATAATTGACAAAACCTACAAGGGAGGGGTAAAATATTAGTTGTATCTTTTTACGGCTCAAAAGGAATTCTGCAAATGAACACGCAAAAACCGGTGAAACTCACGTCGGCGACGCGCGGACGGCGCGTGGTGCCAATGGCGATAGTCGCGTTCTGCATGGCGGCGGCAGTGCCGTTGTGGGCGGCGAACTGGATCGGCAACGGCGCCAACACGCTCTGGAACACGGCGGCGAACTGGGACTCGATGCCTGCGAACAACTCCACCGCTTCATTGGCGTTCAGGCAGTCCAACGTGGGCAACAGAACCGCCACTCTGAATGGCTCATACACCTACTCCGGCAATATCCACATGGGTGCCGGAAGCTCAGCATCCAATCCCTACATCTTCGAGGCGACCGATCCGGCGAACACGCTGACCATCAAAGACGACACTTGGCTCGGTTACCACGAAAACGGTTGGCTCTGGATCAAGTCCGGTACGTATGTATTCAATGACACCGCCAAGAAGAACTTCCACATGGGTGAAGGGGCGAGTGGCGCGACGCGCAATTTCTGGCTGCGGGTCGGCGACGGGTCGTCAACCGTGTCCGTGACGACTAAACACGACTCTTTTCTTCGCGGCGGAAGCGTGCTTGTTGCAGACAACGCGACGCTCAATTTCTCCGCCGGCGTCTTTGGGCAGAACGAGACGTCGGCGTCATATATCACGAACACGACGATGTCGGCTCAGACCTTTCGCCTGCATGGAAAATCTTCAGCGACTTTTTCCAATTCCACGTTGACGGTTTCGCGCGACCTCAACGTTGGCAACGATGCCAATAATACTTGTTCCTTCAGGGGCGTTTCCTCAACGGTGCGTCAGGCAGGGTCCAGCTATGTTTTCAACGTGGGCGTTGCCGCGAACGCCACGGGCATCGTCGAGAAGGACGGCGGTGACTGGACTTGCTATTATCTGAGGCTTGGGTCGGGCAACGGCGCCAAGGGCATTTTCACGATGGACGGCGGGACGCTGACGGCCTACACCGAGTTATCAATTGGAATGACCGGCACCACCTCCGGTAATACGTTCACGCTGAACGACGGAACGGTGACGTCGAGCGGGAGCACCTATATCGGCAGGTATAGCGGAACATCGGGCACGTTGGTTCTCAACGGCGGAACGTTCACGGCAAAGAACATCGGCTCGTCCGGTTCCGGCAAGATTGTTCTGAACGGCGGCAAGTTCATCGCCAGCGCAGCGGGAACGCTCATCCCCGCCTCAGTGCCCGTCGAAGTCGGCGCGAACGGTGGCACGATCGACTCGGCCTGGCACAACATCACCATCGCCTCTGGCATCTCGGATGTGTCCGGCGAGAACGGCACGATTTCCTTCACCGGCGGCGGCATGGTCACGCCGGTGGGGACGCTTGGCTGCTCGGCCGTGACGCTCGACGCCGGTACCTCGCTTGCCGTCGCGGACACAAACAAGTCCTTCATCGAGAACCTGTCGGTCGATTTCTCCGCCAACGGCGCCGGCGACGGTGCGCTCGTCATCACGAACACGACGGAGAACGGCACGTTCAGCGCGGCGGACCTCGCGGCCATCACGCTCACGGGGAATGAGGGCAACCGCTACGCGCTTGTCTTGGCCGACGGCAACACGACGATCAGGGTTCTCGACACGCTTGCGGGCGAGTACGTCTGGAACGACGGTGCGTCCGAGGCGGACTGGACGGCCGCCGGCAAGTGGTCGAAGGGCGGCGTTGCGGGCGACTGGTTCAACTCAACCCATGCCGCGTTCGCGAACTCCGGCGACAAGGCGACGCTCAGCAACGACGTCACGGCGGTTGACGTGACGTTCCGGGCCGACGCGGAGGTTCTTGCGGGCGGCGGGACGTTGACCGTACCGGCCGTCATCGTCTCGAACGGCGTTGCAGCAGCAATCGCCGCGCCTACGGCAGGCCCGCTCACCAAGGACGGCGCGGGCACTCTCACGCTCGCTACAAGCCGCTTGACGGACGAAACCGTGCTTTCCGAGGGGACGCTCGCGTTTTCCGGCACGGCGTCGATCAACTGGACGAAACTTACCTTCGGCACGGATCCCGCGAAACCCGTGACGCTGCGCATGGAGCAGAACGCGACAATCGCGAACCGTCCGGCGCAATGGTATATTGGCAATGACGCGAACATCACCTCGACCATCGTCAAGGCGGGCGGCGACTGGACGCTTGATAACGTGTACGTAGCCTGTGCGGCTGGCGCAAACACGTCGTTCATCCACGAGAACGGAACAATGACGATTTCAAGTACCGTCGATCTCGGCAAAGAAGCCACCGCCTCTCATACGTACTTCGAGGTCGCCGGCGGCACGGTGACGCACAATGGGTACATCCACATGGGTGCAAACTCCCCCGCGACGATGACCGTGAGGTCGGGGGCGAAATATGAAGCGCCTACGGATAACGGCTATGGCATTATCGTCGCCGGGAACGCCAGCGCGACGCTCAACGTCAACGGTGGCGAAGTGTACCTGCTCGGCCCGATCAACATGTGCTATTACGGAGCCAAGGGCCCGGTTGGAACGGTGAACGTCACGGATGACGGCGTTATCACATGTGAAAGGATCGTCTTAAACGGGAAGAGCAATGGCGGTTCGGCGGCGGTGACGCTCGACGGCGGAACGCTCCGCGCGAACAAGGACAACACGGCGTTCATTCCGAACAAGAACAACCTGACCGTGACGGCCGGGGCGAACGGCGGCACGATTGACACGAACGGCAAGGACATCACGATTGCCAAGACTATTTCCGGCGCAGGTGGCCTGACGTTCAAAGGCGGCGGCAAGGCAAGATTCACCGCCAAGCCGTCCTACACCGGCAAGACGGCGGTCGAAATCGGAACGACGGTGTACGTCGCCGAGCAGAGCTATCTCGCGAGCGGCTACGAAGTCGTGGTCCCCGAGACCGCCCCCGCGGACGGCGTCTATGCAATCTTCACGATCAGCGGCGCGGGGACGTTCACCTCGTCCGCCCTTGACGGCGCGGTTGTTCCGGCTGGTGCCTCGCTGCGTCTCTCGACCGACTCGAAAACCATCCTCTGCGTCTATGGCAATCCCGGATACGTCTGGGTCGGCGGCGCAAGCGGCAGCCTGAGCGACGGCGTGAACTGGCTGCCCGGCACGGTTCCGACGAGTGGCGACTCCTGCGTAATCGGCAACGACACGGCGGCTAACCTCACGCTTGGCGACACGTTCGCCCCGTCGTCGATCACCTTCTCGACGAATTCCGCGCTCGTCACGATCTCCGGCGAGAGGACGCTTTCTGGCCTCTCCTCTATAGTGAACAACTCTTTGCAGCACCATGTGTTTGCATGTCCGGTCGATGCAAGCGCGGCGACGCCGACGCTGCCCCTTGCCGATGCGAACTACCTCGTGTTCAGCGGCGGAATCTCGCTCACGACCATGCCTTCCATCAATGATATGCGCCTTGCGGGCGTGTGGAACTTGACTGGGAATTGGAATGAGCCGCCGCCTGGGGCGAGCATCATGTCCGGCTCGACGGTCAACGTCTCGGGGACGCTTGATAAAGGGTATAATATTGTCATCAATGCAAACGCCACGCTGAACGTCGCGGAGGTGAAGGCTCCTCTCGGCGACTCACCAAAGAACCGTTTCCTCTACAAGAACGCCGGTACGTTCAACGTCACTGGCGAGATGCTGGACACGATCGTACATTCCTCTGGCTCGTACAGCCTTGCGGGGGCCTTCGCCAAGGGGGACTCCAAAGCCGTAACGCGGACGAAGGGACTTGTCCACAGCGGCTCGACGAAGAGTAATCATCAGTTCATACTCAACAACACCGAGGACTCCGTCACGAATACGTTTGTGCTTGGTTCGGGCGGACTCTCCTTCAGGGACAACTTCAGGCGCAACTCCAGCTGCTATCCGTATTTCCAGATCAGCTCCGGCAAGGCCGCGACGCTCGCGTCGTCCGCCGACTGGTCGTTTGGCGCGAATCCAGTTTCGGACAAGGACTTGAGCCTTGAACTGGGTGGAACGGTATTTGTCGATACTTCGGACTATGACGACCGCACCATTCCTCACACCATACATGTTCTTAATCGAATCGGCAGCAGCGGAAACGTGACGGTGAAGGGCTGCGGAAAATTGGTGTTCGAGCACTATTCCGATTTCTTGGGCACACTGACCGTGCAGGACACGGCAACCGTGGCCGTCAACTTCGGCTGCGGCTTCTCCCGTGGCGGCAATGCGACGGTGAACAGCGGTGCGACGCTGGAGATGGCGCAGTCCGGATCGCTCTCGTTCGGCAAGAACCTCACGCTCGCGAACGGCGCGATACTTGGGTTCAACTTCACGGACAAGACTCCGCCTGTTCTCAACATGGCGGACAAGACCTTGACGCTGAACGGCCAGAAGAACATCGTCGTCAAGATCACGGCGTCGGAAGGCAAGAGCGCGAAGAGCGGTGCGAACGTGCTGACTGCGGGTGGAAAGTTCGCGGGCGCGAACGTCACGCTCGCCGAAGGTGCGCCCAAGTGGGCGAAGCGCGTCAGGGTCGATAATAACGAGATCGTCCTCGACGTTATTTCGTTAGGCACGTATATCTTCGTCAGGTAGGCAACGGGCGAGACGCCCGTTGTCCCAGTGTGGTTCTTCCCAAGAAGGGCGTGAAGGAGACGCCGAAGAACGCGGACGGGTCGCCGAAATACTACTGGGACGTCGCCGTACTGGCCGTGCCGGACACGGCGAACGACGTGCCGCTCGCGGAGGTGCGCGCCGTCTCGCGCTGCCTCAACCGCGAGACGGGGGTGTTCGAATGGCCGGACGCGCCCGAGGGCAAGTGGCGCATCTTTCGCGTGGGGTACGTGCCGAAGGTGTTCGGCTGGATGGGGTGCTACATCGACCATACGAGCAAGGCGGCGTTTGGCGCGCACTGGGCGCGCGTGATGACGCCGCTCCTGGAGGCGCTCGCGCCGGACGAGCGGGCCGCCTTGAAGGGCGTGATGTGCGACAGCTGGGAGGCCGGCACCGTGAGTTGGACGGACGCCTTCGCCAAGGAGTTCCGCCGCCGGCGCGGCTACGACATCCTGCCGTGGCTGCCCGCGAAGGCGGGCGTGCGACTCGTGTCCGGACCCAAGCGCGCGCGCTTTCTGCGCGACTTCAACGAGACGGTGAGCGAGCTGATTGCCGAGAACCACTACGCCTACCAGAAGGAGGTGGCGAACCTTTGGCCGAATCGGCTCATTTACGATGCGGGCCAGCCGGAGGGCGAGCGCCTCACGCACACGAACATCAATCCCTACAAGCCGGGCGATCCCCTGTTACCGTCGGGGTTGCTGGGCCCAGTCCAGATCGTGAACGTGGGTTCATAATAAAGGGCCCCTCTTGACTATGTGCGTTTCGGCAATGGGCACGCGTCGAGTTTGGTTCGGTTTTCAAAAATCTAAAACTTCATAATTGACAAAACCGATAGGGTGGGGTAAAATAATGGTTGTATCTTTTTAAGGCTCAAAAGGGATTCTACAAATGAACACACAAAAACTGATGAAACTCACGACGGCAACACGTGCATGGCGCGTGGTATCAATGACGATTGCAGCGTTCTGCGCGGCGGCGGCAGTGCCGTCGATGGCGGCGAACTACAAATGGAATGGCAAGAACAGCCGAGAATGGAACACGACCGGCAACTGGACGATCAGCGGCACTCAGGGCGGAAGAGTCCTTCCGACTAACGACGGGGCGTATTTTGACAAGAGCAATTTCAATTCGCGCTTTACGGGCGACGGGCTTGTCGTGACGATCAACAATGTATTCACGAACGCATATCGAACCTACTTCAGTAACTGCGGCTCGGCAAGCGCGCCGGTCGTTCTGCGCGGAACAAGCGCCGTAAACGGCCTCACGAGCGGCGACTCCACTTCCAATAAAGCCGCAGATTACGAGGGCATCTACATCGGAACGCATCAGACCGGCGGCAATAGCGGTACGAACGACGGCAATTTGAGCGACGGCAACGCATACGTGCGCTTCGAGCAGGGCACGTTCGCGACACGCAATACATACGCATACTTCTTCCTTGGCAACAATTCATATGATGGCCATATGACCGTTGCCGGGGCGACGATCAACGCCTCCAGCGACTTCAAGATCTTCAGCGGATCTCTCACCATCGAATCAGGGATCATGAATGTAACGTCGTGGACGCGATTAGAAAATACCTCCAGGGCAAAGACGATCAACTTGAACGGTGGTACGCTCCACACCTACCACATCAACCATTGATTCGGGCGTCACCGTCAACGTGAAGGCCAACGGCGGCACGATAGACGTCAATGGAACAACCACTTCAGTAATTCCTGCGACCTTCTCCGAGGATTCCTCGTCCACCGGCGGCGGGATGAAGTTCTGCGGCGGAGGAACGCTTACGCTCGGTGGCTCCATCGGCTACACGGGCGGCACGACGATCGAGGCGGGGACGACCATCAATGTTGCGTCTCTCGAACAGAAGGACGCGCTTCTCGGGCGCGGCGTGAACACGCTGAAGGTGATTCCCGCGAGCGGTGAGCACACGCTCATCACCATAACTGGCGACGGTGAGTTCTCCGAGGCCGATCTGCTCAAGGTCGCCCTCGTGCCGGGGTCGGCCGGCGCGGCGACATTCAGCCTGTCGAACGACAAGAAGTCGCTTCTAGTCAACATCCCCTACGACGGCGGCGTGATCAACCAGTCCACGCCCACTCTCGTCTTCCCGGGCGCGACGCTCGCCGACCTCGCCACGCATACGCTTCGCGCGCGCATGCAGGGCGCCAATTTCGACGCGGACGGCGTGGAGGCGACGTTCTTCAACAGGCAGGAGACGATGGACGGCGACGTGCTCGCGAAGGTGACGTACCAGCTGCAGACCGTGGACGAGAACGCGAACAATCACTATACGAAGGCCGCGAAAGTGGAGTTCACCGAACGAACAGGCGGCGTGTACGCGAAACTGATAGACGGCAACTATACGAACTACGGCAACCCGGCCCAGTTCGGCAACGATCCCCTTACGACCAATCCCGGAACGAGCAGCTACATTCCGTATGACTTCAGGCTTGTTGAACCGGCAACAGCTATCAGCGTGAACATTAACCCAACGGGCCGTAGTGGCGCGGAAAACACGCTTAACACGACGTCCTCGGTGCGGTATGGCGGAGGCGATTACGCCGTTCCGTATTCCGCTTGGTCGAATTTCAGTTTTCCGAATTCCCAGGCGAACGTTGTCGCGACGATTGGCGGCGCCACCATCACCGTCAGCAACCAGCAAGGCAATTACTACTGCAGTAATCTGAGTGCCACAATGGATATGCGCCACGGATACATTGACGACGGCAGCACCAAGCCTAACCCCAAAATCACCGTGACGAACATTCCCTACGAGTTCTACCGCATCGTGGTCTATATGTCCAGCGACACGGCCAACTGTCGGTTTGGCTATCTCACGATTAACGGGAAGAACTATACCGCGTCCGGAGACGCAAGGTCGTCCGACACGGTGACCACGGTCGAGGGCACTGCGACCTGGGGTTATGCCAACGCGGGGGCTGGCAACTACCTGTACGGATTGAAGGAAGGTGTAAACTACCTCGTTTCGGACGTCAATGTTGGCTCCACGGCCACGATCGTGGGGAATCGCAGCTCCACAACTGTTCGCTCGGGCATCGGGGCGTTCCAGATCGTCGAGTACGTGCCGACGACCTACACGGCTACGATCGGCGACGGCGGGGCGAAGACATTCTCCGCGCTTGCGTGGGACAAGACGCTGCCCGCGCTTCTCACGGCGAATGACCAGATCGTCCTCAACGTGAACGAGGATACGACGCTCGACATCGACATCCCCGTGGATGTGTATGGCATCACGTTCAACGTAGCGGATGGCAAGACCCTGACGCTCGCGGGCGGTAACGCCGCGGCGCAATACATCACCGTGAATGGTCAGGTAATCGTCGACAATGCCTCCCAGCTCGCCGGGACGGTGAAGGGCGACGGTACGCTCGTGTATGACGGCGTCCGCCCGACCACGACTGGAACTGACATTGTGCTGACCGATCCGCTTTGGACGGGCACGGTCGTCATCAAGGGCTACAACAAGGGCAACTCTGCTACAGGAACTGATCGCCAACTC
>CACZAK010000181.1 GCA_902779075.1 uncultured bacterium | reverse complement strand
ATCCCGCCCTGGCGCGTCGAAGATCCGACGAGTCCGTTCTTGACGACCGCAAAGGCATCGTTGTATTCCGAACCGCGCATTTGGCACATCTGCTCGGCCGTGCATCCGTCTCCGAAGAAAACGCCCTTGGCGCCGGGGATAGCGAACACAGCCGCTGAAATGCCACCCTCAAGCCCGTCAGAAAGCGCTCCGCCCAATCCTGGCGGCAGCCCAGTCACTTCGCACGAAATCGTTCCTCCTACGGAATCGCCGTCCTTCTTCGCGCACTCTATCTCGTCCACCATCTCATGCGCATGCTTTTTCCCTCGCACAGACGATACGCCCGCCGAAATATATATGCCGCGCTCGGCGAGGTACTGAAGACACAGCGCTCCCGCCGCGCAAAGAGGCGCGGTGAGGCGTCCGGAGTTCTTGCCGCCGCCAGTCGGTATGCGGCCCATCTCGATCCACTGGCCGAAGTCGGCGTGCCCTGGGCGCGGAATCGTGCGCTCCGCGCCATAGTCGCCGGGGCGCATGTCACGGCTTGCGATTTCGCCGACGATCGTCTCGCCCGTAGTCGTTCCGTCCGCGGCGTTTCCGCCGCGGCACCGGACATCGCC
This sequence comes from uncultured bacterium, assembly GCA_902779075.1. Next base: position 12,208 of record CACZAK010000181.1, on the reverse strand, counting down.
AATCGCGGCGACGCCGCTGCGCCAGACCACCTCGTCCGTCTCGCGCCGCGCGGTCGAGAGCTTGTCGCGCCCAGGCGCGCGGCGCTCCATGAACTCTGCGAGTTTCTTCGCGTCGATACGCACGCCCGCCGGGAAGTTCTCAAGCGAGAACGTCATCTTCTTCGCGTGCGACGCGCCGCGGATGTCGAGACGGAGAAAGTTCCCAAAGCTCATTTGAGCCCCTTTCCAAACTGTGCCTTTGCTGCGACGCCGTCTTCAAGCGCGGCGTGGAGTCGCGCACGGTCGTTCGCGGCAAGTGCGTCGCGGAAATCGTCGAGACGATTGATGTAGCGCTCGAGTATCGGGAGAAGAGCGTCTCGGTTGGCGAAGAAAAGCTCCGTCCACGTGTCGGGATCAGGCGCGCCGACGCGCGCCATGTCGCGGAAGCTCCCCGCCGAGTAGCCGACATGATCCTTCGCAAGCGGCTCGCGGACATACGCCGAGGAAATGAGGTGGCAAAGCTGGCTCGTGAAAGCAATCATCTCGTCGTGGTGCTTTGGGTCCGTGTAGACGATCCGCGCGAAACCGAGTTCCTTCAATAGCTTCTCAAGCTTGTCGAGAGGCGCGCGCCCGTATGTCGGGTAAGGCGTCAAGATCATCGAAGCGCCATCAAAGAGAGCGGAGTCGGAGTTTTCGTAGCCGTTCTTCTCCTTGCCGGCCATCGGATGTCCGCCGACGAACACCCAACGCGTCTCGAAAGCGTACTTGCGAAGCGCATCACAGACAGTAGTCTTCACGCCAGTCGCATCGACCACAACCGCCCCTTCCCTGAGGCGCGGCGCAATCGCGTCGACGACTGCTACAACAGCCGACGGCGGCACGGCGACAAAGACGACTTCCGCGTCCTCGACGCGAAAATCCTCGCCCTTGTCGAAAATCGCCGCCTCGTGCCCAGCGCGCTTCGCCGCCTTCTCAAACGAGCCGCCGATAAGACCCTTGCCTATCACTGCTATCTGCATAGTTGGGAATTATCTCATTTTCAGGCCCAAAAGGCAATACTGACATCATTCCGACATTTTGGTATAATGTACGCGAAACATTTTCTGTCAGAATTCGGGAGTTCAGTTCCCTCACTTGGTGTAAACAGAAAGGCAGGTGCAATATGGACAACACGACTAAAACACTTCTTGCGGCAGCGGCGCTTTGCATCTACTGCACGGGATGCGTCGCATACGAACGGCCAGTCTACCACCCCACGCCGGCATACGTCACAGAACCAGGCTACGTGACACCTGTAACATATTCCACGTCAACCTATTATCCCGACACGTACTATTACGATGACGTTTACTATTACGACGGTTCCTACAGGCATCGCGGGGATAGCCACCACGGTCCCCACGGCGGGATTCATCACAACGGGCCTGGACACCACAATCCCGGCCACCCGCCGCAAAATCCCGTCATCCGCAACGTGCAGACAACTCAGAAAGTCGCCACGCACACCGCGCAGACGGTGCAAAAGACAGCCCTTCACACCGCGCAGGCAGCGCAAAAGACAGCTGTGCACAATGCGGCGTCAACGCAGAAAACTATTATGCGCAACGCCGCGCCTATGCAGCGGGCTGCGACAAACAATGCCATGACGATGCAAAAAGCCGCCGTGCACAATTCCCAAACTGCCCAAAGGGCCGCAACGCATAGCGCAAGGGCGGCGCAGAAATCCGCCCCAAGACCAACCAGACGCCGCTAATGACCGGCTCTCGCATGGACGACCGCCTGATTAGGCGGTCGTCTTCATTTGCGGGAAGAGAACTACGTCGCGAATCGAGTCGGTTCCGGTGAGGAACATGACGAGTCGGTCGACTCCGAAGCCAAGTCCGCCAGTCGGAGGCATACCACATTCCAAAGCCGAGATAAAGTCCTCGTCGATCTTCTCCGTATCCTCGCCCGCCTGGTTCTCGAGCGCCTTGCGCTGCTCCAGAGGGTCGTTCTGCTCGGTGTATCCAGGGCAGAGCTCGCGACCGGCGACGACGAACTCGAAGACATCCACGAGCGACGGATCGTCCTTGCACGCCTTGGCGAGCGGAACGAACTCGTGCGGAATCCTGGTCACAAAAGTCGGCTGCATAAGGTTGCGCTCGATAAGCTTATCGTAGACCTCGTGCGTGAGCATCAGCTCGGTCGTAACGCCGTCGAGCTCGAGGTTGGTATCCGTCTCGCGGCCCTTCGCCTTGGCCTTCTCGAGCTGCGTCGCGAAATCAAGCTCAAACCAGTCGTCGCCCATGAGCTCCTTGACGAGATCCTTGTAGGCGACGCGGCGGTAAGGCGGATTGAAATCGATGACATCGCCCTTGTCTCCGTAGGCGACCTTGCGCGTGCCGATGACCTTGTCGCAGAGGTGCGGAAGGAGCCCTTCCATGATCGCCTCCATTGAAGTGCGGTCACCATACGCCTCGTAGATCTCGCAGACGGTGAACTCGGGGTTGTGCGTGCGGTCGATACCTTCGTTGCGGAAGTCCTTGCCGAGCTCGAACACCTTGTTCATGCCGCCGACGAGGAGACGCTTGAGGTAGAGCTCGGGCGCGATGCGCATCACGCAGTCCTTGTCGAGCGCGTTGAAATGGGAGAAGAACGGCTTTGCCGCAGCGCCGCCCGCCTGGTCCTGGAGAATCGGGGTCTCGACCTCGACAAAGCCCTTGTCCCAGAGGTACTTCCTGATCTCCATGATAAGCCGCGAGCGCGTAAAGAAACGCTGACGGGACTCGTCGTTCGTCATGAGATCGACATAGCGGCGGCGGTAGCACTCCTCCTGGTCGGCGAGACCGTGGAACTTCTCAGGCGGCTGCTCAAGCGCCTTCGCGAGCATCGTCCACTCCTTGACGACGACGGACTTCTCGCCCTTCTGCGTTGTGAAGAAAACGCCCTCCGCGCCGATTATGTCGCCAAGGTTGAGCTGCTTAAAGGCGGCAAATGCCGTCTCGGAAAGCTCGTCGCGCTTGAAGATGAGCTGGAAGCGGTCGGTGCCGTCGTTCATGGTGCAGAAGTTCATCTTGCCCATGCGGCGGATCATAAGAAGACGTCCAGCGACGCGGACCGGCTTCCCCTCCTCGAAGGTTTCGCGCGCGACCTTGAGGTCGATGTGGTCGTACTTGCAGCCGTAGGGCTCGTAGCCCATTTCCTTCAGCGTCTGCATCGAGGCAAGGCGCTGCTCGCGGTATTCGTTTGTATCTGCCATGTCTTTATCGTGTTATCAAAATTTGCGCGTATTATACCATTTCACGCCGCCGCCGCGCAAGGCGACGACGGTTTGCTTCGCGTTGGATTTGGCTACTTGGTGATGCTTCGTGCTGGTTTGCCTTCCAGTGTGCGGCTTTGTTTGTTTCGGGCAACCGTGCTCGCCTTGCGAGAGCGGCCGATTCCGGCGTCCTTCGCCCCACTCGGCGTATACATATACGCCGTCGGGGGCGAGTCCTGCCGTAATCGCCACACTCTCGAAGGTTCCGCCCGGCGTCGGCCCAAAACAAAGCCGCGCAGTGCACCCTCGGGAGCTGGGCTAACGGCGCATGCGTTCGTCTCTCCCTTCGGGGAAAAGCGCGACTCCTCCCGCGCGCTGCATCCACCGTCCGCTGCGCGATACTTCGTCGGCGGAATACCGCCTTCTCGTCTCGCGCGCGTCCGCTGGCGCATCACGCGAACTGTCGTCGCGCCGTTCCCCTGCGCTCGCTCCTTACACACGCGCCGTTAGCCCGACCTTCCGCTATGGCGCGTTTCTTTTCGTAGCATCTGCGCTCACCGACCAATCGTCGGCTCGCTTAACTTCTTGTAACCGCAACCACACTTTTGTGTAACGCAGATCAGGCGCCAAACGATTCTAACTGGAAGAGTACCACGCTAGCGCCCGCTCCGCGGCTCGGCCTTCGGCCTCGGTGGATATGCCATCTTGGCGGCGCTACCGCACCCTACGACATCTAAACTGCCACCTTTAAGACGCAGCAATGCTATTTCCGCTACCGCTTAATCCTCAAAAACGCCTTTGATGCCGTTCCGTCACCTGGAGTGACAACAAAAGTCATCTTGCCGCTTGCGTCGGTGCCTGTGGTTGTCACCGTCGGCGTCAGTTTTGCCGCGCCAGTCCAGTCGCCAAGATCGCCTGTCGCCTCGAACATCGCAGCAACTTTCGCTGCATTGACCGCAACTGCACTCTCGCCATCCCTGACTGTCACCGCGACAGTCATCGCCGTAGTGCCAGCGTTCTCGCCATCAGCAACCGCCAACTCATCAATCTCTACCGTCGGCTCGTTCTCAAACAGCCGCTCCGCGCCCAGCAAATATGCTGCCGCCGCGTGTTCATTTGCTACAACCTCCGCCGCGCCCGCAAGCGTATCGCCTGTCGCGCCCTTCACGCCACCAGCCCATTCCCTGAAGGCAGTATAGACTTCTGTGCCCATTAAGAGTTCCGCAGGCAGTCTTGAATCCGCAAAGCGAATGTCCTCTACTATCGACGCGAACTCCTCCTGCGTTGTATCGGCAAGAAGAACAGGAATCACATCATCTTTGGCATTGTTGAGGTAATTTATGCATTCACCCATGAAGAATTGAACATCGTCGAGCGCAGAACCAACCGGCTTGCCGCTTTTAGACATGGCGGCATTAGCTGAAATCGCAGCTTGGGAAATCTCATCCGAGAGCTCCTGCTTACGCCCAACTGACAACTTGGCCGAGAGATTGGAATAGACATTGCAAAGGCCTGCATAGATGTCACCTACCCCCTCATACGTTTCAAGCGAAATAGCAGGATAGTCTTCGTCTGTTACCGCACAGAGCAGGGAGGCCGCGCTTGCCGTTGCAACACATGCATATCTAACACGTTCTTCGTCCGCAAGGGCGCGTCCGACCGAATGAAATACTTCTGACAGCCCCGCCATGGCATTACCAAGGCCACTGAAGGAATTTATGGGCGAGACATCAACTGTTCTGCCGTTGACTTCACTGCCAGATATGCGCCGATACAGTCGCTCAACACAATAAACGACATTGTCGATTAGCAATGACCTTTCGTTGGAGTCAAGATCCGTTATGCCTACGGCATTGAAAATTTCAGCCGTCATTGCAAGCATGTTGTCAATTCCCTCGAAAGGATCGCCCGAGTCTGCAATGCAGAATTGCTCAAGAGCATATATCACACTGCTTGCGGCAACCCGGGCCACGTATAGTTTCTCTTCCTCGGATAGATCGGCTTTCACGCTGTAAACCATACCACGAACAACATCAAAGACATCTGCAATTTCGTCATATGGGTGCCCATCGTCAACCATGTCGTCAATCCAGCCAGGATAGCGAAGCCAAGGTGCGCCAACTTCAGGCAGATTCGTTGTCCCGCCGAACGCCCTGTACCCGACGACCGCCAGCGAATCCGGAACGTTTATAGTCTCAAGATCACTACAATTGTAAAATGCATAATCAGCGATGCGCCGTACGGTGTTCGGCAGGACAATTGCCCTCAGATTTCTGCAACCAAAGAATACGCCAGACTCCGGTGCAAAGATCTTTCCGTTGTAAACAGGCGCATCTGGATAAAACCGGCGTCTCGCTGTCATCACCCCCCCGTCCATCCCAGAACATTTTGCACCGATGAAGTCCATCAACTCTCCAAGACGATCGCAGCCATCGCTATCAACAACGACCTGTCGGCGCTTCGGAACAAACACCGTATCCACACCATCCTGCCAGCGATTGTCCAAGTCGATGTCATCATACCCTGCGACGTATGAAGTTACGTTAGTAGTCAGGTTGTTTGCGACGAGTATTTCTTCAACAGTGAAAGTGTCGTCAGCATTACGCGTGACATTGGTTTTTACATAGCGGGACAAGCAACTAGGCGCTCCGTTTAACACCAGCATATCAGAATATAGAACACCACCCTCCTCGTCATACTGGACAGAAATTTCTTGATCGCTGGTAATCGTACTCGGCCCCACTCCATTTTGGCTAAGCGAATCATACGAATGGACTCTACTGCTACAAGACGTGAATTCATAGCCGCCTATCAAGTCCAACGATTCCGGCAATCTAACAGTTTCCAATGCGCTGCACCCGCTGAAAGTTCCTTCATTAATTGTGCGCAATGAATCTGGCAACTCAATCTCACTCAAACTCGTGCATCCAGCAAATGAATACGGCCCAAGATACGAAAGAGAAGACGACAAGACGATGTTGGTCAAGCTTGTGCAACCTTGCACAAATCCCGAACCTTCATATGTGCTATTGTCACCAGAGCAACTTACACGTTGCTCACTTGACAAAACATCAGGCAACTGGTCGTCCACTTGCAATTTATCAACCACACTACACCACGTGTTGGACAGTGTCTGTTCTACATGTTCGCGATGCCCGCCAATCGAAACCACGCTGTCAGGAATATCTAAACTTCCAAGCGAAATGCAATCCTTGAACGTGCCAGCCCCAATCTCGCGCAATCCAAAACTCAGCGAAATGCTTTCAAGCTTCTTACAACCCTCAAACGCGCCCATAGCATCATTAATACCAAAGAAGGCACATTCTGAGTTTGACGCAGAAATTGTAGACACATATACATTCTGCCCGTTTCTTTCGAAGCACTTCGAACTGAAATAATTATTGGAACAGTTGCATGTAAAAGGCCATCCATTACTCTCTCCACTAAACAAGGCCGTCGCCCAAAAAGTTTCATTCGTCCCATGCTTTTCAATCTGAGTCTCGCTGTCGCCAGTATTTGTCTCTTCAAAACCATTGCCGCTATCGTACACAACTTCAAAGCCAGCAGCATCGTAGGCAAAGCTTACACCATTAGCAAGAAAATCATCGACATATAAAAACAATTCAGAATCACGTTCATCCGCGATCCTCGCCGGCGCCAATCGATCACCAAGAGAGACAAGCGTGGTCGGCAGCGAAACAGCTCTAAGTTTTCCACATTTGGCAAAAGCGCCACTTTCTATTTTCTGCAATCCCTCGTTAAACACAACCTCTTCAAGATTTGTGCAATTGTAGAACGCATACGCACCAATGTTTGTCACCGAGCCTGGAATTGCCACATTTGTCAGGGCTGTACAACTTGAGAACACCCCATCCCCAATGATAGTCACACCGTCTATCATTGTTAGCTCTGTCAACTGCCTGCAACCATGAAAAGCTTCATCTCCAACGCATACTACGCCTGCAGGTATCGTCACAGAAACAAGCGAGCCGCAACCATAAAACGCAGAATCCTCGATACTTGTCACGCTACTGCCAATCACCACATCTGCAATTCTGCTACAACCAGAGAACGCCTCGCTCCCAATATTTGCAACACTGTCAGGTATTGTCACGCTCGTCAACTGGCTACAATCGTTGAACGCGCAAGCTCCGATACTCACAACGCTGCCAGGTATCGCCACACTCGTCAGTCCGCTACAACCCGAGAACGCCATATGCCCTATATTCGTAACACTACCTGGCATCGCCACGCATGTAAGGTTGGTGCAGCCGCAATATGCATAATCATTGATCTGTGCCGCACCCTCAGGAATCGTCAAATTCGCAACCAAGGAACCATTGAGATAAAGATCATGAGCATAATAAAGTGGGTTAGCATCAAACGAGCCAAACGAAATATCGTTCCACTTTGCAAGATTAGTAATGTAAACGCTCTCAAGCCCACTGCAACCATCAAACACAGAAGCCCCGATGCTAGTAACACTTTCAGGAATGGTCACGCTCTTGAGGTTGTCGCATCCTTCAAATGCCCATCTTGCGATGCTCGTCACGCCATTGGGTATTGTCACGCTCGTTAATTGGCGGCAATTGCTGAACACCCCGTCATTAATACTCGTCACACAAGCACCAAGCATCACGTTAGTAAGACTGCTGCAGCCTGAAAACACCCACCCTCCGATAATCGTCACCGAATCGGGTATCGTCACGCTCGTAAGTCTGCTGCATCCTGAAAACGCACACTCCCCGATCTTCGTCACACCATCGGGTATCGTCACGCTGGTCAGCCCACTGCATCCGGTGAACGACATTTCTCCTATGCTCGTTACGCTGTCTGGGATTGCCACACTCGTAAGCCCGCTACAGTGGTAGAATGCATAACTCCCGATACTCGTCACGCCGTCGGGGATTGTCACGCTAGTCAACCCGCTGCAGCAGTAGAACGCCGCATATCCGATGCTTGTCACGCCGTCCGGAATCGTCACATCGCCATTAATACCTGCTATAAGAGTCTTGCCATCCTTAGTCAGCAGCAAACCCGAAACAGACTTATAGGAGGGATTGCCTGCTGCCACGATAAACAAATTAAGCCCGCTACAGCCGTAGAACGCAGATGACCCGATGCTCCTCACACCATCGCCAATCGTCACGCTCGTAAGCCCTCTACAACTGTAAAACGCAGACGACCCGATGCTCATAACGCTGTCGGGGATTGTCACGCTTGTCAACCCACTGCAACCCCAAAAGGCGCCGCCCCCAATTCTCGTAACGCCATTAGGAATTGTAACATTCACCACAGTTGAACACCCCTCGAATGCCCTGTCGCCAACCCTAACTACTGGCATCCCTGTTATCGTAGAAGGGATTGCAACACTGGACTCTTCCCCAATGTATTTTGTAATCTCAACTTCGCCGTCCATAACTCTCCACTCAAAAAGACTCTCCAAAACAGGATCAATCATAGCGTCTATGTATTCAATACGAATTCCATTCCACTCACCAGGTATGTCAACGCCCCAACCCACAGAATCTTTTTTAACATAAGCGACACAATTAGACGCCACGCCTATAAAGGGTGTCCAGCAAACTGGCGCATCTCCTTCAAAAATAATACGAGACAAATTGTAGCAGCCATTAAAAGATAGAAGCAACAATCGCACACCTTCCGGTATCGTTACTGCAGCTAATCCACTGCAACCCAAGAAGGTCTCTGCCCAGACGCCTGTCACACCATCAGGAATCTCCACGCTCACTAAACTGCTACAATTGGCGAACGCATAAGTCCCAATGCGCGTAACGCTGTCAGGTAATGTCACACTCGTCAGACCGCTACACCCCCCGAATGCATACGACCCTATCCACACCACTCCATTAGGTATTTTCACATTTGTCAACCTACCGCAACCTTCAAATGCAGAATTACCGATGCTAGTAACACCGTCAGGAATAGTCACATCACCATTTATCCCGCAAACAAGAGTCTTCCCGTCTTTCGTCAACAACAAACCAGAAACAGACTTATACGATGGATTATCATTCGCCACTTCATATGACATCATCCCTCCACATCTAGTAAAAGCCGCAGCCGATCCAATATTTGTAACACTAGCCGGCAATGTAACGCTTGTTAATGCGTTGCATTCTGAAAAAGCACAATATCCAAAGCTTTCAACACCATCCTCTATTACCACGTTTATCAATGCCTCGCAACCAAAAAACGCAGAATGACCGACGTGCTTAACGCTGCCTGATATCATCACATTAGTCAGAGAATCACAGCCATCAAATGCCCCAGCCCCAACGCCTCGAACCCCTGTCAAATCCAAATCACGAAGTCCTTTCACGTAGCCAACTGCCCAACCATCTATTAGTTTAGCACCAGGAATTGTTGTCCTGTCATAAAGCAAATCGTCACAACCTTCAAATGCTAGATCCCCAATGCTCATCATACCCACGGGTATCGTCACGTTCGTCAGCGAATTGCACCCATAGAACGCGCAGTATCCAATGCTCCTTACACTTTCAGGCATCGTAACACTTGTCAAATAACCATAATTTTCAAACGCACAATCCCCAACACTCTCAACGCCGTCAGGAATTGACACGCTTGTCATACCGCCCGGGACAGTCACCAGCCTTGTTCCGTCCTTTGTCAACAATATTCCTCCGACAGATTGATACGACGGGTTTCCGTCCTCGACCTCGATCGACAAAAGCCTATCACAGCCCGCAAATACATTCTGCTCAATATTCGTCACACTTGCTGGTATCACAATATTTGTCAAAGAGATGCATGTGTCAAATGCTTGTGCACTTATGCTTACCACACTGTTGGGGATTGTCACGCTTTTCAATGAACCACATCCGGCAAAAGCCCCGAACTCTATGCTTGTCACCCCATCAGGGATAACAACCTCGCCGTTAATACCTTTTAATAGTGCAGTGCCTTCTATCGATAGCAATAAACCATTGATAGATTTATATTTCGTGTTCCCGACCGATACAGAAATATTAGTGAGGCCATTTGAATCTGGAGTAATTGGCGCAAACGATCCCCAGCTAATATTTGTCACACTCGCGGGAATATTAATACTGCCTAATGAACTGCACCCAACAAAAGCTATTGAGCTGATAGTTGTCACACTGTCAGGTATATCCACATTTATCAACCTACTGCATCCATAAAACGCAAATCCCTCGATGCTCGTTACTGAGTCTGGTATTATTATACTCGTAAGCCCGCTGCACTCGTAGAAAGCGTCATCCCCGATGGTTATCACTGAATCTGGTATCGTTATGCTCGTTAACCCTTTACAACGGATAAATGAAGAAATCCCGATTGTCGTAACGGGCCTACCACCAAGAGCATCTGGAATAACCATGTTGCCAACAGGCAACGGCGAGATGCATGGAATTGTGTATGAATTCGAATTATAACTGTATGATCCCGTAATCTCAGCTGTATCACCGGAAATCTTATACGTCCAAGTGTAGCCTGTGTCGGGATCAGTCCAAGTGTCCGCCCATGTGCCGTCTGCCGCCAACACAAAAGCAGCGAAGATGGTTTTGATGATGGATGTGCACTTCATGAGTCGCTTTAAAGAGATTTAACCTCATCAACCAGCTCATCCACAAGATAGGAATCGCTCATGCAATGCATGTCGGACACGCCATCGCGCATAAGCTCGTATGTCTGCGAGCGATAGAATTTGTCCAACGCCTCGTCAAGCGAGCAACCCGTCCGCGCGGCGTATGCCTCAATCACGCGGGCAAACTTCATCCTGAGGAGATTCTTATTGGCCGTCAAACCAACACCCCTCTTTCCGACATAACTTCCATGATGTCGTTTACTATGTAATCTTTCCCTTGCGTGTGGAGGACATCATAGCTTGGCACGATATACTGGTGCAAAATGCCACCGTCGCCAGACAATGCGCGATAGACATCGCCCGACGACTTGCCAAGCGCTGCCGCGACATTCTCAATGCAATAGACGGCAAACTCCAGTTCTCGGCCTGTCATTTCATGGACAGCAAGTTTCATCGGATGCCTCCCATTGTTTATACATTTACATTCCCTTAAAACGTTGTAATTATACCAAAAACCGCTCCGAATGGAGCGGCGAATTTTGAAACGCCGCCAAGATGGCATATCCACCGAGGCCGCAGGCCGAGCCGCGTAAGCGGGCGCTAGCGTGGTGCTTTCCAAGTTAGCGGCAGGGTGTTTCGGCTACATACGTTTTCTGCCGGAAGAGTAAGCGAGTCGACGGGACGTCGGCGAGCGCAGATGCTACGAAGAAAAACGCGCCACAGCGGAAGGTCGGGTCAAGGCGAGCACGGTTGCCCGAAACAAAGCCGCACGATGTCAGGCAAACCAGCCAAGCTCAGGCAACTCTAATCCGCGTCACTCGCCGAACGTGCAGTCGAGCGCGTCGGAGATCATGTCGACCGCCTCTTCGAGATCGGACTCCTTGAGGACGAGCGGCGGGAGGAACCTGACGACGTGGGGACCGGCGGTAAGGGCGAGAAGACCCTGCGCCTGAAGCGCTTCGACGACTTCCTTCGCGTCTGCATCGACGACAAGACCGAGCATAAGCCCTTTGCCGCGCACCTCGAGGATCTTGTCGTACTTGTCGACGAAGCCCTGAAGCGCCTCGCGAAGAAGCGTGCCGATTTCGGTCGCCTTCGCAAGAAGCCCTTCACTTTCGATCACGCCGATAACGGCGAGCGCCGCGGCCGCGGCAACGGGATTGCCGCCGAAGGTAGAAGCGTGGCTCGGCGCGGCGAGAACGTCGGCGAACTTCGCGTTCGAGACGAGCGCGCCCATCGGAAGCCCGCCGGCAAGCGCCTTGGCACAAGTGAAGAGATCGGGCTTGACGTCGTAGCCCTGCCATGCAAACCACGTTCCGGTGCGGCCCATGCCGGCCTGCACTTCGTCGACGATCATGATAAGGTTCTTCTCGTCGCAGAGAGCGCGGACGCCCTTGATGAAC
>CACZAK010000180.1 GCA_902779075.1 uncultured bacterium | reverse complement strand
CAGTTTTTGAACCCCCTGAAAATATTTTTGAGCCAATGTTTTCAAGGGTACGACGCGATTTCGGGATAACTCATCCCGAAAAAGTCGGGATAAGCGTGTTCCAAAATCCCTGCTTGTTTTGGGCAGGGGAATATGCTATCATTACCGCCAATGACACGCCATGAATGGCATATTCTGCATGGTAGGGAGAACCCTCCGGGTGAGCCGCAGCGGTTCGCCGGGGACGGCTCGCCCCACCCCCGGGAGAGCCGCGCGGTGGGGCGATGCACCCCGCCGATCCGCAAACGAAAAGAAAAAATTTGAAGGGAATGGCAAAATGAAAACGAAACTGATGATGATGGTCGCGGCGGTTGCCGTGGTGTTTGGCGCGTGGGCCGATACGGCGACGGTCGGCGGCTACACGTGGACATATCGGATCAACGGCGACACGGCGGAGATTTATGGGTCACGCAATTCTGGTAGCTACTATGGCTATACACCATGCGTCTCGCCTAAGCCCACGGGTGCAGTGACGATTCCCTCCACGCTCGGCGGCAAGCCCGTGACGAGCATCGGGGATTATGCGTTTTACGAATGTAGTGGGCTGACGAGTGTGACGATTCCCTCTAGCGTGACGAGTCTCGGAGATGGCGCGTTTGAAGGATGTAGTGGCCTGAAGAGATTGTCAATCCCCACCAGTGTGAAGAGTGTCGGATTACATGCATTTTATGATTGTTGGAGCTTAACAAGCGTGACAATCCCAGCAAGTGTAACGAGCATGGGGTCGGGGGCGTTCTTGCGTTGTATCGGGCTGACGAATGTGACGATCGATGAGGGTGCAACGCGCATCTGGGATTGTATGTTCCAAGATTGTAGTGGTTTGATGAGTGTGACGATTCCATCCAGTGTGACGACCATAGGAGATCAAGCTTTCTATAGTTGCACTAATCTTGTTCGTGTGACGGTACCGGACAGCGTCACACGAATCGGATCGCACGCGTTTAGAAATTGTAGAGGTCTTTCTAGCGTAAAAATTGGCAAAGGTGTAACACACATCTGGGCTGGTGCATTTGACGGTTGTAGTGGTTTGACGAACGTGATATTTGAGGGCAATGCTCCCTCGATGAGTTCATCGGTATTCTCTGGTGTGGCCAATGAATGTAGTGTTCATGTTCGGCGCTTATCTTCGGGCTGGGGTATAACTGTTCCGGGAAATTGGGAGGGCTTGCCAATAGACTACATAGACCAGATTGTTGTATTTGATGCTAATGGCGGTAAAAGTAGTGTTAGCAACATCCTGGATCGTGGAAGTACCATAGTTGTACCAACGGTGAAGCGCGAGGGCTATACGTTTACGGGCTGGTCGCCGTCGGTACCCGAGACGGTGCCGACGGGCGACACGACATATACGGCGCAGTGGCAGATCAACCAGTACACAGTTTCGTTCAACTCGGCTGGTGGCACGACGGTGAAGCCCATCACGCAGGATTTCGAGAGTGCGATCACGCGCCCCGCAAATCCGGAACGCGAAGGCTACACGTTCACAGGCTGGTCACCAGCTGTTCCTTCGACGATGCCGGCCAACAATATAACTTGTACCGCCCAATGGCAAATCAACCAGTACACGATGACTTTCAATTCGGTTGGCGGCACCACGGTGAAACCCATCACGCAGGATTACGCGAGTACGATCACACCGCCTGCGAATCCAACGCGGGAAGGTTACACATTCATGGGCTGGTTACCAGACGTTCCCTCAACGATGCCTGCGAACAATACAACCTGCGTCGCGCAGTGGAAAATCAACCAATACACTGTCACGTTTGAAGGGAATGGCGGCGCGCTCGGTGATCGCGCCCTACCAAGGATCGTGAATACGCAGAACTATGGATCGGCGATAGTTGCGCCGACGGTGACGAGAGAATGGTGTACTTTCGCGGGATGGTCTCCCGCCGTGGCGGCGACGGTTCCGGCGAATGACGTGACTTACACGGCTCAGTGGAAGCGGTATGGCGATTCAATCTCCGTTTCCAAGATGGGCGGCAAGACGATGAAGCAGTTGTATCCAAACGACTACGCAACGATGACTACGGTGGAGCTGGTGGATGGCATTATGGAACTGCCGGTTGGGTTCTTCAACGGGTGTGATAATATCACCTCTGTGACGTGGCCTTCGACGCTCGTGGAGTTCGGGATCGACGATCTGCCGCCCAAAATCAGATCAACGGTAGAAGGCAAGTATGATGCAGACGGTTTCTTGATCTACAACAATTGGATACTGGACTACCAGAACCGCAATGCGGCGTCTGTGACGATCCCGGAAGGGATCGTCGGCATCGGTCGCGGCGTGTTCGTGGAGATGTTCGACCTTGAAAAGGTTGTAATGCCGGAATCGCTCAGGTACATCGCCAGCGGGGCGTTCGAGGACAGTTCGTGGCTCCACGAGGCGTCTTTCCCCTCGGCTCTGCTCCGAGTGGGCCCGAGGGCGTTCCGCGGTTGCTCGTCCCTGATGCTGGCGCTGTTCGCGGACGGGCTGGTGGACATCGGCTCGAATGCGTTCGAAGAATGCTGGGACATCACATCGGTGCAGCTGCCGTCCACGGTGACGAATGTCGGCGAAAATGCGTTCTCCGGATGCAGGAACATCCGGGGCGTAAAGGTGCCTACGCACATCAAGACGCTGCAGGACCTTTTCCCGGCCTCCTACGCGAAGATCGAGACGGTCGAGGTCGCCGACGGCGAGACGTATGTGATGGACGACATGTTCGCGGGCTGCGGCGCGCTAAGAGGAAGGGCGTTTCAGATGAACATGTCCATGATCCCGTCCACGGTGACGAACATCGGGGCGCGGGCGTTCCTGAACTGCACGTCGCTTACGGCGTTCGTGGTGCCGGACAGCGTGACCGGGATGGGCGAGTCCGTGTTCCAGGGCTGTACCGCACTCTGGAACGTGACGCTTTCGAAGAGTCTTACTGCGCTTCCCGACTACGCCTTCTACGGCTGCTCGATGCTCGAGACGATGACCGTGCCGGCAAGCGTGGGACATCTCGGCAAATACTTCTTCAGCGGGCGCACCGTTCCGGTCAGTGGGCGTGAAATAGAGAACGTGCTCCATTTCATGGGCAACGCCCCGGAGTACGATCTGGAGGCATACGCCGCAATCTCCGGAGACATGACCACAAAGGTGGAGGAAGGCTCGCGCAGCTGGGACGGGCGCCAGGGATCGCGCAGGCTACCGGATGGCGGCTGGCCCGTGGATGGCAGCTGCCATTACCCGATTACGTACTGGGCTCCCCAGCCGTATGACGTGATCTTCCACGCGAACGGCGGGTGGTTCGACAAGTCAGGCGGCGAGACGTCGACCCAGGATCAGATAATGGATACGCAATACAACTTGCCGAATCCTGAACCGACGCGTCCCGGATGGAAGTTCCAGGGGTGGTGGACGGCGTCGGTCGGCGGCGCGCAGGTGACGTCCAAGACGTTCGTGACGACGCCGCACGGGCATACGCTCTACGCCCACTGGCGCGAGGATGGAGAGCGGATGATGGCCACGTTCAACGCGAACGGCGGTCGGCCGGTCGTCCCCGATTCGCAGGAGTACGTGCCCGGGGATACGTTCCAGGAGCTCCCCGATCCGACGCGGCGCGGCTACACGTTCCAGGGCTGGTGGACGGAGCCCGTATTAGGCGTCCGCATGACCGAGGCGACCGAGGTCCCTGCGGCGGACATGGAGCTGTTCGCGCACTGGCAGCCGATCACGTACTACGTGCGGTTCAATCCGAACGGCGGATCGGGCACGATGCCGGACCAGTCCTTCATATTCGACGATTACGATGCGTTGGCCTCGAACGAGTTCACGCGGACTGGCTTCCAGTTCGCCGGTTGGGCCACTGAGCCGAGCGGCGAGGTCCGCTACTACGAGAACAATCTCGTGATAAACCTGGAGGAAGTGCAGGGCAAGATCGTCAATCTTTATGCGCGCTGGGCGGGCGCGGGCTACTCGGTGCGGTTCGACGCCAACGGCGGCAACGGCTTCATGGACTCCCAGACCATCGCCGTCGGCGAGACGCAGAACCTGTGGCCGTGCGCATTCAGGCGGGCGGGCTACAATTTCGCGGGCTGGGCGCTTTCGCAGGTGGACGCGGCGGCAGGAAACGTTGCGTTCCGCGACGGACAGGCGGTGAGGAACCTCGCGACGTCCGACGGCGCGGACGTTCCGATGTACGCCGTGTGGCTGTCGCCGGATAGGACGGTGCTCATCACGTTCAACGCGAACGGCGGTAGCGTGTCGCCAGACCACTGGAACTGCGTCATTGGCACGGCGGTGGAGGCGTTCCCGACGCCGACGCGTCCGGGCTACACGTTCGCGGGCTGGTGGACGGCGAGGACCGGCGGCACGAGGGTGGAGTCCATTGCCCGTGTGACAACCGCGCAGACTTTTTACGCGCACTGGACGGCGAACGGAGGGGTCGATCCCGGCGACGGCTCCTATACGGTGACGTTCAACGCGAACGGCGGTAGCGTGACGCCCACGACTCGCAATGTGTCCTGCGGCAAGGCGGTCGGGACGTTGCCCACGCCTACGCGGACGGGATATTGGTTTTTGGGGTGGTTCACGGCTTCCGTGGGCGGCGTGCAGGTCTATTCGACCACGGTTGTCAACAGCAGCGTGACGTACTACGCGCACTGGTCTGACGCCGGCTACACGGTGCATTTCCACCGCAACGACGCGAGCGACGAGAAGACGGCGGCGTACGACTTCGACTACGGCGAGGAGATGCATCTGCCGTCGCTCAACTCGCTGGGCTGGGCGCGGCGCGGACTCGACTTCCTCGGCTGGGCGACGAGCCGGGCGAACGCCGATGCCGGGAAGGTGTGGAAGAAGGACTGGGCGGTTGTCACAACTGCCGCGGCTGTCGGCAAGACGCTGGACGTCTACGCGGTTTGGGCGTTGAAGCCGGGCAGCTACGCCATCGAGTTCATCCGCAACGACGGCGCGGGCACATGGCGGACGGTCGGGTTCAACTACGGCGAGAAGACGCGCATGCCGTCCCTGGCGAACGGACTCGGCTGGGCGCGGCGCGGCTATGCGTTCAAGGGCTGGGCGCTCACGACCGCCGACGCGGCTGCTGGGAAAGTGTGGAAGGGCGACTGGGCGTATGTCTCGACGCCCGTGAAGGCGGGCGAGGTCATCACCGTCTATGCCGTTTGGGAGCTGAAGCCGGGCTACTACCAGATCCGCTTCAACAAGAACGACGGTACGGGCAAGTGGCGGACGCTCGGGTACGAGTGCGGCGTTTCGACGAAGCTCTCCTCAATCGCCGCGCTCGGCTGGGAGCGTCCGGGCACGACATTCAGGGGCTGGGGCTCCAACAAGGCGAACGCCGACGCGGGCAAGGTCTGGAAGCTCGACGGCGAGTGGGTCAAGAACGCCACGACCGAAGGCAAGACCCTGAGCATCTACGCAATCTGGGAGTGACGCACAAAGGAGACGGCTAATGGTGCGCGCACAGGGCGCGGACGGCGGCGTCGATGCCGTCTACGTCTACGACTTGCTTCTGCGTGATCGGGGCCTTCTCCATCGCCACAAAAGCGGGCGGCGGATTCGTGAGCACGTCGGTGCCGAACGCGCGGAGACACGTTTCCGGGAACTTGTAAGGCGTGGCCGTGGCGGCCACGACGCACGGCACGCCGTCCTTCGGATAGCCGAGCTTGCGCGCGACCGCCGTGGCGACTGCTGTATGGGGGTCGAGCACGTAGCCGCAGCGGTCGTGCATGAGGCGCATCTCGGCCTCGGTCTCCTCGGGCGTTGCGAAGGCGCCGATGAAATCGGCTTGGAGTTTCGCAGTGGCGGCAGGAGAGAGCGTGTAGCGTCCCGTGGCGGCGAAGTCGTCCATGAGCTTCTTCACGGCCGCACCGTCGCCGTCGTTGACGAGCCAGAGAAGGCGCTCCACATTGGAACTCTTGCGGATGTCCATCGACGGGGAATTCGTGACGGTGAAGGTGGGGCCGGGGTCGTAGGTGCCAGTGGCGATGAAGCGCGTCAGGACGTCGTTCACGTTGGAGGCGCAGATAAATTTGCGAATCGGCGCGCCAAAGAGGGTTTTTGCGTAGTATGCGGCAAGGATGTTGCCGAAGTTGCCGGAGGGCACGACCACGTCAAAGGTGGTACCAACCTTGGAAGCGGCGAGCAGGTAGTAGGCGATCTGGGGCACGAGACGGCCGATGTTGATGGAGTTGGCGGAGGAGAGCGTGATGTCGGCGGCTTCGGCCTCGGCGCGGATCTGCGGGTCGGCGAAGATGCGCTTCACGGCGGCCTGGGCGTCGTCGAAGTTGCCGCGGATCGCGATGCCGTGTACGTTCGGGGCGGACGGCGTGGTCATCTGGAGACGCTGGATGCGCGAGGTGCCTGTGTTCGGGAAGAACACGGCGATTTCCACGCCCGGGACGTTTGCGAAGCCGGCCATCGCGGCGGAGCCGGTGTCGCCCGAGGTGGCGGTGAGGATCAGCACGCGCTTGCCCTGTGCGGCGGCGACCATAAGGACGGGCAGCACGGAGAGGGCTACGTCTTTGAACGCGCCCGTGGGGCCGTGGAAGAGCTCGAGGATCTTGAGACCGTCCGCGTCGACGAGCGGTACGGGGTCGTCGGCCGGGAACTTCGCGAGGAGATTGCGGATCGCGTCCTCGCGCACCGTCTCGGGCACGTCGTCGAAGAGCGAGCCCAAAGCGGCGCGTTCGGCGTCGGCGAGCGTGGACCAGTCGACGCCGGTTGGGGCGGGACGGGCGCTAGGGACGAACAATCCGCCGTCGGGCGCAAGCCCGCGCAGGATGGCCTCAAGCGAGGTTGCGGAACAGCTTGAACGTGTACTCGTGAAAGTCATGATTTCTCCTTATGCATTCTGCTGGCGGGACACGTCTTCCCAGACGGATTCTGGAGGAATGTCTATGTCTTCAGGCCAGCAGAGCGTGCCACATTCCGCACGCACCTGGCGAAAGAATGCTGGGGATTTCAACTTCTCCCAATACGGATATTTCACCAGGTACGAACAATCGAAAAGACCGCTTACGCCATTTTCGAAGGAGACGTAAACTTTCATCTCCTCCATAGGCTTCGCATAGACGACTGAATGAAGCTCCTCCATACCGTAACCTTTTGCTAGCGTAATGGCTCCACCTTGAAAAACGTTCCCTCCTCGGAAAGCAGTTTCCAATTGGCAAAGAGCTCTTCGCGATGAATCTTGATCCAGGCTCTTACCATGGCTTCGTCATCCGCATCCATTGATCCTGCAATGACTTCGCCGGTCTCGATGTCGAACGATGCCTGTCTGCCTGCGTGCCATCCATGAACATGCGGCTTGTGATGTGGCTCGCGGTCTTCTTTGTTCATCTTTACGATGATTCCGTAAAACATGGACAACGTGGCCATCAAATCATCTCCATTCGGGAAAAACGGCTACGCTTTACTTCGCCTCTTCGAGGACGGACTTGTAGTCGAGGACTGGATGGCCGGCGGCGGCGAGTGCGGCGCAGGCCTTCTCGTTGTCGTCGAAGCGGAACACGAGCACGGCCTTCTCGCCGTGGTGGAACGCGAAGGCGTAGGAGTACTCGATATCGACCTTCGCGGCGTCGAGTACGTCGAGGATCTCGGCCATGCCGCCGGGGCGGTCGGGCACGGTGACGGCCACGACCTCGCGCATGTTCGCGACGTGGCCGGCGGCCTTCAGGACGTCGCGCGCCTTGTCGTGATCGCTCACGATCATGCGCACGATACCGAATTCGGCGGTGTCGGCGAGCGAGAGGGTGACGATGGAGATGTCCGCGTTCGCGAGGGTGCGGCAGATGTTCGCGAGCTGGCCGGGACGGTTCTCGAGGAAAACGCTGATTTGGTTGATGGTCATTGATTTTCTCCTTTGCGGCCCGCTCGGCGAGCGGGCCCTACCGTTCTTTCTTTTTGCGGCGCGCGCGGGGCGCGGGCCCTACCATTACTTCTTTCTATTGTCGATGACGCGCTTGATCTTGCCTTCCGAGCGCGGAAGGGTGTTGGGCTCCACGAGGGAGATCTTCGGCGTGAGGCCGATGATCGACTTCACGGCGTCGAGGACGCGCTTGCGGAGGTTCTCCATGTGGCGGATGTCGTCCGAGAACGCGGCGTCGGTGACCTCCACCTTGATCTCGAAGCGGTCGAGCGTGTCGGTGGACTCGAGGACGATCTGGTAGTGCGGGGCCACTTCGGGGACGCGGAGGAGTCCGGCCTCGATCTGTCCCGGGAACACGTTCACGCCGTGGATGATGAGCATGTCGTCCGAGCGGGCGGAGATGCGGTCCATCACGCGCATGGTGCGTCCGCACGGGCACTTCTCCGTGTGGAGGCGGGTGAGGTCGCGCGTGCGGTAGCGGATCATCGGCGTGCCGCAGCGGGAGATGGTGGTGAACACGAGCTCGCCGATCTCGCCGTCGGGAAGAGGCTCGAGCGTGTCCGGGTCGATGATCTCGGGGTAGAAGTGGTCTTCCCAGATGTGGAGGCCCGTGCGGTGGGAGCAGGCGCCGGCGACGCCGGGTCCGGAGATCTCGGTGAGGCCGTAGATGTCGTGGGCGATGATGCCGGTCTCGCGCTCGATTGTCTCGCGCATCTCGTCGGTCCACGGCTCGGCGCCGAAGATGCCGTGGCGGAGCTTCGTGTCGCGCCGGAAGTCGACGCCCTGCTTCTTCGCCTCGTCCATGATGCGGAGGAAGTAGGAGGGCGTGGCGGCGATGGCGGTCACGCCGAGGTCGCGCATGAGCATGATCTGGCGTTCGGTGTTGCCGCCGGAGATGGGCAGCACGGCGCAGCCGAGTCCCTCGCCGCCGTAGTGGAGGCCGAGGCCGCCGGTGAAGAG
>CACZAK010000179.1:392-9380 GCA_902779075.1 uncultured bacterium | reverse complement strand
GTTTGAAGTTCAGAGACAGAAACACGCAAGGCGACTCGTCGCGCATGGTGCGCGGCAAGTCGCCTCTGATTCGCCTTTTACGGCGGCATAGAACGCGCTACAGGCGCGTCCGCAATTAGGAGTGCCCCCCCCCCCCCCGTAACTGCGTAAACGCGCCCGCACGCGCCGTTTTCGCGCGGTTGTAGGCGGTTTTATGGAGGGCGGGCGTCATTATGTTTATCACGCCACCGTCGGCTGGAGTTTCTTGACCTGGGCGAGCGAAAGGCCGGTACATTCGGCGATCTCTTTCAACATGAGTTTCCCGTTGGCGAGCAACCGCTTCGCCGTCGCGAACATAGTCTCGCGCTTGCCAAGCGCCTCGCCCTCGCGCCTGCCCTCGCGCCTGCCCTCGCGCTTGCCGCGCGCCTCACGGCGCACCGCGATTTTTTCTGCGAACTCTTCTACTGCTTCGCACATAGTGAGCCTCCCTTCTTCTGAATTCTTGAATTCACTGACTCGCCTTTTGAGGATTCATGACGTACGCAGAGCGCTCCGCCCCCGTCTTGCCGAGGTCGGACGCTTTCCGTCTGCCGTTGTGCCTTGCCTTCGTCATGTCTTTTCTCGCTTTTCGCCCGAGATACATTTGTCCCAAGCGGTGAATATTATACTCTATTTCTCGTTTTCACGTCAAGGGGCGCGTTCCGTTTTCCGTTTCCGCCCGCGCGGCGCGGCGGAATCGGTTCCTCTTTCTTCTTTATCGGTTGGTTCAAGGTTTTCGAGAGTGCGCGCAACCTGCTGAAGAGCGGGGATGTCGTTCGCATGGCGGAGCCAAGGACCGGGTAGAACATGGCGGACGGAATGGTTCGCACAAGTTCCGCCGCAAGTTCCTCGTCGCCGCAGGTGAGCGCGGCGGCCGCGAACATCGCCGTCACGGCAAGGCGGCGCGGCATGGGTGCCTCGGACAGCATCGCACTGTCCCTGTAGCGGCGGATCGTCTCCAGCGTCTTTCGCCGCACGTCGTCGTCCTCGTATGCCCAGCCCCTGTCATCAAGCGTCCAACCCTCCTTGTCGTATCGCGCGAGCAGCCTCCAACGTCCGATGACGTAGAACGCCGGCACCCACGTATCGTAGCGTCCCGTCGCGAGCGCACGGTCGAGGAGTCGGGTAAGGCGTTCGCGCCGTGGGTCTTTCAGCTCAAGCTGCGTCCGGGCGTATGCCTCCCACGCGCGCAGATCGTCGAAGCAGAACTCCTGGCAGCGTTCAAAGCTGCGCCTCGCCTCGTCGAAGTCTTCGTGGGCGAGTCCGATGAGCCGTTCCGCCGCGCGGTAGCGCTTCGGATGGAGCGTCAGCGCCTCCTTGAAAAGGCGTGTCGCGCGTGCGCGTTTCTGTTCGTGTTCACGGGCGTCTTCAGGCGAGACGGACGAACCATGCGCGCGCGACGCCTCCGCGGCCGTTGTCGCCGCCTGGATCATCTTGACGAGCCAGGGGTCTGCGGTCTGCTGGAAGCGCGCGTCCTTCGCGCCGATGCGGCGACCCTCCAGCCGGCCGAACGGAAGCGTCGCCTCGATGATCTCAAACGCCCATTCCGCGCCATACCTCTTGTCGGAGGCGTCCGACACCACGCGCTTCGTCAGTTCGACAAGTCGGTCGACGTCGTCCGGGAACTCCCCTTGTTCAAGCGACCAAAGGCATTTCTGCCGATAGACCTCTCCCGCCAACACGAGGAGCTGCGGGGCGTTCGCATGGCGCGGCGCGCCGACGTTGGGCATCTGCGCGGCAACGAGCGCGTCCATCCTGCCGACGCGCTTTTCCGGCCAGCAGGCGTCGTAGCAGTAGTACGACGCCTGCCTGTCGATGAAGTTGCGGAACACGCCCTCGACCTCCGCGTCCATTCCGTCAAACGGCGCGAGGAGCGCGGCGCGGCTTGCGTCGTCGATGCGGCTGCGGAACTCGCGCCAGGCGGGGGCGTCAGGATTCAGTCGGACGGCGGTCACAGGCGGCTGTGGCGGCGCGGGCGGCGGTGCGGCATCGGCGGAGACCGGGTTCGGCGCGGCGGCGCGGCGTGAAGCCATGCGCCAGGCGCAGACCGCGCCAGCGGCAAGGATGAGCAGCGCAGAACACGCGACGACGGCGCGGACGTGGCGACGCCAGGGCGCGGGACGGCGCGCGACCTGTTCCGCGAGCGGCGCGAGGCGTCCGCCGACAAGCCGCGCGGACGGATTGCGCGAACAGAGGCGGGCGACCACGTCGCGCCAGGGGAGGTCGAAGTCGTCCAGCAGTGCAAGGCATTTCTCGCGGTTGTCGTCCTCGAACCAGAATCCCGTGACGAGGCGGAAGAGCATGACGCCGAGCGACCAGGCGTCCGTCTCTGGACTCGGGGCCGCGTCCGGACCGCCGCGCAGCAGTTCCGGCGCGAGATAGCCGTACGTTCCCATGTGAAGCGCGGAAAGATCCGCCGAAACGTCGTCCGGAACTGAATCCGACCTGCGGCGCACCTCGTCGCCGAAGACGCGCGAGATGCCGAAATCGCTGATCACGGCGCGCCCGTCGGGTCCGATGAGGATGTTCTCCAGTTTCACGTCGCCGTGGACGATGCCCTGCGAGTGGATGTAGTCCAGGCCCTCGCAGACATCGGCGAACCAGGCGGTCGCACGCTCCTCGTCGATGCCACGGCTGCACGCCTCGTCAAGGGTCGTCGGCACGCCGTCCGGCGAGAGGACGAGATCCATCGAGAAGTACGGCGTGCCCGTCTCCTCGTCGACAACGAAGTCATGGATCCGCACGACCCTTGGATGCGACACCCTTGCGAGGGCGCGCCCCTCTGCGAGGAAGAGCGACTTCCGCTCCTCCGCATGGCTCGATGCGTCCACAAACACCTTGAGCGCGCGCCTGACGCCGAGCGCTTCGTGTTCCGCCTCATAGACGCGGCCCATGCCGCCGCCGAGCGGACGTACCACGCGGTATCCGCCCAGCATGTCACCTGCCTTGATTTCGCGCATTCCGCCGTTCCTCCCGTCCTCATTCCCCATACAGCGCCTCCACCGCCCTGACGCGGGCGTCGATCCTTGATTTCGCCTGCAGGACGTAACCGCGCCGGACGCCAAGCGCCTTCGCGACCTCGCCCGCCGGACGGCCCTCGATGACGTACGCGCGGTATGCGCGGCGCATCGCGTCCGGCATCGCCATGCTCGTCAGGACCCGTTCGACGGCGGCAGCCCGCGTCGCGATGCGCCATTCCGCATCGATCCGCGCCGCCGCATCGGGCTGGACGGAAAAGGCGGCACCCTCAAGGATCGGCACCTTTGCGCCGAGTCCGCGTGCCGTCTCCTCGCGCCGCCAGTCGATGAACTCATGCCGGATGAGCGTCATCAGGTAGGACCTGAACCGGACGCCGGGACGCCGTTCGTACCGGCCGGACTTCAGTATTCCGACAAGCTTTACGAGGACGCGCTGCACGATGTCCTCGGCGTCATGGGAGGCGCAGAACATCTCCGCATACTTCACCATCGCCGAATAGTACAAGTCGAAGAAGCGATTCCAGAGATGCTCGTCGGCCTCTCTGTTCGCCATGCTCTCAATGAGCGTGATCTGCGTCCTCACGAACGCGATGCCTCTTCCTGTCGCCATCTTCTTCCTCGGGCACACCTCGCCCTTCTACAACAGTAAACGGATTCGCCACCATGGAATTCCAAGGAATCTGAAGATTTTGGGGACTCTTAGGAGCCTGTTCCCTCTTTTCGAGTTCAAGCGCCGCCGCCAGCGTGCCGCCACCACATCCCTGCTTCACGCAATCACTTCCACACCGTACTCCGGGAAGCGGCGGTCGCCGGTTGCAACAACGCAGTCGTTCAGGAAGGCGGTTGCTATGATAAACCGGTCGGCAGGATCCTTGTGGATTTCCGGCAAAGACGATGCACGAAGCATGACGGCGTTGTCAAGCGGCAATTCCTTCATGCCGTAGTGCCTTTCAAGCATGTCTGCAAACAACGTCGGAGCAACTGGAAGCTCCAACTCTCCGGCTTTCACCTTCCGCGCGATCTCCCAGATTGAAATCGACGAAAAGCAAAGCAGTTCGGCATCGCGCATCGCGGTCCTTGCCGCGCGCGAAAGCCTGGCATCGCCCGTAGACAGCCAGATAAGCGCACATGTGTCGCACAATATCCGGCGCATCACGCATTCTCCCATTCGGATGAATCATCGCCGAACCAGTCGCCGTGCATTTTCACCTTCCCCGCAAAACCCGGCAGCGGCGCCATGTTTCGCCGGGGCGTGATCGGCACGATCTTGGCTATGGGACGCCCATAGCGCATAATCGTTACGACCGCGAGCTTGTTCTCGACTTCCGCGAGAACACCCGAGAAATTAGCTTTCGCCTCGTGAATGTTCAGCATCGTTGGCATAGTATCTCCTTTTGACGGCTCACATTATACCATAATTTGGCCAACTTGACCTAGATGTGACTCGATATTTTTAATTCGGTTAGTTGAGGCATTTCCGTTCGGTTAGTTGGTGATCTTTCGTTTCCCAGAATGACCACCGCAGGGCGCGTTCCGCACGTCACCAGCGCCGCCGTCAACAGCCTCTTCGGCGCTGTTTTCTTCCCATTGGTTTGGCAAAAATGGGTTTTCTTTGCAATCTTTTCGCTCTTTGTCAAGTTCAATAACATACGTTCCACGTTTGTTCCACGGCGGTGTCTCAAGATGTACAGGATATCCTTGAGCCTCAATACTTATATCATGCCATGTATCTTGGGGATCGAGGTATGTCGGCAACAACGACCCTCCCGAAGGTGGCGCGACCCACCATATAAAATGCCAACCCCCGCTTGATTCCACAGAAATCCGCCCGTTCGAATCCGTGATGGCACCTTGGGAGTATCTACCAGCACAGACAGTAATTCTGGCATTTGAAACAGGATTCCTAGATTTTTTATCGATGACAACGCCACTTGTCTTCTCCAAATGTTGCCGATAATGCGGAATGGGCAATATGCATCCCGCCGCCAACGCGAGGAATGAAACGAGGATTGTTCGTGCAAAGGGTTTCATGGCTTACGCCCTTTCTGCGCATTACTTTTCAATCAATTCCTTGTCAAGGAGGAACGGAATTACTCCCACATGGATGACGCCATTTACGTCTGTCCATGGGTCCTGATAATCCCCAGTGACGACAATCTTCCGGAACGAATCGCCCGTCTTGCGAAGCGGCAATGTCTCTTGCTCGCGCTTCTCGTCCGTTTCCATCGCGTATGCCGACTGAACATAGACCCTCTCGCCCGGAAGATTCACCACAAAGTCAACTTCGTGTTGACGTTTTTCCCTCTTCCCTTCCCTGCGCGTCTCGATTTCGACCATTCCGACATCAACCGAATAGCCTCTCGCCCGCAGTTCATTGAATACAATGTTCTCCATGATGTGCGTCGGTTCCTGCTGCCGATAGTCAAGACGGGCGTTCCGTAGCCCCACGTCCACGGAATAGTATTTGCTGGGGTAGTCCATGTAATGCCGACCCTTCACATCCCATCGCTTCGCCTCCTCTATCAGGTATGCCGACCTGAGGTAGCCCAGATGGCGGCGCACGACCTGATAGTCCGTCTTGATTCCGAGGACGGTTTTCATGGAGTTGGTCAGCTTTGCCGGATTGGTCAGGCTGCCGACGGCGCTCATGACGAATTCGCTCACATGATCCAGCACGGCCTCGTCCGCGAGCGGCGCGTTCCGATCGACGATGTCCTTGAAGTAAACGGTCTTGAACAACCCCTGCAGATACTCTTTCCTGTCGTTGCCTTCCGCGTACGCAAGCGATCCAGGCATGCCACCGTAAACCATATACTCCTTCCATGCGGCAAGTTCGTTCTTGCGCACCGCCGAAAGGAACTCCACGAAGGTGAACGGACAAATCCGCACGGTGTCCGCCCGCCCCCGGAACATTGTCGCCACATCTTCGGAGAGGAACGACGAATTCGATCCCGTCACAAAGATGTCCGTATGCGCCCTTGCCTTCAGTTCGTTCAGCGAACCGTATATCGCGGCCTCGGCATGCTTGCGCTCTTCCTCGTCCGTCCGCTCCGGCAAAGCCATCTGCAGCTCGTCGACAAACACAACCGCTCGCCCGCGAATGCGCCTGAGCGCGCTCGAAAGATGCTCATGGAGAGCGTCCGGCGAACGAAGCCGTTCATTCTTCTTCAGTTCGAGGGAGACGGACACGATCCGATCCGGCGCAAGGCCGTCCCCAAGAAGCCGCCGCCTCAACAGCCGGTCAAGGAGAAAACTCTTGCCGCACCGCCGTATGCCGGTAATGACCTTCACGTTCCCGTTCCCCATCAGCCGAACAAGCCGATCAACCGTTTCTTCTCTATTGACAATCATCTAAGGCTCCAATTCTTCAGTGGATATCCACCTAACTTTTGTTCGTGTGGATATTATACCATAACTTCCCGACCGCCGCAGGGCTTGGTTCCCCCGTCACCCCTGCGCATATTAAAATCGCCAATTCACCAGCGGCAGAATCCAACTGCCCTCAATGTAGTTCACAAGTCCTATCTGAAGCCTGCTCCAGCCGCCTCTCGACGGCTATTTCGCAAGCGATCATTTTCTTTAGATCGTCCATGACATTCTCCTTGTAATAGAATTCCTCTGAGGCCGACTCTTATTTTTTAACGATTGGTGCATCGCCGTCCCTCTCGTTCTCTGAGCGTGTTATGTTCAGCGTTCTTTTCATGGCTGGTGTCTCTGCGGGGATAGTATAGCAGATTTCCCTTGCGCCGTTTTGCAACACTTTCACCTTAATCTCCCATGGCAACTAATCAATCACAAGCCTCCATGACAACTCTGAACCCAACAAACCAATCTGACCATTCTTGAATTCGTGCCTCTCTAGAAGTCGTCGTGCATTCGGATGGGTTGGAGTGCAGGCTGCCTCCTTTTGTAACGTACCACCCGCGAACCTCTGGATTTGGACCACCATTAAAGCACGGATCGGCCGCGCCCCTACCTAAAACAGCAGATAAACCCTCTTCATTTGAGAATTCATCAAGGCACATCTCCTCAAGATTTCCATGCATGTCGTAAAGTCCCCAACGGTTTGGGCGATATGCTCCAACATGTGTGATCGGCCTGAAATTCTTAACTCTTAGATTCGGGTCAAAGCGGGAGCATCCACAAAGCCTCATGGTCTCCCAGTCATCTCTTCCGGCATTTCCAATATTGAAGGCAGTATCTACGCCGGCTCGGCAGGCATACTCCCATTGCGCCTCTGTGGGCAATGAGAATCTGCTGCCTGTCTTTTTGGTGAGCATCCCCAAGAGCGAATTCTCTTTTGGTATTGAGAATCCATCCACGCCCATCGGCGACTTCTCTCTGAGTACCAAGTCCGCATCCTTTCCGCACACTTCATCCCACTGCATATCCCATAACGGCTGATCTTCCGTGAGACGCATGCCGACAATGGACTCGACCGACTTGCCGGTGAGTAGTTCATACTGCGCACAGGTGAATTCAAACACGCCAATGTAGAATGGGCGTGTTATCTCGACGTCGTATTTGCCAAGGAACTTGAAACGCCCTGGTGGAATGCGGCGCAAAACCAACTTACGCGTCTTATGTTCAAGGCTCCATCCTCCTTTTGGAATATCATCAAGCCATGTCATGGGATACTTCCCATCGTTAGACTTGCTGGTAAGATCAATAACACAGTAGGTCTTTTCCGCGTGGGACGTTTGATGAAGGCAACATCCACCTAGACCGACGGCTATTGCGAACATCAGACTGATTTGAATAATTCTGTTAACTACTTGGCGTACCATCTGGCACCTCCTTATTTTTCATATCTCCAGGGAGCGCCAGAGGGTCTGACCCCATTGGTGGAGTAAGAGTGGTGGAGTAACTTCATGTCAGCACCCTCCTGCCCTTCGCCGTTTTCCGTCCGAAAAAGCCGCGAATATCATCAGGGTCAGAAAGGACTTCCCAGTCGTTTCTGATTCTAGGCACGTTGCCACGCGGTCTACGTGCGAGCAAAGCCCTGACAAACGCCCTAGAAACTTTAGGGTCGCTCATCACGAAGTTTGCAGTTATGCTAGATGTCGCCATATCACTTTCCTTCCTATGTTCAAGAACATCGCCCCGAACGCGGAATATTACAGACAGTTTCTTTGTCATCAATACAGCCTTCATTGGCCTCCCCTTATGCCATGACTGTTTAGAATATGCGCTTGATCATATTTCTCAGGCGTAAGGCACTTGAGATTACGCTCAGGGCAATCAAGCGGACACAGATACCAATATCCATGTTTGGGACAGCACTGACGATGTTTCCCAAAGTCGACAAGGCGCCCATTGAAGTCGCCTCCAAGAACTTCCCCGTACACGGCAACATTGGAATAAGGTCCAAAATACCACCAGAAGGAGAACCCTCGGCGGGTTATCTTTTCGGCTTCTTGAAGTTTTGTCCTTGCGGGAAGCGTTCCCTTGATTGTGTAATACTCGGGATGTTCAGTTCGCGTATCCACAAGAATAAGACCATCATCCTCGGCAATATACATTTCGCGGTTAAGCTCATAAACCGCACCGTCGTCAACTTTAGTGGTCCACTTAAATCCAATGCATCCGCTTAGCAAAATGCACAACACTGAAGCAATCACCAGTTTTTTCATCGCGGTTCCTTTTCAAACAACTCGGTTGCGGAAATAACCGACATTATTTTACCCCAGATCTGGTCGTCTCATCTTTTCCTTGTCGCACCCAGATGAGCTCGCCCGCATCGTAGCCACGCCGTTGCGCCTCTGCGAGAAGTTCGGACTTCGCGGTTTCAGACAGTTCAGGGGAGCGGGAGAGCAGCCATAGGTAGTCCGCACTGCCGCTGCCGACGAGCGCGTATGCGTAGTCTTTGTCGATCAACATCACGCGGTAGTCTGCGTAGAACGGGCCGAAGAACGAGACGCGCAGGAGTCCGGGCGTGTCTGTCATCTTACCTTTCCCGATCGCCGTTTTCGGCTTGCCATCCTTGACGCCG
>CACZAK010000179.1:0-361 GCA_902779075.1 uncultured bacterium | reverse complement strand
ATCGAATCGGGCGATCTCATACCACTCGCCGAGATAGCGGTTCAGGTCAAGCACTGCCACCGGCGCATTGTCAACCTTCGGAACGCTCACGCATCCCGCTGCGAGTACGAGGGATGAGACGAGAATTGCCTTTGTCAATTTCCGCATCCTTCATCTACTCCTTTCGCTAGCCTCCGCCCCGCACATTCCGTCTTAGAATCGCTCCTTGATGCGCAACGGCCCACGGAGCCGAACACCGCTACGCCACGCTTCTTTGAATTCTGAGGCCTTTGCCTCGCGCACTTCGCCCGTCTTGGCACTTATCGCGAGCATCCCGTACTTCCCCTCTGAGATTCTGTTCTTACAGACAATCGTCTCGTCG
>CACZAK010000178.1 GCA_902779075.1 uncultured bacterium | reverse complement strand
CTCGTTCGGTTGTAGTCTTAACTACTGCGTTAGTGACGGGATTGCCGTCCTCGCTTAAAATATGGTAAACGACTTTGACAGACTCCGCCTTGCCGACGAACCAGACCATTGCCAGACCTATGGTCAATAACATCTTCATCATTGTGCGTCTGATCTAGTTATTTTCCGAACAACCCCATGATGTCCCATGACTTTCGTGAACGCTCTTCTTCGTGTCGCTTAATGGCGTTGTAACGGCGGAACATCCGAATGTCTTCTAAATTAGTGTCGTTTTGAACAGGATTGAAAGACCCTTCGGCATAGCAAAAATACTTGAGAATGTTCATAGGCCCGTGGATCACCCCGTAATTAGCCGAGACGACCCTACCCTCCGAATTGGTGGTTACACGCGTGCGATAGACCAGATATTCTTCCCCACTTAAGGGGAAGTCGTAGCGATATCCCTTCGAGCCATTGTCATTTTGCATCCACGAAAACGGGAAGGACGTTTGATAGGCAGCATTGGTATCAGCTTCATGCACAGTTTTAAATATCGAAGAATCGGCATCTTTCATTCTATATGCACCACCAGACACGAACTCGACAACTCCGGTACATGTTGTCATCGCACCTTCAGTCTTGTAAACGCATGAAATCTTTATATCGGCATTTTTCCCCTTGCGTCCAGGCAGAACCCCCTCGCCTGCTTCAAGGTCGAAGTAGAGCACATCGTTGTTCTGAGGAAGTGGCTCACTAATTAATTTTGTGCCAATCAATTCTACCGGGTGTTTGATCTTCCGCAATGTTATATCAATCTGTTCCCTGTTTTTCTTAAATTCCCCACCGTCCTTCCCAAACCAATAAGGTCCTTTGTTCTCATGGTAAAAACCCTCCGCAAAGCACATAATGTCAAAATTCCCTTGAGGGCAATCAAATGTGCATGTCGCCAAACCGTCACTATCGGTTCTTGCATAATATGTCGCCTTGGGAATAGAAGAATTCCACGACAATGTGAATTCCTGTTTTGGGGTTGTCGTCCTAACAACAGCATTGGTTATAGGGCGGCCGTCGTCACCCACTATCTTATATGCCACGACAGATCTTCCTGCAAAAGTCTGCAAGGAAAATGATGCCATTAGAAACAAAACAAGCATTCTCATTGTGCTACACCTTCAGGGAACTCTGCACCTGCTCCTTCTCGGTTCTACCGTTTAGTTGAGCTTTGACGACTCTTGTAGATATTATAAGCCTCCATCTCTTCTAATCCCGTATCGTTTGGGATTGGATTAAAAAAGCACCTCCTATATCCAAAATTACGGAACGCCGCAATTTCGCCATAGATTTTCCCATAATTTGCAGAGACAATCTTCCCGTCATTATCCCGAATCACTCTTGTACGGAAAACAAGATATTCATCTTTTTCCAGTGCTAAACTCGAAATGCGATTTCCGTGCCCCTTCGTATCAAATGACAGCGAATGCAGAAAAGACGCATTGAAGACTTCATTTGTATCAGCAGAATATTCTGACTGAAAACATGACGAGACGATTTTCTTCCGTTTATATGCGCCGCCGGACAAGAAAGTTATTTTCGCAGTGCTTTCTGTCCGACCTTCGGAATCATGACACGAGTATTCAACACTTAAATCCGCAACAACTCCTTTTCGTCCTGGTAAGACCCAGTCACCTTTTTCAAGATCAACATAGAATGTTCCCTTATCTGAAGGAAATGGCAGACAAACAAGCTTTGTCTTTATCATGTTGACCGGCTTGACGATCTTGCGCATGAGGATAGGGACATTTAATTCATTCGCCTTACCAAAGAATATGTCGCCCCGCTCCTCGGGATAAAATCCAGCAGCATCTACATACAGCGTAAACCGCCGTTGTGGGCTTGCAAACGAACAAGTGGCGCAGCCTTTTTCGTCTGTCTTTGTATTGTATTCTGAGTGTGGAATTGACCCGTTCCACGACAGTGTATAGGCATTTCGAGGCGTCAGAATTTTCAAGGAGGCGTTTGTGACTGGCGCTCCCCAATCGTCAACAATCGTAAATGTAGCCTTTACTCGCTCCGCACTTGCAGCAAGGGCGACAATCATCAACGTTAATGTAATAATGAGCTTTCTCATGTGTATCACTTTATTGGATTTTTTGGTTGATGTTTTCAAATAGATCATGAACGACCATGTAAGGTGCTTGCAGGAAATATGAATGACGCCATCGTCGTTTATTAGCGTCCATTACTTCAATTCTATTAGCATCCTTAAACTCAGTTGCCATGTCGTAGTCGCTAAGTGAACCCGAGAATACTAAAGGCGACATATAGCCAGCCGGGAATGACTCCGCCGGTATCGCATCGGCCAGCAACTGCGCCCTGAGAGGATAGCTGATTGTCCCTGGCGCCAAATGATTTGTCGTGAAGAGAGTCGTATCGCTGAACTTGCCGAAGACCGGCTCGACTCTGAAGTCGTTGGTTAGAGCGTTCGCCTCCGTTGCCGTAGGCGGACGGTATCGGGTAACGTACATTCCAGAGTCGGGATCCCATTCCTGATAGGGTATGTTGTAGTGAGAATTGAAACTCCAGCCTCCTTCGTTTCTCCCAAAGTCAATGCCGACGAATTGTTCGACAGGCTTCACCCCTTTTATCCGTTCTTGGTTGTACCACGCCCACTCTCGCTGGATTGGGAAGTGCGATGCACCGTTCGTGTCGCACATCAAGACCTCGTCCTCTGATGAATAGTAGTTCACAACATTGACAACGGATGAGAACCTATCCCGCCATGTGAGGTTCCTGCGGTCGTCATCCGCAGCGAGTCCGTCTGTTTCATACCAATGCGAAGCCCTCAGCCGATTCTGAATCGCATCCCAGTCGGACGGCGTGATGCAGTCGCGGGTTGAAGAGGACACCGAACTCGTATCGTACGCTTCCGCTGCTACCGCCGCGTTAAGCATGAAATAGCGCGCGCATGGCATCTGCCAGTCCTGTATGGCTGCGGATACGAGCATATTGCCCAGCGAATGAGCCATGAAATAGTTGGGGCCGGTGTAGTTCGCGACGACCGCCGTCAGGTTCGACGCGCTGGCGAAGGCGTGCTCCACGTTGGCCTGGTAGTTCGGGCAGACGTATCCGACGAGGGGTGCCTTGAACTGCGAATCGTTGCTGTACCAGGTGACGGCATGGAAGCGCCCGCGAAAGCCCGCCCACCAGAGTCGCTTGTAGGTCGCCTGCGCCCATTCGCGCGCCTCGTGCTGCGCCATGTTGTAGCCGTGGACGAAATAAAAGTTTGCATCCTGACGGAAGGCCGAAAGCGGGAGCTGCGCATTCTCCGTCTCGTTAGTGTCGTTCGGGTCGATTCCGCCCTGGCCGCCGAAGAGATGGCGGAGGTTGTGCCACCAGTAGAACTTCCTTACATCGAGAAACGCCAGGTCCGGCCGGCAGACGAAGACCTCTGCCCCGTCCACCTTCACGACAACCTCTATCGGGCATTCGCATTCCTCATCCGCCTCGAACAGCACTACGCCCCTCGCCGACAGGCTCCTCGCCGCGACATCGCCGGAAAGCGGCCTCTCGGCATATCCCAGCGACGGGAACGACGCCGAGCAGAGGTTCGTTCCGCTCCAGAAGTTATACCAGCTGCTTTCGTCGTCCACCCCTACATCCCCAAGCACCGAAGAACAGGCGTTGCTCCACGCGATGTCGGAATAAAGACGCCGGATGCCGGAGCTTCGCCCCCTGATCACGACCTTGACTTCGTGCGAAGACCATGCGGACAGGAAATCCTGGACGCGAACCGCCATCGGAAGCAGGTTCACGAGGTCGTTCCGCCCGTTCACCTCGTTGTCGTCGCCGTTTCCAGATGTCGTTGTTGACCCAGAAATTGAAGCGGTTGGAGACACAGAGCCGGGCATCGTCCGCATTCATCGTGCCGTTGCCGTCGACATCCGGCACCAGCAGGGGCAGGACGGCCGTGAGACGGAGTTCCCGCATGTCGGTCACTGAGCG
This sequence comes from uncultured bacterium, assembly GCA_902779075.1. The sequence continues at coordinate 12,862 of CACZAK010000178.1, read as the reverse complement.
ACTGCTGTGGATCGCCGCGAACGAGTAGCGCAGGGTCGCCGTCCCCGCGCCAAAGGCAACGACAGTGATCCGGGTCTTGCGATCCGAGGTCAATTCCCGCGTCAGCCGCTTCCACACCTCCAGCGAGATGGTCCGCCCCTCTTCATGGACATCCGTGTCCAGCAGCAATGTCCGCTCGTCGTATTCGCCGCCCAGGTAGAGCTGGAACCGCACCGTCGGGTTGTCGAACCTGACGTTGATCTCGCCGGACGGCAGGTCGACGTCCGTCTTCAGGTACATCTCCGTTGCGAGATTGACGTTTGTCGTCGCCGCGACGGGGAAGCCAAAATTCGAGTTCCATCCGACTACTTCATGGGCGGCGCACCGGGGATGCCCTATGTCCAGCCCCAGCACCGTGTAGCGATGCGTCTCGTAGACGACGCCGGTCTTGCAGAGGGAGAGGATGGAGTCCTCGAAGTCCCTGCTGGGCGCGAGACCGTGGACGTAGACATTGCAGTCGTCGACGGTGCGCTCGAAGCGCTCGCCGTCCTCCGTGCGCACGGCAAGATTGTATGACTTCGCGGCGAGGGCGACGTAGTTCGTCCAATGATCAGGGCAATCGCAGCACTTGACCCATGCATCGGGGACGTCAATCGAGATGGTGTTTGTGTGTACCGGAACTCTGTCGAGCTTAAGCACGTCCGCCATCGAAGCGACCGCCGTCGCATTTGTGTATGCGTCGTGGTGGAGGCTTTCGCACTGGTCGTAGGGGCAGTTGTGCTCGATGCATATGTTGGCTGGGACTTCGCCGTCCTCCACCTCGCAACACGCACATCCGCAATCACACCAAGGGTTGCTGCAGCAGACACCAAGATTGCAGGAACAGTAGTGTTCGTCCCCATATTCCTCGTCAATCGCCGTCCCGTCTCCCTGCAAGTCGTCGTCAGCAGGCCTGGGGCAGAAGCGGAGCGTCTGCACATAGTTCGTCTCCCCTCCCATGTAGTCGGGATGGCTCATCGTGTAGCATATCGTGCGCGTCTGGTTCTTCGGGAAACTGCCGTGAATTTCCGCCGACACGGGCGGCACGTTCGTGATCGCGACGCCCTGCTCCTCGCTCTTCCAAGTCGCGGCGAGCCCGGCGAACTCCTCGCCGTGGACGAGCGTCACCGTCCTCGCCTTCGCGTAGAGGTCGTGGATGCAGGGGACGGTCGCGTCCGTGTGCGGGAACGCCAGCCACCCGTGCGCCCAGTACCAAGTCGGCATCTCGCCGATGAGGAAATCGTCGGAATCAAGCGCGACGTCGAGTCCGTCGGGCTTGTCGAACCACACTTCCCTGCGCACGCCCCTCCCCACTGCGAGCAGCAGCGTGTTGGTGACAGCGCCACTCCGCATCTGCGGCGGCGCGACGAGAGGGACGACGGCATCACCGACAACGAGCCGACCCGTGCCACTTCCGGAAACCATTACCTTCAAAACCGCAACCTCCGCCGACGGCTGCGGATAGGCAAAGACGCCGTTCGTCGTGCCGGAATAGAAGATGTGCTCAAGTACGGTGTTCGTCGATCCTTCCGGGAAGGAGAACGGATCGAGGTCGCCGATTCTGACGGCCACTGCGTCACAGTACGCATCGCTGACGGAATACGAATTCAACGGATTGGTGTTGTATACGAAGAGTTCCTCGTAGTCCGACAGACCGTCGGAGTCAGAGTCCGCGTTGTGCGGGTCGGTATAGTGGACGAAAAGCTCGTCGATGGTTGCGATTCCGTCGCCGTCTGAGTCCTGGTTATATGCATCGTCCCCTGCCAGAGGACAGAATGCCATCGAAGTCACGTTTGTCGGCAGGGAGTTGGTTATCCATGTGTTTCCGGAGAATGACGCACCGGCGAGAATGCCCTCGACCGTCTCGGCGTCAATCCGGGAGAAGTCGTATCGGCAGACGAACCGGCCGTCCGGCCAGAACTCGACCTGGAACGAGATGGGGCTTCCGGCATCCCTGTCGAGAAGCACATTCTCCCATGTGACGACAAACGTATTCCGGTGCGTGACGCAGTACCACACACGGCTCGGCCTTGCGGACTCGTTGAGCAAGCTCCAGTTCGCCTCCGGCACGACGCCGAGCGACGCCATGAACGGCGCGAACCAGTTGTTCGTGGCGATTGCGTTGCCCTCCTCTCGGATGAGCGGTTCTATCTTGCCGAAGGAATAGACGCGCAGTCTCTCGACGTCGTTGGTGGCGACGCTGAACGCCCAGTTCGTGAGCGCTACGTAAATCCAGTCCGTCGCCGCGCCGAACGCCTGCCAGTCGGATGCGATGGTAGCATCGGGAGGAGCAGAGAAGTCTTGCTCCTCGCCCGTTTCGATCTGCGTCATCACGAAGCCGCGACGGAAATCTTCGCCAGTCAGCGTCCGCGTCGTGTTCGTCGAGGTGATGGGCGTGAAGTCAGACCACTCGTCCACGACCGGCGCTGGATCGCCAAGGACGCCGCCAGCCATCGGACGTATCTCGCCCACGACGTCGTGGCCGAGCGTGTTCGTGACCGTGCCGGGAGAACCCGCCTGCGGAAGCCCGCCGGGGCCGATCACCATCTGGATGTTGTTGGTGCCGCCGCCGTCTCCACCGCCATCGCCTCCGCCGTTGCCGCCGCCGTCGCCCGGCTTGACGCTCGCGTAGACCCACATCGACACGACAAACGCCGCAATCGCGATCCTTCTCCCCCACGGCTGGCGGCCAAGCCTGCTCCATGCGTCCCTGAACGGGTACACGCCCTTCTCGTGCATGTACACGACGACAAGCGCGGCAAGGGAAGCGCAAAGCCCCGAAAGAAGAAACCCTGTCCAGATTCTCGTCAGCATGGCGTCACCTGAGCTTGATTGCGAATGATGCGTAATCGACGTCGCAGCGCACCCATTCCGAAGGTACGCCCGCGCCGCGACGGGTCACGCGAACCACATCCCACTCCTCGCGGAAGAGCCAGGACGGGGGTGGTGTCGTCGCCAGCTCCGGGAACGCCGCCACGTCCCCGCAGGTGGCCGTGAAACGCCTCGGCACAGTCTGCGCGTCGTTGCGCAGCTGGATGTCGACGACCCCGCACATGGCGCTCGCGGCGGCTTCTGTTTCGATCCGCTCCCAGGCGCGGACGTTCTCGACGAAGTACCGCCCGGCGCGCCAGCCGTAGACCGTCTCGACCTCCCCCGCCTCAAGGACGCCGTTCGTGTTCGAGTCCCGCCCGAAGGCGACCTCGAGGTTGTTCGTCGGCGTCCCGGCGAGCTGGATGCGGACGCCGAACTCCCGCGTGTCCGTGCGGCTCGCGTGCAGCGCGATGTTCGTGGAGACCTCCGTGTCCGCGAAAGGCGACACAGGCTGCGTCGGAACGAGGATCGTGCGGGCGGACGCAGCCGCCGCAAACGCGACACACCACGCCAGCAGAATAGCTCTCATCTGGACAGTCGCCATGTTCACAACCTCTCCACCATCTTCGCCAGTTCCGCGCGGATGCGCTCCTCCTCGGCCTTGTCGCCGTGAGCGACGGCATACGCCAGCAAGCCCTCGAGCTTCTGGATTTCGTCATACTGACGCGCTCTCTGCTCCATGTTCATGTCACGCCGCCAGCTCCGCGACTCGCTTGGAGGCATCGACCTTGACGAGGAACGTCACATGGTACGGTGCGCGGGTGTTGGGAATCTTCTCGTCGAACCGCTCGACCTCCACCGAGGTTCCGAACTCCGCCTTGGCAAAGGCAACCGCGCTATCGAGCGCCGCCTGCGCATCCTCGCTGGCGACAGGCTCCTCGCCGAACTTCTCGATGTGCAGCGTCGTTCTCTCTGGCGGCATCATCGCCACTGCCACATACCACCCGTTCTTCTCGCAGGCGGCTTCCATTCTCTTCTCGATCTCGCGCTCAATCCGCGCCATGTTGTCGGTGTTGTCAAACATTGTTTTTTGTCCTTTCATTAATTGTATTCAAGATTCTGATTGTTCGGGTAAACGCTCGGCTTCGGTCTCTAAAACCGCTATCAAGAGCGGAAGTGCGACCACATAGCCAGCACGAGCTGGAACGGCATTTCCTATGGCTCGAACCAGACCACTTCTGGTCATCCCCCCGAAATCGAAGAAGTCGGGGAAATACTGCACCCTTGCTGCCTCGTGAGGGGTCAGCGTCCTTTCACGCAACGGATGCACGAATCGTCCGCGACCGCAACAGGCAAAGCCGCCCGTAATCGTGGGCGATGGCCTATTCCAGTGCATCCGGCCGTATACTGCGGGGTAAGTGTGCGGCTTCAAGCGATGGCAGTCCGGGCGCTGGTCGTTCGGCAGCTCGTACAAGTCGTGCTCAAAGAGATAATGTATCCTTGCCTGATTTACCGGCGAATGGATTGCTGCAGAATTGAAAACGTCGTCCACGTCGTACTTATCAAGCAGATCTCCAATAACCCACCTCATTGTACGGATAGGGAGCGTTGCATCTTCTGTTATTTTCTCTATGTCAACGTTTGGAGTCACACGCGATGCTATGAGCAGCATTCTCTGACGGGTCTGCGCAACGCCGACTTCCCACATCCGCACCACTCCGTAACTGACGGAATAACCGATGTTCTTGAGGTATTCATCAGCCGTCTGAAGGACGCCATGTCTGTCATGAAGAACCCCTGGGACGTTTTCTATGATTAGAGTGTCGGGGCGCAGTATCTCGGCGCACCTTACGGCTCGGAGATACAGGAGATTCCTCGGGTCATCGCGTCGCGTGTGGTTGTTCAGATTGGAGTGCCCCTGGCAAGGGGGACCGGCGACAAGAATGTCTATCCTGCCGACCTTGTCGCAGAACACATGCTCCTCCGCCGTCAGCTCCGCACCAAGTTCGCCATTGATGCTTTTCTCGATAGGGCTGTTATCGAGAAAATCGGGCTGAAAATTCTTGGCATAGATGTTCAAGGCCTCCTTGTTGATGTCAGATGCGAACACCGAGCGGAATGCGCATCCAAGGCCGCGTGCTGCCTCGCGGATTCCGAGTGTCAACCCGCCGCAGCCGCAAAACAGATCGACGGCGCGGATCTCCTGTGCGGACGCCCTGACCCTCGGCCTTTCTTTTGCGGCAAGCCATGCAAGGTCGTAGATGTTGACAGTAGGCTGCGTTCTATCGACCCAGTCCGGGATCGGCAGCTTCGAAGTCTTGACGCCACGCCCCTTTACCTGAATCCGCCGGACGATGTCGTCTTTGACTATTCTGTATGAAATCTTCTCTTCTTCCATCTCTATTCTTAGTGTTTGGCATCTCCTTTGAACTTGTCAAACTGCGCAGGAAGGAGATTCCACAATTTACCTGCATCCTCAGTCTCGAATATGTCGTATGTCATGGCAAACTGGTCCGCCATCCTCGCGAGCTCCCTGACCGTGCCTGGCTTGTCCTGTGTCGCCGCGCCGGGCTTTACCTTCTTGGCGGAATCTGGCTTGTAGTAGAGCCATACTGCCGTCTGAAGCATAGCCGGAATGCGAGCGAACTCCTCTTTGTAGGTAATGGCGTCAAGCAACCCTCCGAAAAGGTATGGCTCGCCAGCGAAGAACATTTCCAATCCGTCGCTCACGGCATGTCCGAAGTCCCTGTGCAGATACATCGTGCCTGCGACAAAGTGACGCCTTGAAAATCGGTATTCTTCTGGGTCGAAAATCCAGCAGCAGTCGGTGGCTACCTGGTAGATGCTGTTTTTGCTTTTTAGGAACTGCTTGTAATAGGCCACTGCAAGCCACGTCCACAGACCGGCGTCCTTCTGATGCCTGTCCATAAAGCCATCATCAAAGATGGGGGTGAAATACCCGATCATATCCATCTTGGACGTGAAAGTCCGTTCAAGATCCACCTCTGGAGCGTTTTTGACCTCATCGGTAAGAAGCTTGTCGGTAAGCAGTGCCTTGGCCTCCTCCGTGTGGAGATCGTTGTCGGCACGGATTTTCACGAGGAGCTGACGAACAGCCTCAATTCCGGCCTTGTTGAAGCGGCGGACTTTTGTCATCTCACTCATTGCCGTCCTCCGTTGTGGTAAGGTTCTTGATGCTCACGCCGGACAGATTAAAGTGGTCGGCGAATGCCCTCACGGCATCCTCAATCCACTTTGAGACTTCCGTTATGTATGACTCGTCCATACTGTCCGGCGCAGATTCCGGACAACCCCTAACTCCGAGGTTGACGCTTACGTATGTACGCCATTTTGCCGACCATTCTGGGAATCCGCCAGCCGGCGCGGAAAGTATGAACGCATAGGTAAGAACCTGCCTCAAGACCTCCGGCTGCACGAGGGCCTTGAACTCTGCCGATTTTACCGGCTCGTAGCTGTTGAACTTCTTGCTGGAGATCACCAGTACGGGATTGTTGTTCTGCTCCAGTCTTACTTTCCAGAAAAGGCTGCCCATGTTGTCTTCGGGCTGGGATAGAGCCACCGGAAGCAGCGGCTCCATGTCTGTCGGCTTCTGTTCCTTGTCGGCATCCTTGAGGGTCTTGGCAAGCCCCTTGAGAACGTGCGTCGCAGGATCGAATATCCTCAGCCTGTAGTATACCTCCTTGCCGTCCGGAAAATCGGGGAAATCCGCTATCGTTTCCGGCTGCAAGTTTCCTACCGTGCCAAGATCGAAACGACGGAGCTTTGTGCGCCTGATGGCCTCAAGCATCACGTGGTCGTCGGGGCTGTAGATGTTCTTGCCGGAAAATGACTGTTCCAGGCGAACCTTGAGAGGTTTCGCGTCCTTTATGACATGGACTTTCGCCTCCGCTTCCAGGACGCGCTTGCGGCCAGTGAAGTTAAACCGAAACGCCATCCTCGGCCTCCTTTCTGTACTCGTACCTCAGCTTTGCCGCCGTGATGTCGCGGTTAGGGTCGAACCCAGTTATTGTGACAGTAAAAGGCGTCTTGTCCTTAATCGTTAAGACTATCTGATTGCCTTCGGCCGAGTGCTCAACCGATCCCTCCGTCCTTTCGATTGAAACGCCGCCCGTCCTTTTCCCGAGGTCGAAGTCGTTTGGAGACCAGTCGAGGCCTCTGAACGTGTCATATCCAACGGAGAACTTTGCCGTGAACGGGAACTTGTCGTCCGCGATCTTTTCAAGACCCTCGCCGGATTTAGCCTTTATGCCTTTTGCAGAGCCGTTGATCTCCGTGATGGCGACGATGCGGAGTTTTTCGGCCGGTGTCTGATCGTCGCCACCGGCATCATCGCCATTCTTGTCGTCATCAGGCTTGCTGGCGTTGTTGTTGCCGTCGCCGGGCTTCTGCTTCTTGATGCCGAACACGTCACTCAAGGGGTCCCAGTTGACGCTCTGGTCGAAAGATGCGAGCGTGTTCAGAATTTCTCGTACCGCGTATGACACGAATCGGATATGAGACCTCGGCTTGTCGTACTCCTTGGCAACTCTATCGGTGTCATAGTTCCATTTGCTGTGGCTGGGCGGTTCTGCAGCCACCAGAAGATCAGCAAGTTTGTCTCGGTTGATCAGAACGGCGGCGATGTAGTTGTTGAGCGTGGCCGACGCGACAGAGTCAATTAGAAGCCCAACGCGGTAAAATACGGGCGGCAGCGCCTTCGGCAGATCCTCCCTCTTGAGAAGAACCTTGAATTTTGCGCTTTCGACCGACACTGCTCCGTCCGGCCCCTTGGCCCTTATCGGCATGGGGATGGTTATCTCGCAGGGCTTCTTTTCGTGCAGCAGCTTCCTGATCGCTTTAAGCTGCTCGTCGTCAAACATCGATCTGCCCCAGACAGGATTGTCTCCCGGAGATGTCAGCTGGAACTTCTGAGCTTCCGGGAACGACTGATTCTGCGTTGACAGTATTAGGTCGTGGTGCGATGTTGTGACAAGAGCGTCCCTGTCGCCGGGTGACGGCAGGAAGTTGGCATATGCCTCGACGCTGGTCTTGTCTATCACAGTTTCCGTTCCGCTCTTCCCAACCTGCACGACAACCTTCAACTTCCCCTCATGTATGGCTACAAGGAAGTTCCGCAGGACGGCGCGGACAAGGTTGCGCTGATTGAACTCCGCACCTTCGTTTTCGGCGTCCTCCGAAAGGTTTATGAACGGAATCGCAATCGACGTTCCAGGCTCATTTTGCCGCTCTATGTTGAAATCCTCTCTGAAGGTTGATATGAATTCGGCATCGGTTATCGGCGTTTTCTGCATCTTGCGCGGATCGGACTGCTCGACCTTACATCCAAACCATCCGTCCGGCGCCCATGTGACATACTCTGCGTCCGTGTGGAACTTCAGCGTAGCCTTGCCAACGACGAAGGAACGCGGCTCGTAGTTATCCCGGACTGAATAAGTGAACGAGCACTTCAGCTTGCTGGCCCGCTGGAAAACGCATTTGCCGGCTCCCCAGCTGCCGAGGGTGTTGGCTCCGACCTTCGTAGAGCCGTTCTCGCGGAAGAAATAGTTGTAGTAGTTCCAATCGTTGCGATGTTCGACATCCTCCTTGAGCGGACGCTCATCCGTAATGCCGGTCAGACCCGTCGTGTTGAAATCCTCAATAACAAGATAGCGGCACGGCTCTGAAAGCGTCTGCCAGGGGACGACAAGGCCGTTCTTCGGGTCTGTAAAGCGTTTCTCGCCGCCAGAGAAATACCGCCGCATCTTTTCGACAGGAAGCTTGCACTCGTCGCCGGAGAAGTAAATCCGCACCCTGACCGGCTCGCTGCCACCGTCGGCCGCGTCCAGCGAATTCTGCAGTGACTCCCTTATTACGGCCTCAAGGCGCGTTCCGTTGGTGAAGAACTCTTCGCTTACGGGATTGCGCTCCATCGTGCCGGGCGGCACTTTGTCAAACGACCAGGACGGCTGCATCACGACCTCCTTTTGCGAACGTTTTACCTGCGGCGATGTTTTATTACGACAGCGAGAACACCTGCGCCGTTCCGTTGGGTGCGCTCTTGAACCGCTTTTTGGCTATTCGTAGGCCAGCCTGTTCGAGCAGTTGCCCAGCAGCCTGACCATAGATATGATCTTTATCGTGCGGGCTTCCGCCATGCGGACAAACTTTTCGCGCTTCGTTTCCTTTTTTGCAGCCATTTTTATTGTTCTCCTTTCCCAAGTGATGCAAATATTATATCATATTCTGCATTTTGCCGTCAATGGTACAAAATTTTATTTTACAAATATTTGAAAGTTTATTATCGAATATTCGCAAGCTACTTTCAGCTCGATTCATTCCAACGCTTGCTCTAAAACTCTTCGCATCACATATTGCGCTCGATCCAAGCCATGAGAAATTCGACGATCCCCCGCTCGGCTCTCGCGGAGCCTCTTCGCTGCGCTCAGTCCGCTCGGTTTGGCCGCGTCCCTATGGGTTGCGGCCCCGCTTACGCGGCGGTTACGCCGCTCGGCGGGGATCGGTGTCCCGCGAGGCACCTTCCACCACTTTACGAGGCAGTCGCATATCCGCCCCCTGCGGGGGTTCGCGACCCGTGGGGAAGCGAACACGCCGAGCGCAAGCGAGTGCCGAGCAGCAGCAGGCGCAGGCGTGCTGCGCCTTGAACACGGGGTGTCCGCGCATCGGCGTCTGCTTCCCGTCGTTCGGCGGGTTCGCCGGTGCGAGCCTCATTCGGATGAAGTCCTCGCAATGGGAGCGAATCGTCTTAATTCCCTTCTCTGCGATATACTTCCTGTCCGCTTCCGAGAGATGGAAGCGACTACGGAACTTCGACTTCGCAAGCCGGGCGAATGCGGCATCGTATGCGCGTGCGTTCATGATTCCCAATGGTTGAGCCGTTTGCGGAGAGTTCGCCACTCAGGAAGCCTTGCGTCCATGAACGCCTGGAACCTCGGACCGTGTCCGTGTGCCTTCAGGTGGGTGAACTCGTGGACGACGACATATTCGACGAGTTCGCGGGGCATCCCTGCGAGCATCAGCGAGTAGGTAATCCTCCGCCGCACATAGTTGCACACTCCCCACCGCGTCTTCATGCGGCGGGTTTTCCATGTCGTAGCTGGTTCTCCGAGCCTGTCCGCCCATAAAGCGTGAAGCTCCGCAAGAAGCACCTGGAGCTGCGCGGCGTCGTTTGCGGAAATGACGCGCACGGTTGGCGCAGGGCGCGAGAGGACGCGCTTGCGCGTCTCGCACACCCATCCCCACTTGGAGGCGAGAAAGTCGGCTCCCTGCGCCAGCGTAGCGCCCCAGAACGGAACGGTCATCGCGACCGTACCGTCCGCCTTGACCCAGACACGGATATGCCTCGCCCTGCGCCGGGTGACGACAACGGAGATTCCGTCGATAGTATTCTCTCCTGTGTGTAGCTTCATCTCACTACCATCAACTCGTCCCATCGGGTGGTGGGGCGCTTCGAGAGCTTGCCGCGCTTCATCTTCCATGAGCGGTCGCCCAGCCCTTCTGCGGCGGAGAACACCTTGCCTTTGCCGTAGCGCTTGTTGAGCGAGTCGATGGCCTTGTAGAGCGGCGACGCCTCGGCCTTCTCGACGGGCGAAAACAAGTCCAGCTGACGGGCGGAGCCGACCTTTTCAAGTCCGAAGAACACGACGCCGGTCTTGCGGTAGCGCGTTCCGGGGATGAAGAGCGCGTCCACCTCCTCGCGTATCGCCTTCAGCATCTCGTTCGTCGCGTCCGTGGGCGATGGGAACATCACCGTCCGCCCGAGGAAGTCGCCGCCCCCGCCGGAGTGGAATATCTGCGCATACACATTGCACCCGGACGCCAGCAGCCCGTGCTTGCGGAGTTTCGTCGCCGCCTGCGCGGTGAACGAGGCAAGCGACTCGGCGATCCCTTCAAGGGTTGTCACAGGCTCGCCGAAGGATCGGGAGCAGCTAACGCTGTCGGGGTCTGCGTCGTAGTCCTTGTCGTCGTTGGACGGAATGCCTCGAAGCTCCTGCGCCGTCCTGAGAAGCGTCACTCCGCCGACGGAGCGGATCACGTCGTCCCTCGCGTCCCGCAGGTCATTCGCAGTGAATATGCGTTCGGCGCGAAGCTTCACGACAAGGCGGCGTCCGACGCCCCACACCTCGTCGGACGGAAGGTCGGCAAGGATGTCCGTCGGGTCCTCGGGAAGCACGAACACGCCCTCCGGCCGCTTCTTCGCGATATGGTCCGCGATCTTGGCGAGCGTCTTGGTGGGCGCAAAGCCGATGCCGCAGGGAAGCCCTATCCAGCGGAGTATCTTCGCCCGCAGCCGCTTCCCGTATTCGGCGTAGCCGAGATCTGGGTTGTTCGGCGGCACGATGAACGCCTCGTCGATGGAATACTGCTCCACGTCCAAAGCCTCGTCGCGGAGGATCGAGATAAGTCGCCGCGACATATCGCCGTAGAGTTCGTAGTTTGACGAGCAGAAGACGAGTTCGCCGGACTTCTCGCGATCCTTGAGCTGGAAGTACGGCGTCCCCATCGCGATGCCGAGCGCCTTGAACTCGTTTGACCGGGCGACGCAGCATCCGTCGTTGTTCGAGAGGACGGCGACGGGTCGCCCGACGAGGGAGCGGTTGAACACTCTCTCGCACGAGACGAAGCAGTTGTTGACGTCGACGAGTCCGATCATTTCATTTAGCAGGTGCGCATGTTCGGTTTAGAAGAGACTTGGGCATCCTTTCCACAACCAGAAAAGAGAGATTACGACCGCTGCGGTTACGATGCCGATGACCAATGCGACCACCGCGCTCCTTCTGGGGTTGCCTACCAGACGCAAGGATTCTTCGTTGTCAGCCCTGTCCACCGAAAGGACTTCCAGATTCTCCCGCGAAACGGATTCCATTGCCTTCCTGTGGTTGCGGGCCGTCACATAGCGGTCGCGGATTTGACCGTCAGGGGACTTGTATACGACAACATAGGTTTTCATATGGCTATACCCCTACGAACCTGTGTATGCAGGCCGTCACCTTCCCAAAGTAGTCGAGCTGCTGCCCCGGACGCAGCTTTATGACGGGATAGCGGGAGTTCGCAGGTTCAAGGCGAACTCCGTCCTTGTCGCGGCGGTATCTCTTCACGGTGAAGTCGCCGCCCAAGCTCGCGATGATCACGTCGCCCGACGCCGGACGTAGCGATCGGTCCACAACGAGAAGATCGCCGTGGCGTATTCCCTCGTCCTCCATCGAGTCGCCCTCAACCCGGACGAAGTACGTTGCGGCCGGACGCTTCACCAACAGCTCGTTAAGGTCGAGCGGCGGCTCCTGGTACTGCTCGGCGGGCGAGGGAAACCCCGCCACAACCGATCCCGAAATCCTCGCTTTGCTGCCCAATGTCAGACCTCCATTAAAATCGTCGGTTTCCCGTTCCCCATTCCCCGTTCCCCGCCGCTGAACATAGCGGCGGTATCGGGGCTGCAATAGAATGAAACGGCGCGGGCGGCCATTGGGATCACCTTCCTGCCCAGGAAGCGCTGCTTGCCCATCGACTCCGCGCCCTTCGTCAGGAAGTCGATGCCATCGTTCTCGATAAGCCACGCCATCACGTCGTCCGGCTGGATGTTGTTTTCCGCCGCGAGATACCTTGCGACCTCCCGGGCGAGCCACGCCGCCCATGAATTGCTTTCGCGTAATCTCTTTCATGCCTTGCCGTTCTCTTTCCCTCTCGTCATTTGCCGTAGCCTGTTTGAGCGCCCGCCCGGAAACAGCCGCTTCGCGGGGCTGCTACCCGATTTCGAGGTCATTCAACGGGTTGAGATCGCGGAAAGCCCTGTAAAACGCGCGTTTCGCGGGGTCCGTCCCCACCCGTTTTATCAATATGACCCTTCTGACCTCCCGGTAGCGGCCAAAGGTTTCTGAAACACATCTTTCGCGGGTTCTGCGCCCATTTCAAGCTCCAGTACGCCTCCATCCGTCACTTCCTTCGTGGTGAGCCACGCGCGATCAAGCGGCTTGCCGTTCAGCCTGGCCGAGCGGATGTAGATGTTTTTCTTGGAAAC
>CACZAK010000177.1 GCA_902779075.1 uncultured bacterium | reverse complement strand
AACGGCAGCTTGTAGGCAGTATTGCCCTTCATCGCCGTGCCGTCCCAAAGCGGCGTCTCGTTCGCGCCGACCGAGTATGTCGGCTCGGCCGTCTCGTAGGTCCACGGAACGACGGACCAGCTGTACGACCCCGAGCCGCCGGTGGCGGCGAATGTCTGCGCGTAAGCGACTTGCTGGGTCGCGACCGGCAGCGTGGCGGGCGTGATGGAGAGGCCGTCCGCGAATGCGGGAGTAAGCGCCGCGAACATCGCGGCCGCGAGGGTCAGTATTTTTTTCATGGGAATGTTCCTATTGACAAAGCATACGCCTTCAGGCGACTGTTGTCGACCGTTTTCGACGAAAATATGCTCGTGATGGTCGTAGATTTCATTGCGGCCATTCGCTTTTGCACTATCCCGTCAGTCATAGCCATTACAGGCTATTCCCCGGGATTCCGCGGTCATAGTACCAAAATTCGCCTACCAACGCAATAAGTATTATCTAAATTCTTCCCGCGAAGTCGGCGTAGCCAGCCGTCGATATGGCGAAGGACTATTTCCGGGAGGTTTATGCCGTTGAAAGTGTTGTTCTTGACCATCGTGTAGATCGCCATGTCGCCAAAAACGACGGTATCGCCCTCATTCAGCTCGTGTTTGAACGAATAAACGCCAATTTCGTCGCCAGCAAGGCAGGTCGGCCCGCCGAAACGGTAGGCGTATGGTCCGCCAGCCCCCTTCTCGGCGCCGACGAGCGGCGGGGTATAGGGCATCTCGATGACATCAGGCATATGGCACGCCGCGCTCGTGTCTAGGATCGCGTTGGAAATGCCGTCCGCGCCCTTCGGCTGGATTTCGAGGACGCGCGACTCGAGCGTTCCAGCGTTGAGCGCAATCGCCTCGCCAGGTTCAAAGTAAACGACAAGGTGCGGATGACGCGCCTTGAAATCATTCAGCAACGCAACAAGCCCCTCGACATTATAACCCTCGCGCGTGATGTGATGTCCACCGCCGAAGTTCACCCACTTCATCTGCGGGAGGAATTCACCGAACTTCTCCTCGAAACCGGCAAGGACTTTCTTAAGTTCGCCAAGCCCCTGCTCGCAAAGGCAGTGAAAATGCAGACCATCAACCTTTGCGCTCTTTGCGTCCTTTGCGGCCAAGAAAAATCCCGACTCATCCAGCACCGTGCGCGTCGTGCCAAGCCGCGACGAGGGGCGGCAAGGATCGTATGCGGGCGTCGTCGCGACAGAGACTTCAGGATTTACCCTGAGCCCAACAGAGACGCCGCGCTTGCGTGCCATCTCTCCATAGAGCGCGACCTGCCGCGGCGAATTGAAGACGATGTGGTCGACGAGTCCCAAGATTTCATCCATCTCCTCGGGGATAAACGCCGGCGCGAAGACATGCGTCTCGCCGCCAAAGTTGTCGTGACCGTGCTTCGCCTCGAAAAGCGAACTTGCCGTCGTGCCTGCTAGATACTTCGCGCACAGCGGATAGACGGCAGTGCACGAAAACGCTTTCTGTGCAAGGAGGATGCGCACGCCTGCACGCTCGGAGACGCTTTTAAGAATCTCCAAGTTGCGCACAAGCGCCGCTTCATCAATGATGTATCGTGGCGTATTCACTTAACCAACCGTGCAAACAGAAATAAAATGGCTACAACAAGTCCAATCAACAGAATGCGAACTATCAAAGACAGAATTCCAAGGATTCCGCCAAGGCATTTACCCCACAATTCTGTAATGTTAGTGTTCTCCAATGTTAATCCACCTTGACGGGGTCGAACGTCTCCTGCCACGGAAGGCCCTGAACATTGAGCTCAGCCATAAACGGATCTGGGTCAAATTCCTCGCAAGTGTGGACACCCTTAGTAGTCCACTTGCCCTCAAGGAACATCTTTGCGCCGATCATCGCGGGGACGCCAGTCGTGTAGCTGATCGCCTGCGAGCCGACCTCGGCGTAGCACTCCTGGTGGTCGCAGACATTGTACACATAGTAGTCGACCGGCTTGCCGTCCTTCTCGCCGTGGAAAATGCAGCCGATGTTCGTCTTGCCCTTTGTGCGGGGGCCGAGAGACGCGGGGTCGGGAAGAAGCGCCTTCAAGAATTCGATAGGAATGATCTTCTGACCCTTGAAGTCAATCGGGTCGATGCGCGTAAGCCCCACATTCTCAAGACACTTGAGATGCGTCAAATAGCTCTGTCCGAAAGTCATGAAGAAGCGGATTCGCTTGATGCCCTTCAGGTTGCAGCCGAGCGACTCGAGCTCCTCGTGGTGGAGAAGGTACATGTCCTTCTTGCCAACCTGGTCAAAGACATACTCGCGCTTGATAGCCATAGGCGCAGTCTCGACCCAATAGCCCTTGTCAAATGCCTTCTTGTTCTCGACGGCAACCTCGGGCTTGTCGTCCTTGGGATCGGCTACCCAGTAGCTGCCCTTTGCGGCGACTTCACGGATGTTGATCTCGGGGTTGAAGTTAGTCGCAAACGGATAGCCGTGGTCGCCACCGTTGCAGTCGAGGATGTCGAGTGTCTCAATCGTGTCGAAGTAGTGCTTCTGAGCGTAGGCCGAGAACACCTGCGTTACGCCGGGGTCGAAGCCGCAGCCAAGGATCGCCGTAAGTCCCGCCTTCTCAAACTTCTCGCGGTATGCCCACTGCCAGGAATACTCGAAGTGCGCCTCGTCCGGCGGCTCGTAGTTGGCTGTATCCAAGTAGCTTACACCAGCCGCAAGGCACGCGTCCATAATCGCGAGATCCTGGTAGGGAAGCGCGATGTTCATCACGAGGTCAGGCTTGAACTCCTTGATGAGAGCGGTTAGGCGCGGCACATCCATAGCGTCAATCTGCGCAGTCGTGATCTTCGCAGGAGACTTGGCCGCCTTTACCCACGCGCCCTTCCCCTCGGCCGCGCGACGGTCGACGTCCACCTTGATGGCGTCGCAGCGCGACTGCGTGCGTGAAGCAATCAGAATCTCGCCGAACACGTCAGGGTTCTGGGCCATCTTCGCGGCCGCGACTCCGGCGACTCCGCCAGCGCCAATGAGCATCACTCTCTTCGCCATCTTCGAATCTCCTTTCAGGTTACAGAAAGACTATTCTGTATAGATGGGCATAGTATATCATATTTTCCGTTAAAGCCCCCCGGCAAACACCGATCACTTCGCGCCAAAGACGCGGCGAACGGCCTCGAGATAGCCGAAGCCGTTGACGGAGTCTGGTTCGAGATACGACCCTTCCGCCCACTCGCCCTTGCCCGCGGCAAATATGCCGAGTTCCGCCCAGCGCGGTTCGGGCTGGTATGCGGGCCACACGTATGCGGCGACGTCATAGCCGCTCTCTCCGGCAAAAGCAACGTCCGCCATCAGCGCCAGCGCCGCGACAAATATTCGCCTCGTCATGCGCAATCCCCCTTCAGCGAACGAAAATGCAAAATCCGCTTTGAATTGAAGGTTGATAGCATCCCATGTCGACCGCAATGACCGAGCCTTTGATGAAAAGGCGCTTTTCACCGATGAGATCCAGGTCGTCGGCAGTCCAGATCGACGCGTCGCCGGCGCGGGACCCGGCTGTGTCCAGCATAAGCGCATACGGAGAGGCGCCTCTGCCGCTATAGACCGCAGGGCCGACGATGTTGTCGGATGAATATGCCGACGCCTCGGGGAAGAGCGAATGGCTGGCGGCAATCTGGCCGTAGTCTGAATTGTAGGTGGCGAGGCCGCCGTTTCCGGAGACGACGGTGTTGACGAACTTGATCAGCCCGGCGTTCTGCTGGCTGCCCGAGGCTTCGTTGGAGTTGCTGGCGTCGATGATGAATCTTCCTTCCGCCGAGATGTTGTCGGCGAAGGTGCAGTTGACGAATTCGCCGCGGGCGACGGCGATGCTGTTGGCGGCGGAGGCTCCGCGGTCGATCGACCGATTGGCGGCGAACAGCGAGTTGGTGGCATAGATGTAGCCCTGCTTACTCGAGCCCATGCGTATCGCGCCACTGCGCCCGCGGCAGTTGACGATCTGGCACCGGTCGAGAAAGAGCGCCGGACGCCAGGTGGTATTCCCCTCCCAAAGCGATCCGATCGCGCCCGCGCTGTATTGCGCCCCGCTCACGACGTTCGAGATGACGCACCGCTCAAGCACGAAGCTGGTGCAGCCCGACGTCAGCGTAACCGCTCCGCCTTTGACGGCGCTGCCTACGGTTGGATCCTGGTGGCTGTTGCGGACGATGCAGCCGACCATTCGGCCCGCCGTGCAAAGAACGCCGATCTGGGTGAACTGCTCCACGATGGAATCAATAAGCGCGCCGTTGACGATATTGACTGCGCCGTTAGACCAGCCCGTTCCCGAGGCGACGGAGCCACGGACGACGACATTGCTGCACGACTGGCCGTTCTGCAGGGTGAGCGGCTTGCTGCTTGTCGCCTGCAGCACGGTCGTGTGGTCGCCGCCGCCGATCAGGGCGATGGACTCCTTCCACTGGCTCATGTCCTCATTCGCCAGGTCCAGCGTCTGCCCGGCCTTGAGGTAGACCCGTCCGCCGGAGGCCAGACGGTCCATGGCCTGGGTGATCGTCTTCGCCGCGCGCTCCGGCGTGTTGTAGGGGAACTCGCGGCCTTCCGGCGCGTCGGCGTCGACATACACATACGAGACGCCGTAGTCGATAGTCCCCTTGCCGTCTTCGGACGAGCACTGGGAAAGAAGCGCCATGGCGTCGTCGACCAGCACCACCTTGCTGTTGTTGAACTTGGCCACGATCTCTCCCTTGAAATCGGGCGACGCGTTGGTCAGCCGCAGGGTTCCGCCGCCGGTGATGCGGATCATGGAGCTGCTGTCGCCGACGAGCGGAGAGTCGATGGTGACGGTCGTGCCGTTGGCGTGGCCGATGACGTTCCTGCCGACGACCGTGACGCCGCGGTTCGGGCCGATGGTCATATCGGACGTCGCAATCAGGGCGGTGGAACTGCCGTTGTTGAGAAGCGTGATTCCCTGCGCGTCGGGAGAAGCGCAGTCGCCCAGGGTCGGGTTGAGGTAGAAGTAGGCGTCCTTGTTGCTCTTGCCGTTGGAGAAGACGAGCCGCCCGGTGAATTCGCTTAGGTCGCCGTTAAGTCTGAACTCCGTGGTTGAGGTCGAGGGGTTGTTGTCGTCAGATCCGAGGCTGACGGTTCCGGCTCCGGAGAGGTCGGAGGCAAGGGTGAAGCCAATCGACGAAGTCGAGGTACTCTTCAGCACATTCGTGAACACGCCGCCCGCGGCAATGTTCAGCTTGCCGGCCAGAACGGCCACGCCGCTGCCCGCCGAATGGAGGAAATTCAAGACGCCGTTTTCGGCGACTCTGAGGTCGTCTACGGTAAGCGACTTCCCTCCACCGGTCTTGGTAAAGAGCATGCCGTCGACGAAAGTGAGCGAGTCGCCCTGGAAAGTATAGCTCTGTAGATAGGCGTTGTTGGCCCAGGGAGTTCGCAGCATGCGGCCGTCAGTAACGAAATAGTCATTGCCGGCCGTCGCCGCCCACGCAACCGCGGTGCCGTCAGAGGATGTCGCCCAGCCCCTGAGTCTGTTCGCGTAGCCGGACTGGTAAGTGCCATCCATCGAGGAGGCGGAATAGCTGTCGCCGTCATTCTCGTAGACATCTCCGAAGGCGAGATAGTAGACCGGCTTCTCGCCTGCAAATACCGCAATGCTTGCGAGTACACACATACATGCGCCAACCACATTCTCTTTCAAATTCATTTTGATCCTCCTGATTACAAACTCATTTTATATCCGCACCGAATACGCGGCGGACGGCCTCAAGGTAGCCGAAGCCGTTGACGGTGTCTGGTTCGAGATACGAGCCCTCGGTCCACTCGTTCCAGGAATTGACCGTGATGAGCTTCGGCATGCCGGGCTGGGGATTCGCGTCAATCCAGTCCTTCGCGCGACGCAGAACCTTCTCGAACTTCTCCGGCGTGGAACCGACGGCCGCCGCCGCCTTGACTTCCTTTGGGAAGCGGGGATTGTTGTCCCAGCCAACGGACGCATGCGGGAAATAGGCGATCCCCAGTTCGCTCTTCGCCGCGTCAAAACGCGCCGCCGCGCGTTCCGCCCAGTCGGCGTAGTCGGGGTTGCCCCACGGGTTCGACCAGTGGACGAGATTGTAGATAGTCGCCGAGTCTATGCCGAGCGGCTTCACCCACTCGGGCTTGAGTCCGCAGTCGCAGGCCATGAGATGGACGCCGCCGAGCCCCGCCCGAACCGCCTCGGCACGAAGGAACGCAACGGATTCCGCCGCCTTCTCAATGCCTCCGACGCGGCCGATAAACGTGCCGACATCGTAGATCATCAGCACGGGCTTCCCGTCGATGCGGTAGTAGTTGGGACGCCAGAAGTAGCTGTCAATCCAGCGACGGGCAATCTTCTTGAACTCGCCGGCATCGACGTCGGCCTTCCAAAGAAAGCCCTTCGACCCCTTGTCTGCAACCTTGTTGTTCCACATCGAATCGACGTCGTGGTTCGCCCACATGACGAAGAACTTCATCTTTCCGTTGTTCTTCGCGCCGAGAAAACCCTTGTCGAGGGCGTCTTCGAGGAACGGACTGCCGCCATACCAATACCAGTCGTAGATGAAGACGTTTACGCCATGCGAAACGGCGGCGTCGATCTTTTTCTCCACGACTTTCGGATCCGCCTCGTTCTCGTAGCCCCAGAGCGGCTTGAGCGGCTGAACGTGCCCTTCCCACTTCGGCACCGCTTCCCAGACATTCTGCCACTCGCCCTTCCCGGCGTCAAAGATGCCGAGTTCCGCCCAGCGCGGTTCGGGCTGGTAGGCGGGCCACACGTATGCGGCGACGTCATAGCCACCCTCTCCGGCAAAAGCGACACCCGCAATCATTGATAGTGCCGCGGCAAATATTCGCCTCGTCATGCGCAATCCCCCTTCAGCGCACGAAAATCGTGAGACCGGCAGACTTGTCCGGGACGACCCACATGCTCCGGCAAGTCGCCGCGGCAGTCGTGAGTCCGAACGGCGGCTTTGCCTCGTTTCCGAATTCACTGAAATACAGCTGTCTGTCCTCGCTTGAGCACTGCGCCCAAGGCGTCACGTTCGCCGCATCCTCCATCCAGGCCTTCCATTCCGTCGTCTGGGGCATGCTCATCCTCACCCGCTTGTCGCGCGAAGAGTCGAACTTGAACGAGCTGTCGTCGCCGGAGCCGGTCACCCAGGTGGCGTTGCCGAGGAACTTCACTTCCCGGATCGAAGCTACCGCACCGGAAATCAGGCGCTTCGGCAGGGACGCTCCGGCTTCGATTTGGAACTCCGCGAACCCGGCCTGGTCGAAGTAGGCCGAGGTCCGCCAATCCCCTTCGTCCTCGGTGCAGGTCGTCAGCGTCCGTGGAATGAAGACCGGCGGCGTCGTGATCAGCGGGCTTGCCTGAAACACATAGACGCCGAGCGACTGAAGCTTCGGCGGCAGCAGCGGCATGAAGGAGCTGCACTTCGTCAGGCCGCGGAACGCGCGGTGGCTGATGTTGGTGATCTCATTGTGCAGTACTACTCTGCCCAGGTTCACGCAGTTGCGCGCAAAGCGCGGCGGTATCGACCTCACCGAAGTCGGGACGGCCAGCACCTCAAGCGCGGTGTTGTCTTTGAACGTCTCGTCCACAAAGCCGGCAATCGAGCCCGTGCCGCCGCCGGCGACCGAAATCTCGCCCGTGAGGTCCACGGTGCCGTTAGCGCCTTCGGTAGAGGGCAATCCGACAATGATCGAATCGTTCGCGCCGCTCGCCGCGAACGTCCAGTCGCCGTTCGTCAGCTGTCCGTTCGCGTATGTCCAGTTCTTTACGGCAAGCTTGGCAACGGCGTTGACCGGATAGCAGGCCGCGAACTTCATGCGCTCGTCGTACGAAACCACGCTGCCGTCTTCCCAGCGGCGCAGCGCCTTCCCGGCCGGAAACTGCCTAACCGAAATCTCAACCTCCGAGGACAAGTCAACCCAGGTCTCCACCTCAGTGCCGGAGACGTTACCGACCGCCACAACGGTCGATGGATCTTCGGAAGTCGCACGGATGCGGACCTGCCACCGGCCGTTGTTGATGCGGTAGCCGTCGGCCGATTCGCCGCGGAAGCGAATGGCGTCGAGGGCGTGGTTCCTCGCGATTTCCTGGGCCGTCAGGGCGCGGTTGTAGATGCGGATGGCGGAAATGTAGGCGGTCTGGGTCGACCCTTCCTTGTCATACCAGCCGTGCAGGGATATGGCCGCGCTGCTCCGGTCAGATCGATCTACGACATTGGCAACCGCAACCGATCCGCACGCCTGTCCGTTTGAATACCGCAGGCATTGCGCGGCAGACGGCTGGACGATGGCGGCGGAGAAGTCCTCGTTGGCGTTTAGGCCGAAGTCGTTGCCGTTAAACCAGGAAATGCCGTTAATTATCGGCATCGCGACTGAGCCCAGAACATAGGTCGAGGAATCGGTGTACCACATGAACAGGCGGTCCATGGTTGTCTTGCCGCTGTCCAGTCCGTCCATCGCCAGCAAGAAGAAGTTCTGCGCGCCCGAGGTGCAGTCCCGCCCGACAATCTCGACGGTCTTGACTGTGCTGCCGAGCACCCTGCCGACAGTCGTGGCGCGGCCGCCCTGGTCGCAAACCCCGAGACGCACCTTGCTTCCCAGGGAGACGCCTGTTGTGTCCGTCTCCGGCTCGCCACCCATCTTCGTCAGCACCAGTCCGCCGACGAGATCCTTCCAGCCGCTGGCGGCGATGTCCCTGTGGATGCCTGCGCCGCCGTTCTCGATGCCGTCCCACTGTGCGACAAGCCCGTCCTGGATATATGCCGAACCGGAAATCACGCGCACTGCAGAGACGGAGCTGGTCACATTGGTGAAACTCGTGCCGAAATTCACCGCCGGACCGGCGGTAAGCCCGGGGCAGTTCGCCGGACGGTCGTTCACGACATCCCAGAGATCGGCCGTCACGCCGTCGGAACGGAGCACCGGAATGTAGCTCGACGCGAGGACGTCGTTCGTGTAGTGGCGCCAGTAGGCCAGCCGGAGCGCATTGCGGTAGGTCGAGTCGGTGCCGTTGTTGAAGAGATGGAGGGTCGAGGTCACGGTGGCGCTGCCACTACTGTATGTCACTGTTTTCGTGACCCCGTTCCCGTCCTCGTAGTAGTAATTCGCCGAACTCTGCACGAAGTAGTACCAGAGGTCCTTCGCCTGCATATTTGGATAGGAGGGTTTCCCGAAGTAGCGGCAGGGAACATTGTCCTGCGAGCCGACCCAAGTGGAAAATCCCGTGCTGCCGACGCCATGGACGGCGATCTGGGCGGCATCGATGGTGCGCATGACGCCGCCTTCGACGCGGGAGTTTTCCGTCGGCAGGACGCCGGTATCGACATCTGACGTCGAGGAGGAGTCGATGTATTCGAGCCGCCGGGCGTAGTCGCCGGCCCTGAGGACGGACGAGACGAGGAAGAAGCGGGCGGTCTTGTATCCGTCGCTTCCCCATCTGGCTGGCATGGCATAGTGCACGGACGAATCCGCCTCGGTCACGGTCTGGGCCGCGACGGCGACATTCGGCCAGTCGGCCAGGCTGTCGCCCATGTCTGCGTCGGCGAACGCGGCATAGAGCGTGCCGGTCGCGCAGTAGATCGGCTCAAGCGAAATGTCAACCGAGACGACCGCGCCGTCGACATACTGCATGTCGGTGATTGTGATTGCGCGCGAATCAGCCGTGTTCGC
>CACZAK010000176.1 GCA_902779075.1 uncultured bacterium | reverse complement strand
AAGCCAGCAGATTTACAGTCTGCCCTCGTTGACCGCTTGAGTATCCCACAACGTGGTGCTCGGGGCGGGACTCGAACCCGCAAGGATCGCTCCACATGCACCTCAAGCATGCGTGTCTGCCAATTTCACCACCCGAGCGAGGCGTGAAAACGGCAGATATGATACCAAAATCCCCACGGCTCCGCAAGGGGGAATTTGAGTTTGTAAAAGTTTTTTAGAAAAGTGAAAATGCCCCCTTGCAAGAGGGCAGGGGTTTTGATATACTACTCGCGTTTTCACCTCAATGGGCTCATCGTTCATCGGTTAGGACCTCGGACTGTCGATCCGAAGAGGGGAGTTCGATTCTCCCTGAGCCCGCCATTTCAAACGCCGAAAGGCGTTTTTTTGTTTCTGGGGCCGGAAGGTCCTTAGTATGTGGTATAATATGCCGCATGGAAAAACTCAAGATGGCTATGGTCGGCGGTGGTGCCGGCGCCTTTATCGGCAAAGTTCATCGCGCGGCGGCGCGGTTCAACGGCGATGTGGAACTCGTGGCGGGCGCGTTCAGCTCGGATCCCGCACGCAGTCGGGAACATGGGATTCGCCTTGGCCTAGATCCCTCGCGCGCGTATGGCACGTGGCAGGAGATGGTGGAGGGCGAGGCGGCGCGTCCGGTCGGCGATCGCGCCGATTTCGTCAGCGTCTGCACACCGCCTGATTCGCATCTTGAAATCGCGAAGGCGTGTCTTGAGGCTGGTTTCCACGTGATGTGCGAGAAGCCGCTCGCGCGCAACGCCGCAGAGGCGGAGGAGCTTGCCGCGTGCGTTGCGCGCACGCGGCGCGTGTTCGGCCTCATGCATCCGTACGTTGGATATCCGATGGTGAAGCTCGCGCGCGACCTCGTGGCGCGCGGGGACCTCGGCCGCGTGGCGAAGGTCGTGGTGCAGTACCCGCAGGGGTCGTACCGCCGCATCGACTGGACGAAGCCGCTCACCCGCCGCCAGAAATGGCAGCGCGATCCGCGCGTACACGGCATTTCCGGCTGCATATCCGACATCGGCGTTCATGCCGCCAATCTCCTTGAATACGTGACGGGACTCAAGATCCGCGCGGTGCTGAGTCATCTCGCGCGCTTCACGCACGGCGCGCTGGACGACGACGGCGCGGCGTTCCTCCGTCTGGAAAAGGGCGCGGACGGACTCCTGCTCGCCTCGAAGATCGCGACTGGCGAGGGCAACGGACTGCGCATCCGCGTGTACGGCGAGAAGAAAGGCCTCTTCTGGTGCCAGGAAGCACCCGAGACGCTGACCCTGTCAAGTCCGTTCGCGCCTGCGGAGACGTGGAGCCGCGGCGCCCCATACGTGGCCGAGGTCTCGGCCGCCGCTGCGCGCGCAACGCACCTGCCGGCATTCCACCCGGAGGGACTGCACGAGGCGTTCGCGAACAACTACCGCAATTTCTGCGACACCATACGCGCGCGGCGCGAGCGGCGTCGCCCCACGGAGCTTGAACTTGATTTCCCCGACGTGCAGGCGGGCGTGCGCGGCATGCGGTTCGTTGAGGCGATGGTCGCCTCCGCGCGCGATGGCAACACGTGGAAGACTGTGTCAAACGGGAGGAACAAACGATGAGACGATTGACGCGAAAGACGTTCATCGGCACGACGGCCGGGGCCTTCTTCATCCCCGCGCGGACGCTTTTCGGACAGGATCTGCCGCGCAAGCAGCTGCGTCTTGCCGTTGTCGGCGCGGGCGGCATCGGCGGCATGACGAGCGGCGAGCTGCGCAAGGCGGGCGCCACCGTGGCGGCGCTCTGCGACGTCAATTCCGCGAGGCTCGCGGGCGCGGCCAAGCACTACCCCGGCATCCCCACGTACATGGACTGGCGCGAGCTGTTCAAGCACCACAAGGATTTCGACGCAGTGGCGGTGTGTACACCCGACCACACACACGCGATCGTGGGTCTCCACGCGATGCGCCTCGGCAAGCACGTCTATATCCAAAAGCCGCTCGCACATTCCTACGAGGAGTGCCAGATGCTCATGGCGGAGCAGAAGCGCACGGGCGTGGTGGCGCAGATGGGCAACCAGCACCATCCGCACGGCAAGGCGTTCAAGGTCCTGCTGGAGACGGGTCTAATCGGCGACGTGACGGAGGTGGTGTGCTGGACGGACCGTCCGGGACGCTTCTGGCCGCCCGCGCCGAAGAGCTACCCGACCGCGGGCAAGTACGACCGCGGCTTCACGAAGGAGTCATGGGATGTCTGGCTGGGACCTTGCGCCGAGCATCCCTGCTCGCCCCTCATCGCGCCGTTCAAGTGGCGCGGGTGGTGGGACTACGGCACGGGGGCGATTGGCGACATGGCGATCCACAACGCCGACCCGGCATTCGAGATCCTCGGCTGGAATGCGCCCATCGCGGTGAAGGGAATCTGCGACGAGCCGGTGGTGGCGGCGTTTCCGGGCCGCGCCAAGATCGAGATGACGTTCGCGCCGACGCCGAAGTGTCCGCGCACGGTAAAGTTCACATGGATGAACTCCAGCCAGACGCCGCCGCTGCCGGCTGGCGTCCATCCCAAGTATACGTTCGGCGACAACGGACTCATGTTCATCGGCACGAAGGGCGTCTTCAACGGCGTGGTGTGGGGCGGAAAGACGCCGATCGTCATCGCCGCCGCAGGTCATGCGTGGAACGACGAGACGAAGGCGATGCAGCGTGCTGGGGTGGAGGCAGTGAAGGGACTTTCCTACCACAACCACTACCAGGAGTTCGTGGACGCGGCGAAAGCCGGCACGCCAGAGGCGTGCGCCAGCAAGATGTCGTACGCGGCGCCGTTCACGCAGGCGCTCCTCGTGGGCGCGATCGGCCTGCGCTTCCCCAACCGCGAGCTGCACTTCGACCCGGCGTCTGCCCGCTTCACGGACTGCCCCGAGGCGAACGAGTTCCTGAAGGCACCGTCGCGCGGCGCGTTCTCGATGAAAGATTTTATCTAACCGCAACCATAAGAAAAGGATAAAGGAAATGAAAAATAAAATAAAATCAACGGCACGCACACGAGTTGCGCTCGCCACAGTGGCTGCGCTGTTTACGGCTTGCGCGGCCTTTGCCGACGGTTCACGCTACGGACGCGTTGCGCTGCACACGTGGCTGACCACGGCGGAGTTCAAGGATATCTCCGTCACGGCGCCCGACGGCAAGGTGCTGTGGAGCGGCCTGCCCGATCCCGCCAAGTGCGATGTGGGCAAGGAGGGCAAGTGGACGGTCGAAGGCGGCGTGATCCGCCAGTCGAACGAAGCGGCCACCACCGGCAGCACGCTCGTATTTGGCGACCCCGCGTGGGGCGACTACACGTTCAAGGCGAAGGCGCGGAAGCTCTCGGGCAAGGAGGGCTTCATCCTCCACGTGCGCGAGCGCTCGCCGGAGCATTGTATCTTCGCGAACTACGGCGGCTGGTTCAACAAGCAGCATGGCGTCGAGACGAGGGGCAACTTCGACTTCGCGACGCCGCTGAAAAGGGACTGCACGAAGGCGCCCATCGAGACGGGCCGCTGGTACGACCTCGAGATGTCGTGCGTCGGCGAGAAGGTCACGATGAAGCTGGACGGCCAGACCCTCTTCGCCTCGGTGGACGTGCCGGAGATCACATTCGGCGGCGGCGAGAACAAGATCGTCGTCGATGCGTCGAAGGCGCGCTTCCCTGTTTCGGAGGACATGTGGGGCATCTTCTTCGAGGACATCGACCTCTCCCTCGACGGCGGCGTGTACGCGGAGCTTGTCCGCAACCGCAGCTTCGAGGACGGTCTCGTCAAGTTCCGCGCGCAGGGCACGATCGGCTTTTGGAGCACGGTCGGCCGCGCGACGATTGAGCTTGACTCGTCGAAGCCCATCTCCGAGAAGAACCGCCACTGCGGCCGCATCGAGGCGCTGCCGGGCGGCGGCGTGGCGAACGACGGCTACTTCGGCATCGCGGTGAAGGACGGCGCGCAGTACCGTCTCTCCGTGGCCCTGCGCGGCGACGTGAAGGGTCCGATCGAGGTGGCGCTCCAGTCCCTCGGCAAGACGCTCGCCACGGGCGCGATCGGCGGCATCGGCCCCGAGTGGAAGACCTACGGCCTCACGCTCACGGCGACGGGGACAGACCCCGACGCGAAGCTCGTGTTCCGCGCGACGAACGGCGGCACGTTATACCTGGACTGCGTCTCCCTCTTTCCCTGCGACACCTACGCGAAGAGCGGTCTCTTCCGCAAGGACCTCATGGAGCGCCTCGCCGCGCTCAAGCCTAGCTTCGTGCGCTTCCCCGGCGGCTGCTGGGTGGAGGGCAACACGATGGCCGAGGCGTACCGCTGGAAGCAGACGATTGGCAACGTGTGGGACCGCCGCACGCAGTGGAACCTCTGGGGCTACTGGAGCGCGAACGGCGTCGGCTTCCACGAGTACCTGCAGCTCTGCGAGGACCTCGGCGCGAAGGCGCTCTTCTGCATCAACTGCGGCATGAGCCACAGGGAGACGGTGCCGATGGACAAGATGGGCGAGTTCGTGCAGGACGCGCTTGACTGCATCGAGTACGCGAACGGCCCGGCCACGTCGAAGTGGGGCGCGGTGCGCGCGGCGAACGGACACCCCGCGCCGTTCAACCTCCAGTACATCGAGATCGGCAACGAGAACGGCGGCCCGAAGTACCACGAGCGCTACGCCCTCATGCACGACGCGATCCAGGCGAAGTACCCCGAGATCAAGATCGTGTCCGACGTCTGGGGCGGTCCGGTGAAGGGGCGTCCGCAGCACATCCGCGACGAGCACTACTACAAGTCGCCCGACTGGTTCATGACGGCCGGCGCGAAGATGTACGACTCCTACCCGCGCGGCGAGTTCGAGGTGTTCGTGGGCGAGTACGCCGTCACGCAGGACGTTGGCCGCTGGGGCGACCTCCGCGCCGCGATCGGCGAGGCGGCGTTCATGTGCGCCCTCGAGCGCAACGCGGACGTGGTGAAGCTCGCCGCCTACGCGCCGCTCTTCGCGAACGCGAAGCACACGGCGTGGAAGCCCAACCTCATCTACCCGATGACCGACGGCAACTTCGTGAACCCCAGCTGGAACGTGCAGAAGCTCTTCAGCGAGAACCGCGGACGCGAGGTGCTGGCGTTCGACCAGACGTCGCGCTGGTTCAAGGCCAGGAAAGGCCAGGCGTGTCGTGCGGTCCAGTTCTCCGCCGTGCGCGATGCGGACGGCACCGTGGTCGTGAAGGCCGTGAACTGCTCGGAAGAGTCGCAGCCGCTCACGCTTGCGCTTGCCGGGAAGAAGATCGCGCAGGCGCAGAAGACCTGCTTCACGGGACCCGGCGCGCGCGCCAGCAACTCGCCGCTCGCCCGCGAGGCGCTCAAGGAGGCTTCGGGCACCGCCGCTGTCAAGGACGGCGCGGTGGCTGAGACGCTTCCGCCGCTCTCTCTCACGGTCTTCCGCATTAGGTGACATCCCGCGTTGGTAACATTTAAAAATCACCCCCTTGCGCCCTAATTCGGCTTTTGATATACTATCCGCTCGCCTTTTTCGAGGGATTCACCCTCATGGAAAGGGCACGAGGAAACAAAACAATGGATGCATACGCAGTACTCGAAACCGGCGGCAAGCAGACGCTTGTCAAGGTCGGCGATACGATCGAGATTGAAAAGCTCTCGGTCAACGAAGGCGACGAAGTCGCCCTCGATACGGTGTGCGCCGTCTCCGACGGCACCACGCTGAAGGTCGGCACCCCCTACGTTGAGGGCGCCAAGGTCACGCTCACGATTGTCGCGCCGAAGAAGCTCGGCCCGAAGACGATCAACTTCAAGGCAAAGCGCCGCAAGGGCTATCGCCGCACGGTGGGTCACCGCCAGGGCTACACGATCGCCACGGTCAAGTCCATCGCCTAAAGCAAAGGAGAATTGAAAAATGGCAACTTCTGCTTCAGCGCGTAACGGACGCGATTCCAATCCCCAGTATCTCGGCGTCAAGGCATACGACGGCCAGCTCCTCAAGGCGGGGTCGATCATCGTGCGCCAGCGCGGCACCAAGATTCACCCCGGCGCGAACGTCGGGTGCGGCCGCGACTTCACGCTCTTCGCCCTCAAGGAGGGCAAGGTGAAGTTCATCAAGGACGGCAAGGTCGTCACCATCGTGCCTGTCGAGGCCAAGTGACGGCGAAGCGCCTTAACAGCCACTTGTTGGCACCGGGGAAGCGGCGTACGAGCCGCTTCCCTTGTTTTTTGCAGGAGGACTTGTCAACTTGGCAACTTGCCAACTTGTCAACTTGGCAACTTGTCAACTTGGCAACTTGTCAACTTGGTAACTTGGCAACAAGTGCGCTTCTCCCCGCAGTTTTCAAGTTGGCAAGTTTTCAAGTTAGCAAGTTTTCAAGTTGGATAAGGGTACGCCGGAATTGGTTTAAGAGTGTTGAAATGAGGAATCTAGGATGAAAGTGCTGCTTCTAGCCGGAGAGGAATCGGGCGTTCTGTACGCAGAGCGCCTGCGGCGTGCATTGCCTGGGTGCGAATTCAAGACGTACCAAGACCACTACAAGACCTCTGACCTCGCCGTGATGGGCTTCTGGGCCGTTATCAAACGCATCTTTTTCTTTCTCGGCGTACAGCGCACGATGAAGCGCATCATCCGCGAATGGAAGCCGGACGTGGTGGTGACGATCGACTATCCCGGGCTCAACCTCAAGCTCGCCGCCTACGCGAAGGCGCGCGGTATCCCCGCCGTACATCTGGTGTGTCCGCAGGTGTGGGCGTGGCATCAGGGGCGCATTCCGAAGGTGGCCGCCGCCGTGAACCGCCTGTTGTGCTTTTTCCCGTTTGAACCCGCGCTTTTCGGGAATTATGAGGGGAAGGGTTTTCACGCTACCTTCATCGGCCACCCGATGGTGGATATCTTTGCAGAGGAGCGGACGGTGGGGGTGGTGGGCGCAGAGGCCCACCACGAATCTGCGGGCTCAGAGGCCCGCCACCCCGAAACTTTAGCACTCCTGCCAGGCAGTCGCGTGGGCGAGATTCAGCGGCATTTGCCACGGCTTTTGGATGCCGTGGGTTTGCTGAAACGACCCGGTATCCGCGTGGTGATCCCGGCGGCGAATGACCGGGCCGAGGCGGAAATACGTGCTACGATTACGGCGCGGAACGATTCCTTCACGCCCGAGGTGGTGAAAGGCGGGGCGCGCGATTTGCTGCGCCAAGCCGACTGCGCGGCGGTGGCGTCCGGCACGGCCACGCTTGAGGCGGCGCTTGCGCGGTGTCCTACGGTGCTCGTCTATGCCGTCTCGCCGTTGCTCGCCTGGTTTGCGCGGCGCGTGATCACGGGCGTGAAACACATTGGCCTCGCGAACGTGATCGCGGAGAAGAGCGGCGTGGAGCCGCCGATGCCGGAGCTTTTGCAGGAGGCGTTCACGCCGGAGGCGGTGGCCGCGCAGCTCGGCGCATGGCTTAATGACGCGGAGGCGCGCGCGTGCGCGTCACGTGCGTTGGATGACGTGATGGCGCGCCTCCATTCGGACGGTGACGCGCTCGGTCTCGCTGCGCGTGAGATTCGGGAGGTGGCCCGTGCACATTGAAGTTTCGGGTTCGGTGCCGAAGTCGTTCGGTCTTGCGAAGGCGCAGGTGGTGGCGGCGGCGCGGTTCTTCGCCGCGCAGTCGTGTGCGCGCGTGGGCGGCGTATGGCATGAGGTGGTGGTGCATCTTGTGCGCGATGCCGCGAGTGACGAGCTGCACCGGGCGATCATGGGCGTGGAGGGGGCGACGGACGTGATCACGCAGGCCTACGATGCGGTGCCGCCTGAGAAACCGGGTCTCTACGGCGAGTTGTTCGTAAACACCGATCAGGCGTTGCGTGCCGCGCCGAAACGGAAGGGGTGGAGTCCGGCGAAGGAACTGCTCCTCTACGTGGCGCATGGCATGGATCATCTTTCGGGCGCGGACGACTGCGCCGAATCCGACTACAACCGCATGAGAAGACGGGAGCTGAAATGGTTGAACTCACTGACATTCTAAAGGACGTGAACGCCCGCATTGCGGACGCCTGTGCGAAGGCGGGACGCGATCCGCGCGACGTGGAGATCGTGGCCGTCACGAAGACGCACGGACCCGAGGTGGTGCGCGAGGCCTGGGAGGCGGGACTCCGCATCGTGGGCGAAAACAAGGTGCAGGAGGCGGCGTGGAAGCAGCCGCAGAGCGTATCGGGTCCGGAGTGGCACCTCATCGGACACCTCCAGCGCAACAAGGTGCGTGCCGCGCTTGAGTTGTTTTCGTGCTTCCATTCCGTCGACTCCGTGGCGCTCATCGACCGCATCCAGACGATTGCCGCAGAGATCGGGGCGCGTCCGAGCATTCTCCTCGAGGTGAACATGAGCGGCGAGCGGTCGAAGAGCGGGATGCGTCCTGACGAGGCGCCGGCGGCCGTGGAACGCGCGCTCGCTTCGCCGAACATCACGCTCGAGGGCTTCATGACGATGGCGCCGTTCGTGCCGGAGGAGAAGGTGGAGGAGACGCGTCCTGTCTTCGCGGGCCTGCGCGAGCTGCGCGACCGGATGGAGGCGCAGTTCGGCGTGTCGCTGCCGCGTCTCTCGATGGGCATGAGCGGCGACTACGCAGTGGCCGTGGAGGAGGGCGCCACGTGGGTGCGGCTCGGCACGGTGCTGTTCGGGGCGCGTCCGAAGGTGAAGCCGCAGCGCACCGTCGATGCCGGCGACGCCGGCGAGAGCGGCGAGGGCGGCGGCGAGTTCGATCGTGTGATGGATTGAACCTAAAATCCTCGGTTGAAAGTCTCACGCAGAGGCGCAGAGAGGCGGAGAGCGCAGAGAAAGTTCAGAAATCCGACTGAAAAGAAAGCCATGGCAAGAAGAATCTCGGAAAGTGATTTCACCCAATTGGTGAAAACAAATACATACTCAAGCAATGGGATAACCTCTGTGAACTCTGCCTCTCCGCGCCTCTGCGTGAGATATAACATGAAGTGGTAAATCGAAATGAGGAATTGGGCGCATCTGCATTTTTCACCCATGCGTTTTGAGATTGGAAACAACCATGACAACTTTCAAGAACAACATTATCCTGCGGGCGCACCAGGATCGGCAAATGGGCGCGGGCGAGTTAGCCCGCGCGCCAAAGGCAAGTTGTTTCAAATAGTTGTTTCCAAACATCAGAAGGCTCGGCGGTGAATTACACAGATGCGCCCCACCCCAAAAAAACTCCAACTTGGCGGCATAACCGGATTTTTGATATAATACCCGCCTATGAAAAAAGCAATCATCACCGTCGTGGGCAAGGATACGGTCGGAATCCTCGCCAAAACGTGCGCCTTTCTCGCTGAGAACGGCATCAACATCCTCGACATCACGCAGACCGTGGTGCAGGGCTACTTCACAATGATGATGATCGTCGACATGTCCGGCGCATCGCGTCCGTTCGGCGACATCTCCGAGGGACTGACGAAGGTTGGCGAGTCCCTCGGCCTTCAGGCGAAGTGCCAGAAGGAAGAGATTTTCGAGAAGATGCACCGGATCTGAGTTTCAGCCATGATCAATCTCAGCGAAGTTCTTGAGACGAACAAGATGATCCAGGACGAGAACCTGGACGTCCGCACGATCACGATGGGCGTGTCGCTCCTCGACTGCGCCGACTCGAACCTTGAGGCGTGCTGTGCGAACATCTACGCGAAGCTGCTGCGCTGGGCGGGGCGGCTCGTGCGGACGGGCGAGGAGATCTCGCGCGAGTTCGGCATCCCGATCGTCAACAAGCGCGTGTCGATCACGCCGGCGTCCCTCGTGGGCGCGTCGTGCTGTCGGCGTCCCGAAGACTACGTGGAGATCGCGCGCACGCTCGACCGCGCGGCGCGCGAACTGGGCGTCAACTTCCTCGGCGGCTTCTCGGCGGTCGTCTCGAAGGGCATGACGCCGTCGGACGAAATGCTCATCCGCTCGATTCCAGAGGCGCTGGCCGTCACGGATCGCATCTGCTCGAGCGTGAACGTGGGTTCCACGAAGACGGGCATCGACATGGACGCGGTGCGCCTCATGGGCGAGATCGTGAAGGCGACGGCGGAGCGCACGAAGGAGCGCGACTCCCTCGGCTGCGCGAAGCTCGTGGTGCTCTGCAACGCGCCGGACGACAACCCGTTCATGGCGGGCGCGTTCCACGGCGTCTCCGAGGGCGACGCGGTGATCAACGTGGGCGTAAGCGGGCCGGGCGTGGTGAAGTATGCCCTCTCGCAGATTCCCGGCGCGGACTTCGAGACGCTCTGCGAGACGATCAAGCGCACGGCGTTCAAGATCACGCGCGTGGGGCAGCTCGTGGCGCAGGAGGCGTCGCGCCGCCTCGGCGTGCCGTTCGGCATCATCGACCTCTCGCTCGCGCCGACGCCCGCCGTGGGCGACTCGGTGGCGGACATCCTCAAGGAAATCGGCCTCGCCCATCCCGGCGCGCCGGGTACGACGGCGGCGCTCGCGCTCCTGAACGACCAGGTGAAGAAGGGCGGCGTGATGGCGAGCTCCTACGTGGGCGGACTTTCGGGCGCGTTCATCCCCGTCTCGGAGGACCAGGGCATGATCGACGCCGTGGAGGCGGGCGCGCTCACGATCGAGAAGCTCGAGGCGATGACGTGCGTCTGCTCCGTGGGCCTCGACATG
>CACZAK010000175.1 GCA_902779075.1 uncultured bacterium | reverse complement strand
GGCGCCCACATGGGACCGCCCCACGGACGGCAGATGGCGGGATACACGTTGCCCGCCGACAACGCGAACGAATTGATCGTACCCGTCGTCGCACGAACATAATCGAGAGGCTGCGAGTCGGCATGCGCTTCTGCGGCAAGGGCAATCGCACCTGCCGCCGCGACCACGGCTATTTTCATTTTGTCTTGCTTCTTTCTTTTGGACGCCGCGCATCGTGTCTGCGACGCGGCGGCGTGGACTGGGTTGTGCTCCGGATGGTCGAGGCGCGCTCGACCAAGGTCGCGTTCATGTATATCGTGGAAGGAGGGAGGGACGGATCGGCCATTCGGCGCAAGAGGGCTGCAAAGAGCGTATGCGCGAGGCTCGCACAGGGCTGGCGTATGGTCGTGAGCGGAGGATTCTGAAGGGACGCGAGAGGTATGTCGTCAAAGCCCGCTACCATCAAGTCTTCCGGCACCCGCATGCCCAGCTTCTCCAGCGCGGCCATGAGCCTTATGGCGAGAAAGTCGTTTCCGCATATTATCGCGTCGGGGCGGTTACGCTTGCCGAGGATTCTGCTGAGCGCGGCCGTATCCTCCGGCATCGAGTAGATAGCGAAGTCGTGCGCCGCGCATCCTGACATCGAAACGGCGTACTTCACGCCCTCCATACGGCCGAGGACGCTCAAGGACCAGTTGTCCTCCATCATGAAGGCGATCCGTTTCGCCCCGCTGCGGACGAGGCACTGCCCGATAAGCCGCCCGGCGTCGAAATTGTCTATGCCGACCAGGTCGTATTCGCTCCTCTCCGGCGTGGGCACTATGTCGTAGTCGAAAAGCGCAACAGGGATGCCCGCCTTGTCGAACAGCGAAAGGACCGAGCGGTTCACAGCAGGGCTGTCGCCCGGGAAGTCTATCGGCTGGTAGATGACTCCGGAAACGCCTTTGTCGACCAGGTTCCGCGCGATGCGAAGGAGTTTCTCCTGCCAGTTCACCGCGCCGTCGGGCAGAACTTCGACCATCTCCACGCCGTATCCGTTTCTCCCGGCTTCGCGCGCGAACTCCGCTATTATAGTCGGAAGGACGCCTCCCTCCCCTTCGCGAAAGGCGCCGGTTATCATTATCCCGATTTTCCCGCCCATCGTCCTCGCGCGGCGCGACACGTACATGCCCGAGCCCTGCCGCGCGAAGATGTAACCCTCGGCCTTCAGCTCGTCGAGAATGGACCGTATGTGCGTGCGTGAAACGGAAAAGCGGCGCATGAGGGCCCTCTCGCTCGGAAGCTTCCCGTTTGCGTAGCGTTTTTCCAATATGTTCCTGCGCAGCTCCTCAAATATCGCGCTGCGCTTCGTTCCACTGTCGTGTTCGGCGAGATTCATTATATTCACTCCTGCGCTTTACAAAGTCACCTTATTTTGACTTTGAGGCCTTCATACCCCTCGCGCCACACGTTTCGCCGCTCCATGGCGCTCCATTCGCCGTCCTGCGAGAGAACGCGGGCGCAAAGCGTGGCAGCGACAAGCGGCGGACGCACTGGAGCCGAGTAGCGCACTGCGCCGCCAGACACCGTCCCGTCCTCCGACATGGGATCCGAACCGTCTAAAGTATACAAAATTTCGCCGTTCCCTGCAAGGGCAAACGTGCCGCCCGCCGAAACCGGGCATCCATCGGCGAGAGCCAGCCCGTCCGCACCGAGTACGACTGGCGGATCGACGCTTGGATACCAGCCCCTCGCCCTGTACTGCGCAAGCATGAAGGGCATGCGGTTTTCGATGAACTCACGGCACTCGCCGCACGCGGCGAGCCAGGTCTCGCGCGTCTGCCCCTTGCGCGCCCACCGCGCCGCCTCGGCCACGACGGCATCGTCGATTTCCGCCATGCGCGACGAAAACCGCGCCCACACGGCGTCGCACGTCAGCGCTCCGCCCTCCCGCAGACATTCCCTGTAGAACATGTCCGCGAACGCCATGCGGTAGCGGACGTTGCCGCAGAGTTTCATGTGGAGCTCCGACGGCGTGAAGTTGACGACGGACGCGAACGTCCGGTGTCGCTCGGAAGTCCCGTAGCCCGTAGGATCCTGGTCGTAGCGGCAGTATGCAGCGCGCTTGTCCGTCGAGTCGGCCGTTCCCATCGAGTGCTCGGCGTCGTGGCGGAGAAACACGAAGCCGTCGTGCCCCGCGCCGTCAACCCTGTCGCGCAGCGCATAGAGGTTGTTGGCGTGGTTTCCCCATACGGACGCCGGGGAGTCGGCGTCCACCGTATAGTGCGCCACAAGCATGTACGCCATGACGTTCACCGGATCGAGCAGCACGGGGTATGCGGGGTTGCGCGTGCCGTCGGGGTTCAGGCCCTGCGCCCTCATGTAGTTCGCGTCGTCGAAACCGAGATCGGCGAAGTCGCAGAGCGCGCGGTATGCGTCTATCGTGCCTTCGCTCGCGCCGAGAATGTAGTCCGACGTCTTTACGACATCCCAATCCTCCTTCTCCCCGCCCAGATAGGTGGAGGCGAAGTTCTCGTCGCCGCGTTCCTGAGTCTGGTAGAGACCCCAGTAGACGCCGTTTATGAAGAGGTGCAGGTAACGGCTTCTCGTATAGGCCACGCCGAGGTCGCGCTGCGTGTCGCGCGAGAACACCTCGTGCACGAACGTGTCTTTCATTGAGTCCTCGTTCGCCCACGAATAGTTCTGCGAAGTGCGCAGATCGACCTTGTCGAACTTCGACGCGCCTTCGTCGCCGAAAAGCGGATATTCGAGCTTTGAAAGTCCGTAGGAGCTGCGGAAAAAGAGCCGCAGCGAATGCTTGGCGTAGCTCTTCCCCCGGCTCGCCCCTCCGCGGATCCTCAGTCCCGCAGGGGCCGAGAAACCGTCGCCTCCCGAAGCCGGTGTGATCCATTCGACCATCGTCGCGCGCTCCCACTCGCGCCCGTCGCCTTGCGGGTTCACGTATATGCCAGTTTGGGAATCGAAAAGATTCGCCGGATCTATGACAATCGAAACGGTGTCGATTCCGTTCGTGAACGAGCGCACCAGCCTTTCGCCGTCTTTCCCGTTCACGACAGACTGGTCCATGCCGTAGCGGAACGCATGCCCGTTCACCTCGCCGTCCGCGGGGAACCCTTCGGGGACCGATGAATCCTGCGACAGCACGTCGTCGAGGAAGATGTACGTCGCCGCGTTGTCGCGCTGGAGTATGCTTTGTCCGTCGACCGCCGCTGCGCGCAGGCATGTCGTCGAGGAAACTGCGACCGGTCTTTCGTAGAGCGTGCTTGCCGATGTCGGCGACGTGCCGTCGAGCGTGTAGCGTATTTCCGCCTCGCCGTTGGCCGGACAAGAGATTTCGACTTCGAAGGAATCCGTCTTGTAGCCATGCGCGACGGAGAATTCGACCGGATCCGTCGGCGCCGTGTACTCATCCTCGGCGTTATCCGCGCCCGGAGTGGGGGCTTTGTAGTAGACTAGACCGCCAGACTGTCCAATCCCCTGAGAAAAGTCCTTTATCGCCTCGGTGAAGTCCACCCTGTGCACCAGTCCTCCCGCGGTGTCGGCGATGAACAACGGCTCTCCGGAAGAGGAAAGTCCGATGCGCACATACGCCTCGCTCTCATCGAACGATTCGTACGACTTGTCTGCCCAGACAATCTTGCAGCCTCCGGACGGAATGGTGCAGTCTCCTTCTATCTTCGTCCACTTCGAGATTTTCTTGTCGGGGCCGTCGAAAAGATACCAGCCTGCGAGGTCTACTTCGAACGGCGCCGAATTGCGTATTTCGATCCAGTCGAGCTCCTTGCCGCCCCGAGCGGTCGCGAGCGTGTCGCCGTTCGACGCCATTATCTCGTTTATGCGTATGACGTCCTTCGCCGCATAGACGCGCGGGAGCGAATCCTCCGGACAGACCGAATCCTCATAGCCCACCGCGTAGCCGGCGTATGGCGAGCCTATCAAATAGCCTGTCTCTGCGGCGAACTCCAGCGTCGCCACGCTTCCGGCGGGGGCAACGAACGCGCCGCTTGAGTCCTTTTCCAGCGCCGTGCCCGCGACGCTTGCGGAGACGAGCGCGGCACCCTCGACCGCAGGGCACGAAAACGCGACGGTCGCACCGTCGCTTTCGTAGTCTCCGGCAAGGGAATCGACGCTACTGACGCCGCCAAAGGCGAACGAGGCTACTTCCGCAGCGTCGCCGCCGAAAGCGAGCGGAATCCATTCCCGCGAGGACGCATCGACGAGGACAGTTTGGCCTATGCAATATCTCGCGACAAGCGAATCGCCGGAAAGCCTGAACGAAACCGAGATAGACACGGCATCCCCGCCGTCTGGAGCCGCCCCCGAAAGGCGCGCCCATGTGTTAGTGCCGTCTTCTTCGGCAAGACACCAGAAACTGCCGTCGAACGCTGCAAGTGAAACGCCGCCTTGCGGCTCCGGGAGATATTCTCCGCATTCCGTAGGAGCCGAGAAGCGGACCGTCGCGACACGGTCCGACGCCGGACGAGCTGCGACCAGCGAGTATTTGAGATTGTCCGCGTCCGACGATCCGGTCCATTCTCCGCATCCGGGGACGGACGCGTCGAACCACACGGCCGCGATTACCGCAAGAACCATCACCTGTCCCCTTTCCGCTCGCGGACTGGACTCATTTCAAACTCCAGCTTTCCGCCCTTTGCGACATCCTTGTGCCTCAAGACGAATCCCGCAAGCGGACGACCGTTTAGCCTGACGGACTTCACGTACTTGTTTTCGCGCGAGAGGTTCTTCGCCAAGACGGTGAACCGCTTCCCGTTCCCGACATCGAACGACACCTTCGGCAACTGCGGAGCGCCGAGCACGTATTCGCCGCTCGCGGGGTTCAGCGGATAGAATCCCGCCGCCGAAAGCAGGTACCATGCGCTCATCTGTCCGCAGTCCTCGTTGCCGCAAAGCCCGTCGGGGGCGGCCCTGTAGAACTTGTCGCAGATCTCGCGCACGAGCTCCTCCGTGCGCCAGCCCTTGCCGAAATACCTGAACAGATACGCCGTATGGTGTCCTGGCTCGTTGCCGTGGGCGTACTGTCCGATGAGTCCCGTCACGTCCGAAGTGAACCCCATGCCTTCCGCTTTTTCGGGCTGTGCGAAGAGCGCTTCGAGCTTCGAGGCGGCCTTCGCCTTGCCGCCCAGCGCGGCGGCGAGCCCTTCCGGATCGTGCAGCACGTGCCACGTCCACTGCCAGGAGTTGCCCTCCGTGAAGTCGTTCTCGCGGCTTGCGTCATGTCCGAGCGCGAACGGATTGAACGGCTCGCGCCAGTTGCCCGCCGAGTCGCGTCCGCGCGCGAATCCCGTCGAAGGGTCTATGACGTTTTTCCAGTATCCCGCCCTCTTCGCGAAGAACCTGGCGTCATCCGCGTGTCCGAGCGCCTTCGCCATCTTCGCAGCGCACCAGTCGTCGTATGCGCATTCCAGCAGGCGCGAGACGGATTCCGACCTTATCTTGTCGAATGGATAGTATCCGTATCTGTCGAGCACGTCCCAGTTCTCCTTCTGGCGGCGGGGGTGGTTCTCGCGCAGAGTGGCGCGTATGGCCCGGTAAACGCGTTCCGGATCGTTGCCGCCGAGAAGTCCCTTGAAATAGGCGTCGGCGAGCAGAGGAATCGAGTGCGTGCCGATCATGCACTGGTTGTCCTTGCCCCACAACGCCCAGATCGGCAGGAATCCGGCGATGCTCTGGTGCTCGACGCAGGACGCGACCATCGGCGCTATCTTCTCCGGCACGAGAATCGTGTACAGCGGATTGGCCGCGCGGAAGGTATCCCAGAACGAGAAAGTCGAGTAGTATTCGCCGCAGGGGGACTTCTTGACTATATCCTCGTCGCCGCGATACTCGCCGTCGACGTCGGCCATGTTCACGGGCTGCAGGAAAAGATGGTACAGCGCGGTGTAGAAAGTCTCGAGTTCCGCCGCGCCGCCTTTGGCGGTCATCTTCGAAAGCATCCCGTTCCACGCCGCCCTCGCGTCCGCCTTCGTCTTCGCGAAGTCCCAGCCGGGGATTTCCGCGTCGAGATTCCGGCGGGCCTTTCCGGGCGAGACAGAAGACAGGCCGATCTTCATGGTCAGCGTCTCGCCGCGCTTCATGTCGAACCGGAAATTGCGGCGTCCCGCGTCGCGTCTGCCGCCGGTGGCGGGCAGATCGGAAAAGCCGGACCAGTCCCTGTCGAATTCAAGCGAGAATGCGAAAGTCCTGTGCACCCATCCCCAGCGCCGCTTCTCGCCTTCGAATCTGCGTCTGCCGTCGTCGGAGATCTTGACGTCGTGCATCTGATCCCTGCCCGGATCGCCGATCGCCCACTGGTTGTCGAACATTATGTTCGCGCCGCCTCCGTCGAGAAAAGTGAAGCGGTATATCGCGCAGTGCGGACTTACGGAAACCTCCACTCGCGTCCTGGACCTGCCGAGGTCAACCGCGTAATAGCCGGGCTCCATCGTTTCCGAACCCTTGTCAAAATCGCTCGAAAAACCGTCTTCGCGCGATGGGCCGCAATACGGGAAGAACAGGAAATCGCCGAGGTCGGTGCATCCCGTGCCGCTGAGGTGCGTCTGCGAGAAGCCTTTGATTTCCTTCTCTTCGAAGCGGTATCCCGAGCAATGTCCCCACCCGTCGCAGCCGGTGTCGGGTCCGGCCTGGACCAATCCGAACGGATATGCCGCGCCCGGAAACGCATGCCCGTTCCCGCCCGTGCCGATTTCGGGTCGCACCCATGAGGACAAATCGTTCGGAGGCGGCTCTATCTCGCCGCGAGACACCATGTTCCAGACGAGTTCCCCGAACAACGTGTTGGCCCAGGCGAACCAGCTTCGCGAATACTTCGCCGGATCGTCCGCGTCCACGCCTTCGTGCATGAAGCCGGTTCCGGCGGTGCAGTTCGCGAGCGCCGAAAGGCACTCTTTCGCCTCTCCGGACGTCTGGGCGGTAAGCGCGCGCATTATGATCGACATCGGCCAGACGCGCCCCTTCTCCGTGTGGGGCGAGCCTATTCCCTTCAGCGCCTTGCCTTCGAACCAGAAGGGGTTGTCGCGGCTCAGGACGAAGCGCCTCGTGTTGAGATACACGGGATCGTCCTTGTCGACGCCGCACAGGTAGGGAAGCGAAAGAAGGGACGGTGCGTTGGCGTCGTCCATCAAAAGCGCCCCGCCGCGTCCGTCGACCTCGAACGCGTAGATCTCGCCGTACTTCTCCGTCTTGACCACGGCGTGGCTGCGCAGCGCCTCGCGGACTTCTCCGGCGAGGGCGCGGCACTCGTCCGCAAGGCGCTTCGCTCCGTTCGCGCTCTCGAGGACTTCCGCCGTCTTCTCAAGGACGTCTGCGGCGAAGAAATTCGACGGCACGAGGAACGGATACGTGCACGAATCGTCGGAAGGACGGAACGCGCTCGCTATCAGTCCGACGGGCTTTACTTCCGGGCCCCAGCCGGCGTTCGTCAAGGTGTCGGTCGCCTTCGCGTTTTCGCGTTCGAAGCGGTAGGACGTCCTCTGTCCGCCCTTCCGCTGTTGCTCGCGCATCGTCGCAAGGACTGTTCCGACGGCATCGAGCCATCTGTCGCCAAAGGGGGTTTTGTCGCCCGTAGCCTTCCAATAGCCATGCGCAAGGCGCAGCGGATAGCACAAGGAGTCGAGCTCGTACTTGCGCTCGTGCACCCCCGGCTTCATTTCGGTTTTGTCGCTCTTCCATTGGCTCTCTCGCTTTTCGTCGTCGTAGAAGGCGTTGGCGTAGGGGTCGTGCAAAAGGCAGTCGAACTGACGCACAAGCAGGTCGCGGACGAGATTCCGCACGGCAGGGTCGTCCTTCGCGAACCTGAGATACGGCCATACCTGCTGGCCCGAGTCCCTGAGCCACATGGCGTCTATATCGCCGGTGATGACGTAGCCTTTGCCCTTCACCGTCGTGTCAAGCGTGTTCGGGTAGCATGCCTCGAACATCTTCCTGATGCGCTGGTCGCCTATTTTCGCTGCGACTGCGGCAACCGCCCTGTCTACGGTTTCCGAGCGCAATGTGCGCTTTTCGGCCGCCGGACGCGAATACGGTCTGCAACCTGGCGGACATTCGGCCGCGACTGCGGCTTTCGCGAACAAGGCGACAACACCAGCCAAAACGACTCCTGTCTTCATCTTACCGTCTTTTCTGGCCAAATGCCGTTTCACCTTATTTTCAAGGAGAATCCGGGCCTGCGACCGTAGCACAGCCATCCGTCGAACGTCGTAAAGAAGTGATTGCCGTCGTCGTCTTTCTCCGTTTCGTCGACACCTTCGAAAGCGGCGGCCTTGGCGATTCTGACGAACTTCTTGCCTTCCGCGATTTCCGGAACCGTTATGGACGCGCCGGATTCGAGTGAAATGGAGCCGGCGAACTCCATGCCCGTGGCGGTGAGCGTGGTGCCGCTCTTCAAGACGGTCGCGCCCGTGTACGCCTGGTTTGTCGTCACCGTGAGCGTGCCGGCGGACACGGTTATGCCGCCTTCGCCGGCGAGCGTCTGCGCGATGCCGATCGCATGGTCGGTCGTGAACTCGATGCCGTCCTCGCCGATCTTGAACGGAGTGCCGCCGCCGGCGTAGCCGTCGACCTTGAAGAAGTCGTCGTTGTCCTGGTCCGGCGTGATGGTCACGCCGTCGAGGACCGCCCTGAAGCTCGCGATGTTGTATGCGACAAGTCCGCGCACATTGAGCGTGCCGCCCTTCATGTTGAATTCGGCAACGGACACATCGGGCGCCGACTCCCAGCCGGACATACCGCCGCAGACGAGGCCGGCCTTGAATTCGCCGTTCGTTATGTTCACCGTCGCGACCGCTCCGGCCGAATCGCCGACGAGGTAGAATGCGTTGCGGTTCACGTCGACCCACGAGCCTTCGCCGAACATGATGGCCGTGTTGCCGCTGCGCCCAAACTGGGTGTCGCAGTTGTCCGGATGGAACCGTCCGCCGTTCTGGAGTTCTATCGTCACTTCGCTCACGCCGGAGCCGCTCGCGACATACACGCTCTCCTGGCTCGAATGGCTGTAGAGACGCGCCCCGTCTGCTATCTTCACGTGCATCTTCCCTTCCGAATCGCCGCGCGCGAAGTTGAGGACAGGACCGTCGGTGCCTTCTATCCTCACTTCCGTTCCGCTTCCGCACAGCGTGAAGCTGCCGTTCGGCGCGAAATAGTGGTTGCCGGTGGCGATCTTGACGACGCCGTTCGTGAGCGTGAAGCCGTCGAGGGCGAACGTCTCGCCGCTTGTCGAAGACATCGTGAC
>CACZAK010000174.1 GCA_902779075.1 uncultured bacterium | reverse complement strand
CATGCATACGCACGCAAGCAACGCCAATACAGCGAAGCACGCATACATCACACCGTTCTGGAAAGTTGATACCATCAGCTACCTCACGATGATCTTGAATCCGTCCCGGACCTTCCTCTCTGCGCGCAACCGTCTACACGGATGCGCAACGGACGGTTCGGAGTTTCACGGGGACGCCCCACGCGGCGGCGATATTCTCGGAGGAGAGGACGTCCTCCGGACGCCCTTCCGCGACGATTCGCCCACGTGCGAGCAGGAGCACCCGCGTGAAGAAATCCGTGTCAAAGGGCAGCTCGTGCGTGGTCATCACCACGGTGCGGTCGAGCCGCGCGAGAAGCGCCATCAGTTCGTCGCGGCGCCGGAAGTCGAGATGCGCGGCGGGTTCGTCGAGGAGCAGCACAGGGGCCTCCGTGGCGAGCGCGAGCGCAATCGCGAGGCGCTGGCACTCTCCGCCCGAAATCGCGTCCATGCGCCGTCCGGCGAGGTCGGCGGCGTCCACGGACGCAAGGGCGCGGTCGACCGCCTCCTCGTCCGCGCGCGACGGCGCGTGCCAGGCGGAGAGGTGCGCCGTGCGTCCGAGCATCACGAATTCGCGACACACGAGCGCAAGGTCAGTCGGCACGTTCTGCGGCACCACGGCGGTGCCCGGACCCGCCAGCGCGCGCAGGAGCGTGGTCTTGCCCGACCCGTTCGGACCCACCACCGCCACGCGCTCGCCGGGCTGCACGGCGAACGTCACGTCGTCAAGCGCGACGACCTTTCCGTATCGGACGGTTCTATTTCTGATTTCGGGCATGGCGTATGAGCAGGTAGAGGAAGAACGGTCCGCCCGCAAGGGCGGTGATGACGCCGGCGGGCACCTCGACTTCGCCGAAGAGACGTCCCGCCTGGTCGCAGGCGACGAGGAAGATTCCGCCCCCCACCGCGCTGAGCGGCAGGAGCGCGCGGTGGTTCGCGCCCGCAAGACGGCGCACGGCATGCGGCACGATGAGTCCCACGAAGCCGATTACGCCCGCTAGCGACACGGCCGCCGCCGTGGCGAGCGACGCCGCGCCGAGGACGAGCGGCACCACGCGCTCCGTGCGCACGCCGAGCGTGCGCGCGTAGTCCGCCCCCAATACGAGCGCGTTGAGCCGCCGCGCCTGCGCGAGCAGCACCACGGCCGCCACTCCCGCGCACGCACCCGTGACGGCGAGCTGCGCGGGTTCCGCGCTCGACAGGTTGCCCATCATCCACCAGGTGACGGACTGCAGCGCGCGCGACTCCGAGAACGTGAGAATGAGCATGAGGAACGACGAGGTGATGCCGCCCATCACGACGCCGGAGAGAATCAGCGTGACGGGTCCTCCCCCCGCCGCTCGCGCA
Organism: uncultured bacterium; assembly: GCA_902779075.1. Next base: position 7,873 of record CACZAK010000174.1, on the reverse strand, counting down.
ACGGCCGCGACCACGAGGAGCGCCGCCACTGCGCCCGCAAAGGACGCCACCGGCAACACGAACGCGCCGACTGCCGCAAGTCCCGTCGCCAGCACCGCCGCTGCCGCGAGCGACGCCCCGCCGGAAAGGCCCAGCACAAAAGGATCCGCAAGCGGATTACGCAGCACGGTCTGAAGCACCGCCCCCGCAAGCGCCAGCGACGCCCCCACGAGCAACCCCGCCAATACGCGCCACACCCGCAACCAGAAAAGCGCGTCGGCCACTGGGGCAACGAGCGACTCGTAAATTTTCGGGGTGGCGGGCGTCTCGCCCGCAAATGCAGCAACGGGCGTCCCGCCCGTTGCCCCCACCCTCCCCCGCAACTCCGCAATCGCCCCCGCCAGCTTCGGCCCCAGGCGCGTGAGATCGTAGTCCATGCTGAAATCCACCTCGCCGTCGGCAGCGAGCTTCACGCGCGCCTCGGGCGTCAACAAGAAGTAGCCATACCGGTTCGTTACGGCGTTCGCGCAACCGACCTCGGCGAGCACGTCGTCCGGCAGCGTATTCCTACCCGCCACGATCATCGGCTCGCGCTGCACGACGGCAAGCATTCGGCGCGGACGGATCCCGCAGAGTGTGGCGAGGCGCGCGCGCATCGGCGCGTAGTCCGCCAGTCGCTCGCACGGGAACTGCAGCACGCGGATGCCGAGACGCTCAAGGCGGTTCGACATCGACGGGTCGGAGAGGTACGTCATCACGACATGCGTGGGCGCAAGCGACACGATTCGCTCGATCGACGGCGCGGAGTAAGCGCCCACGCTCGGCAGGTTCGTGGCGGCGGCCGGGTAGAGGCATGCGGAGCTGCGCCCCACGAGGCATCCCTGGCCGCCGAGGTCGAAGATCGTCTCCGTCGCGGCGGGCGCGCAGCTCACGATGCGCGGCGCGTCCCCGGCCGCCAGGCAGACCAAGCAACAGCGGACCACCAGCGCAGCGATGAGCGCACGGCGCGTCATTGCACGGACTCGACGCGCTGCAGGAGGTTCGTGGCGGTGTCAAATGCCTCACCGCCACCGATCACGCAGATGGAAGCGTCCTTCGTCAGGCCGTCGAGCACGTCGGCAAACTTCATCAAGTCGCCCTTCGTCGTACGGAGCATCTCCGCGCGCAGACGCTGGACATCCTCGGGCGTGCGTCCCTGCAGGTAGCGCATCGCGGCGCTCTCCACTTCCGTGCTCGGCGTCTCGTACGGCTCCGTGGACGCGACGGCGCTCACGATATAGCGGTCGAGCGCGGCGTTGCTCTTCGCGAACGCGCGCAGCGCGTCGCCAGACTTGTCGTAGCAGCCGAGCGTGCGGCCGGGCTTGGGGTCGTTCCACGAGAGATAGCCGCCGTCGCCGTCCGGACGCACATGGAAATTAGAACCGTACGCACCACCGCGCACGCGGATCTCGTTCCAGAGGTAGTCGAGCGAAAGAATGCGCGCGGCCACCACGGAACTGCCCACGTAGGGGCCGGGACGGGACGACTTCGCGGCGAACGCGACCTTGCCGGGCGTGCGGAAACCCTCCGCCACCTTCGGCGGCAAACCGTAGGGCGCGAAGCGCCACTGGGCCGGCGATTCGGGGATCGTCGCGAGCAGGCCGCGCGCCCAGTCGGCGGGCGTGTTGTCCGCAAGACAGCAGAGCGCGACGCGCGAGGAGAGGAAGATGCGGTTCCGGAGCGCGTCGAGGCGCTTGCAGATCGCCGCGCCGTCCTTCGCGTAGGCGTCGTCGAGCTTCTGGAGGTGGCGAATCTGCGCAAGTCCCAAGAGGATATCCACGCGGAGGCCGCGTTCGGAGAGCGCAGCCTGCGCGCGGCGGCGGGCGTAGATGCGCGCGCCGAGGCCCATCGTGCCGCGTTCCTTGGCCCGACGCAGCTGGCGGAGGATTTTGCCGATGGCCTTCTCGTCGTCGAACTTCGTCCCGAGCAGGATTTCCGGCGCGAGGCGGATGATCTCGTCCTTCTTCTCCTCAAGCGCGCTCGCCGTCACCACCACGTAGGCCGCCGCCTCGCCGTCAGACCGCCCCTGAACGTCAACCGACACGTTGAAACCGCCAAGTCTGGAGTCGATTTCGCTGCGGAGCGCCAGCGCAGAATGGTTCCGCGTGGCAAGTTCGCCCATGAGGGCGGTGAGCAGATAGACGTCCGCAAGCTCCTCGCGCGTGAGGCCATGGAGCTGGAAGTAGAGCTTCACGTAGGTGATGCCGTTCGCGCCGGTGTGGGGGGAGAGTACGGGCACCGTACCGCCACAATCGAGCTGCGTCAGTTTCTGCACGCGCTCCGGCCCGCGTACGGGCACGTCAGCCACGGCGAGACGCGGAAGTTTCGCAAGGTCCTCCGGCGCGTCGGGGCGCTTCTGGAACGCGGTGAGTTCACGTGCGAGGGCGAGTTCGCCCTCGAGCCTCTCCTTCGACCAGCCGGCCTTGATGGACACCAGCTCTTTCTTTTCGGCGGCGGCGCGCTCGGTCGCGAGGGTGGCGGAGGGCGTCATCGTGAGCTGCACGTGATGGGGATTCTCAAGCAGAGTCTCGCGCAGGAATTTCTCGAACCAGCCCGTCTTCAGTTTCGCGCGGAGCGATGCGTAGAGGTGGGCGTGGCGGAACGCATCGGTCGGGTCGCCGCCGTACATCCACGCCTCAATCGCGTCGGAGAAGTAGGCGAGTCCGCGCGGGGTGTCGCCCGTGTCCTTCTCGCGCTCGCGGAACTCATGCCGGTCGAGGATCGCCGCGATGCGGGCATGGTCGAGGCCCTTTGCGGCAAGGCCCTCCAGTGTCTCGCGCATCACGCGGCGCACTTCATCGGCCTTGCCGTCCTTTACGTTCTTCGCGTAGAACGTGGCCGCACGCTGTTCGTTGCCGCCGCACCAGAGGGCCACGTCCTCGCAGAGCCCGCGCGAGAGAAGCGCCTTCGTAAGCGGCGCTTCGTTGGAGTCGGCAAGCGCGTCGGAAAGTACGTCGAACGCCAGCCCCTTCTCTCGGTCCTTCCACGACGCAAACACCCAGGAGTCGGCGACAAGCGTCTTGTCCGCCGGATTGTCACCGGGCGCGATTTCGTATGCGATCGTCTTGGACGCCGAGATGGGCTTCTGGAACGGCACGGAGGCGTCCACGGCCTGGCGCCCGTAGGGCGCGAGGTACGCGTCGAGTTTCGCGAGCACGGCGGGGAGGTCCACGCGGCCGTCGAGGAAGATGCGGGCGTTGGACGGATGGTAGTGGCGGAAGTAGAAGTCCTTGTACTTCTCGAACGTGAGGTCGGGGATGCTCGCGGGATCGCCGCCCGAGACGAAGCGGTAGGTGTTGTCGGGGAAGAGCATCCGGCGTAGCTCGTGGTAGAGGAGGCGCTCGGGGTTCGCGAACGCGCCCTTCATCTCGCTGTACACAACGCCGTTGCGGCTGAAATTGCCTTCGTCGTCCACCTCGTAGTGCCAACCCTCCTGACGGAACGGGAGGGGCGATTTCACGCTGAGGGGATGGAGCACGGCGTCCATGTAGACGTCGATCAGGTTGAGGAAGTCCTTGCGGTTGCGCGAGCAGACCGGATACGCCGTGTAGTCGGAGGATGTCCAGGCGTTGAGGAACGTCGCGAAGGAGCTTTTGAGCAGTTCGACGAACGGCTCCTTCACGGGATACTTCTCCGATCCGCACAGCACGGAATGCTCGAGGATGTGGGCGACGCCCGTGTCATCCTCGGGAATCGTGCGGAACGCGATCGAGAAGGTCATGTTGTCGTCATCGCGGTCGAGCCACACGAGGTCGGCGCCGCTTTTCGGATAGGTCATCCGCACTAGCGTGCCCTTCACCTCGGGAACCGGCGTGACGGCCGTCACCTCGAAGCCGCTCACGCGGTCGCCCACCTGGTACGCACAGGCTGCACTGGCCATCAGCGCGCACCCGGCCATGATTTCTCTTGTCTGCAATCGTTTCATTTTGTCGTTGGCTCCAACTTGTTACTTGAAAGGATGATAATAGTATATCATTTCCCCCGCGGTTAGCTCTACCGCAAGCGCCTGCCGAAGGCAAACCGATTGCGTTTTGACGTCGCGCGGAACCCTTCGACCTTGTCTAGCACGACCCAGGTAGTGCCGTCATTCGATCCGAGCAATCTCCAGGCCGCGGGGTCACGCTCCTCAAAGTCGTTGGCCGTACACCACCTGTAGCTCGAGAGCTTCACGGGGGAGGTGAAATTGAACTGCAGCCAGACAGAAGCGCGGCTCGAGGCCGACGCACCGCTATTGGCCCTGAAGTCAAGCCACTTGGTGTTGACGTCGCCATCCACGGCCTTGTCCGGCGTCTCGCCGTCGCCAAACGCCCCATCGCCAGCCTCGAAGCTGAGCTTGAACTCACTGTTTGGAATCTTCTTGCCGTTCGCGTCTAGCAGCGTAATTTCGGAAAGCTGCGTGCAATAGGCCGGGCGCTTTGTGGCGTCAACGCAGAAGCGATAATATTTGAAAGGCCCGTTCCCCTGGCTCTTCCACTCCGTCTCCAGCTCCTTGACCGTCTTGCCGGTGCGCTTCTTCCAATAGGTCTCTTCATCGTATTTACCCTGACGGCAGAGCGCGTTCAGCTCCTTCACGACACCCGGATGCCGACGCTCCACGAAGTCGAGGAAGTTGGCGGAGACACGGTATTTGCCGTCGTAACGCGCCTCGGCGGAGCGAAGGACCATGTCGCATCCGTGCGATTCTGGTTCAAAGAGATAGAACCTGACATAGTCGGGAATGCCTTCCGTCAGCCATTCGGGCGAATTGCGATACCCTCCCTGGATGACATGGAACAGTTCGTGTATGATGCAACCGATGTCTTCGGGGTTTTTCTTGAACCAGGGACGCCCCAAGGTCACGCAGTTCGCCGACGCATACGCAGGGTAGTCCGCTTCATTCGTGAAACGGAATTTGACTTTTCTGCTCGCCTTCCAGCCTTCCGACGGAAACATCTCCACCAATTTTGGATACCATTCCCGGACGACGTGTACGATGTTCTGCTTCGTCCATGCGGCGAGTTCGGGGGCTCCGGACGTGTCGAAGACGTAGTCATACTCCGAAGTTCCTCCGACGAAGCCAAGCGTACCGCCCTTCATGATGTCGTTGTGGCTGACCGTCACGCCGTCCAGCTTGCGTCCGTTGAGTTCAACGGAGGCTGAGACCTCGCCTGGCAACTCGGAGACCACGCGGAAGCGCTTGCCGCCACCGACGTCGATGGAGATTTCCTCCATCTGCGCTTCACCCAGTACGTAGTTGCCTCCGCACGGGTCGAATGGATATAGGCCCATTGCGCTGAAGATGTACCATGCGCTCATCTGCCCGCAGTCGTCGTTGCCGCAGAGGCCCGTCGGCGTCGTCTGGTACTGCGTGTCCATCACCTGCCGGATGTACTGCGCCGCAAGGTCGCGCCGCCCAAGCAGCGAGAAGAAGTAGATGTTGTGGTGGCTCGGCTCGTTGCCGTGGCAATACTGCCCGATCAGGCCAGTGACGTCCGGAATCGCGTCTAGGCCCTTCTTTGAGTTGTCCGTGAACAGCGTTCCCAGACGCCGCACCGCCGCATCCCGTCCGCCCAGCATGCCGACGAGCAGATCGGGGTCCTGCATCACGTGCCAGTTCCAGTGGTAGGCGTTGCCCTCGGTGTAGTCACAGTGCCTGATGTGGCTGATCTTGTAGGGATCGAAGTCCTTGCGCCATGCGCCCTTGGAATCCCTGCCGCGCATGAAGCCCGTCGTCTTGTCGAACACGTTCGTCCAGTTGAGCGAGCGGTCGCGGAAGAATTTCGCCTCGCGTTCCTTGCCGAGAGACTTCACGAAGCGAGCGGCGCACGCCTGGTCGTAGCAGTCCTCGAGAAGACGCGACACGCTTTCGTCCTTCACGATGTCGCACGGGTAATAGCCGTACTTCTCAATAAGCTCGTACCTCGCCTTATGCCGGCCGCGGTTCTCCGTGAGCGTCTTTTCCACGCACCGCCACGCCTTCTCCCAGTCCACCCGTTCCCCATTCCCCATTCCCCGTTCCCCAAGGCCCTTCAAATACGCATCAACAATCATCGGCACGGAATGGACGCCGATCATGCACTGGTTGTCCTTGCCCCAGAGCGTCCAGACGGGAAGGTGTCCGTTCTGGTCGAAGTGCCAGAGCATCGAGTTGATAAACGCGGGCACGTATTCTGGCGTGAGAATCGTGTAGAGCGGACCCGCCGCGCGGTACGTGTCCCAGCACGAGAACGTTGAATAGAGATCGGGCTCGCCGACATCCGAGATCGTGTTCGGCTGGAAGCAGAGGTGGTAGACCGACGTGTAGAGGGCCTTGAGCTGGTCTTTCGTACCCTTCGCCTTCACGCGCTCAAGGATTCCGCGCCAGGCGACTCGGTTGGACGCGAGAACGCCGTCGAAGTCCCAGCCAGGCACTTCCTTCTCGATATTGCGGCGAGCGCCCTCGGCGGATGTACGCGAGAGCGAGACCTTGAGGTAGATGACATTGCCCTTGCCAACGTCAAAATCATACGCATACACCGGCACGCTCCCCTTCTCCGCCTTGGCCTCCTTGACGATCCGCCCGCGCAGCGGTTCGGCCGAGATTTCCCACGCGAACCAGTATTCGTGGCCAGGCCAACCGTGGCGATCAACATGACCCGATACGCGCCTCTCCTTCATCGGCGTTATCTCGGCGGATTTTATATCCGAGAACGACCAGGACGGGTCAAAGAGGAGCGACGCCCTCTTGTCCTTCGGGAACGTGAAGCGGAAGACCGACACGTGCTTAGTACACGTGGCCTCCACCTTAGTCCCGCACGCGAGCGTGACGGCGTAGTAGCCCGGCGACGCCTTTTCCGTCGCCTTGTCGAAGCGGGCGCCGTAGTCGCGCTTCAGCGCCGCAGCGGGATCGCCGGCTGCGGGCATGAATGCGACGTCGGTGAATTCCGCGCAGCCGGTTCCGCTCAGGTGGTTCTGCGAGAAGCGCCGGATGCGCTTGTCGCCGTATTGGTAGGCAGAACAGTGTTCCCATCCGGCATGGCTGGTGTCTGGACCTGGTTGGACCATGCCGAACGGATACGCGGCCGCCGGGGTGGTATGTCCCGTGCCGCCAGAGCCGATGAACGGATCGGCGAGCGCCAACACGTCATCGGCCCATTTCGCCTTCTCTGGTCCTTCTTTGGCGTCAACGACATACGACACCGCGCCACTTGCCGGAAGAATCGCGTTTGCAGCAAACGAAATTACCGCTATCGACAATCCGATGCGGAAGGTGCAGAGAAGCTTTTTCATCTAAAGAAGCCCTTATGGGCTCGGCGCGTCAGGCACCGAGGTCCTTCATCGTCACGACTGGGATGTCCGTCGTGCGCGTACGAGCCATCGGCTTGAGCGCGGACGTGTCGAATGCGTAGCCGTTTTCGCCGAGAGGCCATACGACCGGAGCCGTGTTGAGGATCGTCGCCTTGAAGCCCTGCATCGTCGCGCCCATGTTGCCGGTGTGGGACGAGTTGCAGCCCTCGTTCTCAATCACGAACGGGTACTTGTAGCCCTTCGCCATCAAGGTTTCGAGGAACTTCGTCCAGTCGCAGGAGTCGCTGCCGCCGAAGCCGGGGAGACGCGGCTCGTAGTTCATGCGGTCCCAGTTACCGCCCTGCGAATCAGGCGGGAGAGCCGGAAGCCCGGCCTTCGCGGCGAGCGCGTCGTTCACGCGCTGGCGCGGGAATAGGCGGCCCCAGTTGACGGCCTCCGCGTCGTTCGGGAAATTGCGCGTGCCCTTGATGTGGATTCGGCGGAGCTTCTTGAAGTCCATCGCGTTGATCACGTCCGACGGGTCGATGTGCTGCCAGATGTCGTGCGACGGGTCGTACGTCTCCTGGAGGTTCGAGCTGTCGTCGAGGAT
>CACZAK010000173.1 GCA_902779075.1 uncultured bacterium | reverse complement strand
CGTGTATCCCTTCCTCTTCGGCGGAGGGGACGACGGCGTGAAACCGTATTCGGACGCCGAACTCGAGAACCTGCCGCTCCACGCGCGCCACTTCGAGGGGCTCGGGCAGTTCATCATGCGTTCGGGCTGGAAGCCCGACTCCACCTACTGCACCTTCACCGCCGGCGCGTCGCTCCGTCAGCACAAGCACTATGACGAGAACAATTTCACCATCTACAAGCACGACTTCCTTGCCATCGACTCCGGCACGCGCGGCGTGGAGACCGACTGGAACCTGCGCTACTACTATTCGCAGACCATCGCCCACAACTGCATCCTCATCCGCCGTCCGAAGGAACCCATCCCGGCCTATTGGGGCCCCGTCTACAACGGACCCGAGGGAAAGTTCAACGACGGCGGCATGTACAAAGGCAGCGCGAAAGTGCTCGCCTTCGAGACGAACGACCAATTCACCTACATCGCCTCGGACGCCACATCCCTCTACGGAAGCAAATGCACCGAAGCCGTCCGCCAGTTCGTCCATCTCCTGCCCGACACGTTCGTCGTCTATGACCGCGTCGGCGCGGCGAACGCGAACGACGGCAAGGCATGGCTGCTCCATTTCGTGAACGAGCCCCGCGTGGACGGTTGGTGCACCGTCGCCGACTGCGGCAAGGGCCGTCTCTTCTGCGAGATGATTCTGCCGGCGGATGCGAAGCTGGAGAAGATCGGCGGACCCGGCAAGGAGTTCTGGTCAAACGGCAGGAACTGGGAACCGGACGAGGCGTTTCTCGCGTCCGCCGCGCAGCAGTCGAAGCGCACGGGACGCGGCCCCTACTACGGCGCGTGGCGGCTTGAGGTTGCGCCCGGCGCGCCGCGTCCGAACGACCGGTTCCTACATGTCCTCACGGCGGCGGACACATCCGTTTCGTCCGCCCCGCAGACGCGGAAGGTCGTCAAGGACGGCATGGACGGCGTGGTCGTCACGTTGCCCGCATCCTCGGGCGGAACCGTCGAGGTCACGGTTCTTTTCAACCGCGAAGGGCCTGTTGGCGGCATGATCGCCATCGGCAAGGACGCGCCCTTGCGTCCGTTCACCACGACCATCCAGCCCCAGAGCGGTATTTTCTGATAGGCGGTAGCCTCGTGCCGTTGCAGTGCAAAGAACAAAGAACTTTTGTTCGACGTATTCCGCAGTGGAGCAAGGGTGCGCATTTTTGATATAATATGTGGCGGCACTTGAAAGTGAGAATGAACGATTTATGGCACAGAGACTTTTGAAGAGAAAACCGCATAAGGTCACACCTGGTAGGGCGCGCTCGCCGAGCGCGCCGCCACCAACTACGGGCGGGCGTATGTCCAAGCATGCCGCCGGTAGGGCGGTCGCCCCGCGACCGCCGTGCGCCGCCGCCGTCCTCGTAGGCACGTACAAGGCGAGGCAGCTCGCCTGGATCAAGCGGCACGGCATCTACAACTATCCCGTGAAGGACGGGGACGAGTTCGATGAAAAGTCGTTTGCGGCCATCAAGGAGCTTTGGCTCTACGCGGATGTAAAGGGTACACGGCATGTGTTTGAGGCGGAATTCATCGGCATCAAGACCCGCGAAGAACTTGTCGATGAATACAGTTATCCTGCGAACGGAGCTTTTAACGCGGAGGCGCAGAGACGCAGAGGTGGTAGGGCGCGACCACCGGGCGCGCCGCACGGCTCGCGCTACTATGTCTTCAGGGCGAAGCATCTCGACTACGGCTCACGGCTTGACGATCCCTTCGTGATCGCGCGCACGGCGGACTTCGGCGGACGCTCGGCGAAGGTGAAGAAGGCCATCGAGCAGTTCAAGGCCGACGGCGAATTCGCACCACTCGAGCATTACCTTCCCTCCGATCTCGTCAAAGTCCCGCGCAACCGCCTCCGCATCTGCGAAGCGGCGGTGCAGTTGGACTTCTTTTCCCAATTATGGCCGAACCCTACTGAACTCCAGATTTTACATGAAGCTGCAATACCGCGCTACAATTTCATTTCTCTCTTCACAGGTGCGGGCGGTCTAGACATCGGTTTCCGAGAGGCCGGGTTCAATTGTCTTCTTGCTTCGGACATTATGAAGGAGGCCTGCGAGACGTACAGGCGAAACAATCCTGGTACGCCCGTCCTTTGTGTGGACATCAGGCAACTTCAGACGTCGCAGATTCGTAATGTCATAGGAGAAAAGAAAGTTGATGTCATCGTTGGTGGCCCGCCATGCCAAGGTTTCTCAAACATGGGTAATAAGAATTCGGGTGACCCGCGGAATCTTTTGTTTGAGAGTTATGTCCGTATCGTGAACGACATCAAGCCGACATGTTTCCTCTTTGAGAACGTGAAGGGACTCTATACGATGTTCGAGGGCCGGTTTTTCAACAAAGTCGTCTCTGCCTTTGCGGAAATTGGATACGACCTATATTTTTCCGTGTTGAACACAGCAAACTATGGAGTCCCTCAGAAACGGGAGCGAATCATAATTGTTGGCACACGGAAAGCAACAGAGTTCAGGTTTCCGCATCATTCGTCAAATTCTGTAGGGCGAATTCGTGCATTTGCGAATGTCGGCGAGGCGATAGGCGATCTAGCTGATAGACACGAAGAGGTGCCGAACCATATTGCGCTGGCGCATGGCGAAATCGTTACGGCCAGGTATCGGCTCATACCGGAGGGCGGAAAACTTCCACCTCCTGCCCAACTGCCGCCCGAATTGCGGCGGGGTAATTTCGGCAACACGTATCAGCGGCTTTCACGAAACACGGTTGCGTCAACAATGGTTCCAGGGAACAATGCGTTCCCTATTCATCCGACGCTTGACAGAAGCTTGACGCCACGGGAGGCTGCGCGAATCCAGACGTTTCCTGATGAGTATGTGTTTGAGGGCGACAGGCGTTCGCAATGCATACAGGTTGGAAATGCCGTTCCGCCGCTCTTCGCCGCGAAGCTCGCGGAATCTATCAAGCGCCATCTTTGGGGTGCTGTGTCGTCGGGTCTTAGTGCTGACAAGCATTTCGCAAGAGGCGTGGCCGTAGAATCAAGGAAGATGACAGACAAGCGTGCAACATTGACATTTGCAGATCTGTTCTGCGGTGCCGGCGGTTTTACGCAGGGATTGGAGGATGCCGGACTCAAATGCGTGCTTGGTGTTGATTTTGAAAAGAACTGTACGGAGGCTTATCGCATCAACCACCGCGACCATGAATGTCTCCAGATGGATCTTTCCAGCAATGAGGCGCAAGAGGCCGTCGGCAAACGGCTTAAAGCCGCAGGGGTTGATCTCATTGTCGGTGGGCCGCCGTGCCAAGGATTCTCCATATTTGGCAAGCGTCGGTTCGTGAACACCAAGAATCATGATGTGAGCAAGGACAAGCGCAACAACCTCGTGTTTGCATTTGCCAACATTGTGCGGATAGCATCACCGAAATGGTTCATTATGGAGAATGTGCCGGGAATCGTCTCGGCTCGTGACGGCGAATATGTCAGGGAAATCAAGGCCTATTTTTCCTCTATAGGCTATCGTCTTGACTCAAATGTCATCAATGCGGCAGATTACGGTGCTCCGCAATTAAGGCACCGATTTCTGCTTATTGGGACCCGGACAAATCTGATGTTCCCATGGCCGAAGCCAAAATACTATGAAACGCCCGAATCTTGGCAGCAACCATATCGGACAGTCGGCGAAGCGTTGATGGATCTATCCGATGAGTCTACGTATGCACGCTACAAGAATCACAATCCTCCTCATCACAATGCGATTGTGTCTGGTCGCATGGCCTACATCCCAGAGGGTGGAAAGATGGATGTGAAACGCCTTCCGCCCGAACTTGCGGTTGGTGTCAAAACCAAGGCGCAGGTTTCAAATTACAGTAAGGTTTTCTATCGCTTGAGCAGAAAACGACCAGCGCCTACAGTCGTGCCGGGGCATAATGCGTTTCCGGTGCATCCGACGCTTAACAGGACGTTGACCGTCCGTGAGGCCGCTCGACTTCAAACTTTTCCTGACAATTACGAGTTTGTTGGCCCCATAATCAATCAGGCACTACAGGTAGGAAACGCCTTCCCGTGCATCGTTGCACAGATGTTCGGCGAACGACTTAGAACGGTCGAAAATTGCAGATGGGAAGAGGGAGACGCCACCGCTCTTGCGAAGAAATCAATGTTTGGAGGTAAATGATGCTTCTCAATCACCACATACTGGCCAAGAAAGCCACCGATTCGGTACTTGCCAAGTTTAAAAACGGGGACTGGACTTGTGCCGGATCCTATGGTAGGGATTTCTGTAGAACTGGATGTGATGCAGACTTCCCGTCTCCCGATGCGGCATTCTGCGATACGACCAACAATCTTGTCGTGTCGTTCGAGTTCAAGCCTCCAACAGAAACCAAGCGAGGAATCCTGACAGGATTGGGGCAATCCATTGCATACTTGCAGTTCAGTGACCTGTCGTATCTTGTTATCCCTGAAACAGTTGAGGATTACAACATTGCGGGACATCTTAGCGGAATCTTCAATTCAATAGTTGAGGACAAGATTCCTGTCGGGCTTATTTCATATAAAAATGGTAATCCAGAAGATGTCGCTCTTGCTCACAATGTCGATCACCTTATTGGGCACAATGTGAAGCATAGTAAAATCCAAAATAGTAGATTCTGGGCAAATTACGTGGATATGCCCATCCCGTTGTTCCATTTGATCCTCCATTACGCGTATCTGAAGAAAATCAGCAAGTCAGAAGAAGATGCATTTGCAACTTGTTGGAAAAATGTCCTAGCCCCCGCCGAGGATCTTCGGAAACTCGCGCCAAAACCATTCCATGACATAATCGGCGAGGTAATATTGACGCCAAGAGGTAGCAAGCCGCAAATCTATCATGAGAAGACAGTGGCAAAAATCAAGAAAATGTCTGGTCGCCAGCGGCAGATGGCTATTGATGAAATGATAAAGCGCGCCGACCCCGAAACCAAAGGCGATACGATGTACGCCTCCGTTAGAAAGAACTGCATACCGTTTATGCACCATGTCGGAATGTTGGACTCAACGTGCGAAATCACCGATGAAGGCATCAGAATGTATCACCTTGGCGTAACAAATGGCCCGCAAAGCAGACTTTTCAAAGATTACTTTACTCGCATGGTTTTGCTTGAAGGACATCATATCGATTTGATATATGACTTGGAGCGTATCTCCTGTGAATTCCGCGGAATGAAAAACGATAAGGAAATCAAAGCGGTTATGTTGCAGGAATATACGCAGAAGGGAATGCTTAAGACAAATCCAGGAAGAAAAGCCGTAGGGAATACAAAATCCGTGCTTGACGGTTTTCTTAAAGACGAGATCATACTTTGGCGTTGTCTTGCTTTAATGAAAGAAACGCCCGGAAAACCACAATTTGCATTTGATTGGCAGCGTATCAACGAAGTGTGTAACCTCCCTAACTTGTGACAATGGGTGTCGACAACGGCAAGGTGCGTTCTCTCACATGTCCGCAAAACCAGTAATCGGCATGTCTTTTTGTGATTTCAAACTCAATTAAGTCTGGAAAAGACCAATGACATTCGCCTTCACATGTACTGGGCCGTCTGCGGTTATCATCATGCTTGGAATCAAGCGCGTGGAGAACCGCAGCATGATGCCTGTGATGTTGAAGGGGCGATGCGCGGTGAGTTGCTCGAAGTCATTAAAGTTCTATGGGGGCCGATCCTATGGTGAGTAAAAGGAGAGGGTTGATGAGCGTTCCTTCACATGAGTATCTTATATACACTCCCGGCGAGGGCTTTTTTGAGTCAATGGGATGGAATGGCATCTCATATTCCAAGTCTGTTGATGCAGCATTCTACTTCAACAGTAAACGAGTGGCTTTGGATGCGTTGGAAAGTTTGCCGCCGGGCAGTCATGTCCTTGATGTTAAGTCATTGCCGGAAAGAATGATTGAACATGATGGTTTGCCTCTTATGTGGAATCGTGATGTACGAGACCTTGAAGGACTTTCTGATCGTGAATTGCTTGAAGAGCTTTGCCGGCGAGTTGTTGACTACCATGCGTCTTCATTGAAATTTCACGATTGTGAACGGGGTACACCGGACGAAGTTCTGGATAATGATAACAACTACTGTCGTGTTCGAGAAGTCGTAAAACGGGTGATGGGTATAGATTTGGAGTACGTCGAAGAAGTGAAGAACTAATGATCCCCAATGCCTTAAGGAGACAAGATGAAACCCATATACGTTGTGACGATTCGCGAGGTTATGAATGCTTATGCGGATGAGATCGATGTGGAGGCGTTTAAGAGCAGAAACGCCGCCCTTGCATGGATCAACGAGCAGATATCCGAGAAGATTGACATGTATGACCTGCCGGAAGGATCGATTGATGGTTGGTGTGTTGAAATAGGCGGAGAGTCGCACACGATTCAATACGATCTAAAGGAGTGCATGTTGAAATGATCACCTCCGCCTTTACATACACGGTGCCGTATGCGGTTCTCATCATGCTTGGGATCAAGCGTGCAGAAAAGCGGTACGCGGGTGACGTGAAACAATTGTTCTGAAAAGAAGGAGAATACAATGACTGGGAAGTTCGACTGGGTCAAGGATGCGGAGACGCGCAATTCCGTCATGGCGGAATATCTGCGGATCAGGAATGCCATGCAGTCCGACTGCATGGACAAGGCACGGGCAAAGTTGTTGAAAGGATATGAAATGGGCCATGCGGCGAGGACGATCGGAATCGACGTGGTTGACGACAAGAAAACTGGCAAGCCGTGCATCATGTTCGACGACGAAGAGCAGATGTCTGTTCTCTTCGACTTTGCCGTGATGTTCGATGCAGAGAAGAATCGCCCCCTTCGTTTGGAGTTCGCAGAGCAGTATGCTAATTCCGATGATGCCGCGTTGCGCACCATGGCGGTTCTTTACGCAAACTACACGTATGCGTGGCTGCGTCCTCTACGGTCAAAGGCGAATTTCGGTGTCCATTGCGAGGATATCCTGACAGGAAACGAGGTGTTCCTTGTGGATCGCGGATTCAGCCAAACGCTTCGCGCACATGGCGGCATGGGGCTGTTCACGGGCCTTCATCCATTTGCGGATCCGAGTTTGGGATGCGTCATGACCGGAGGTGCTGGGCTCCCCGTCTCGCTGAACGGGATAGAGCTGGCGCTTGAAAAACTGCTGTCGGCACTTCGAATAGACAAGCGCCCACCGCTATCCCTTGATGAGAAGGAGTTGTCGCGCTTTGTCGCCACATCTGTCAATCAGGCGTTAAGGGCCGGCGCAACTGAATTCGTCCGCTATGAATGAAGTCAAGGAGCCTTACTGGTGAATCGGGTATGATCACCTCCGCCTTTACATGCACTGGGCCGTATGCGGTTCTCATCATGCTTGGAATCAAGCGCGTGGAGAACCGCAGCGCGATGCCCGTGCCCGCGAAGGGGAGGTGCGCTGTCAGTTGTTCGAAGTCGTTTTGCAAGGAGGAGTACGGTAATTTCTTGCAGTGGGCGGCGTCCTCGCTGCCGGAGGGGGAGTTCGAACGCATTCCCGCTTGGGGCGACGTGAAGGAGTGGCCGGGGAAGATCGTGGGGGCATGCGATTACGAGGCGCGGGGGCGGAATGATTTGCGGTTGGAGGGGGACAATGCGGCGCGTGGCGGTCACGCGGGACGCGTGCCCCTACCCTGGGACGAGGGATACGAGTACTGGTGGGATTTATCTGAGGTGGCGTGTTTTGACCAGCCGATTCCGTGCAGGGGCAATGTGGGGATGTGGCAGATGTCCGACACTCTCGCCGTGCAGGTGACGGCGGCGGACGCTCTTGCGCGATGCGTAGGCGAGCAGGTTGCGACGGCGGAGGATGCGGCGCGACTTTTTCACGCAGTGGTTCCAATCGTGGGTGCGCGCGAAGGATTCTTCATGTTGCCGCTAGACGATGCCGGTCGTGCGCTCTCGGCACCGGTACTTGTTTCACTTGGTGCTCAGACTGGTACGGCGGCGGTAGATCTCGGCGAGGTGTTCCGCGAAGCGCTCAAGGCGGGTGCGCGTTCCATCGTCGTTGCGCACAATCATCCGTCTGGTGACCTGACGCCGAGTTTGGCGGACATTGCCATGACGGCGGAGCTTCGCGAGGCGGGCACTCTGCTCGGCGTCTCGCTTCTCGACCATTTGATACTTGGATCGAGCTCCAAGTTCGCAATCGTCAACACGACAAAGGAGTTGTCTACATGGGAAATGAAAGGCGGTAAACGATGAACAGAAGAGAATTCATGGCCAGCATGGCGGTTGGTGCGGCGCTGCCGCTCCTCGCCAAGGCAGGGGCGGATATCAGGCCGACGCGGTTCAAGCCGATTGAGCTGCCCGGACTCGAACCGCGTCCCGACTTCTGGAAGGTGCGTCCGCAGGAGATCATCGACATCTGCGAGCGGGCGACGAAATGTTCGCGCAAGGAAATCATCGCGCACACGCCGCTGGGCTATCCCGTGTACGCGCTTTTCTACGGCGACTTCCCCGACGCACCGCCGCAGACGAACTGGTCCGCCGGCGCATCCTCCACCACGTGGAAGAACTACATGGGGAATCCCCCTCCCGCGAAACAGACGTTCCTTCTCCTCGCGGGCGTCCACGGCGCGGAGCCCGAATGCGTGGCCGGAACGATGAACCTCATCCAGGAGCTGGAGACCGGCAGGGACTTTCGCGGCAAGACGCACAGCGCGCTCACCGACCTCATCGCGAAGTACCGCTTCATCATCGTGCCCTGCGCGAACATGGACGGACGCGCCATCTCGCCCGACCATCTGCGCGGCGTGGCGTGGCACGGCTTCCGCGCCGCGTCGCAGGGCACGTGGAAGGACGGCTCGCTCGTCGGGTGGCGCGGGAGCAAGTCGTGGTTCCCGCTTCCGCTCGACAAGGTGTCGTATCCCGGCGGATACCCCAACGCCGACGGCTACAACATCATGCACGACGCCACGCCGGGCGACATCCGCACGGCGGAGGCGCGCGGCATCCTGAACCTCGTCGCGCGCTGGCGCGTTGACGCCGTGCTGAACGGACACTCCTACGAATACGCGCCGAGCGCCATCACGCCGAGCGCGGTGGACCTTCCCGCCAAGGTCGAGCGGGTGAACGCGATCTCAGACCGCATCAACGCGGCGATCCACGCGGCGGGGCTCAGTGCAGGCAAGATCGGCGCGAACCGCACGCCGACCAGCACGATCAACCTCAACACCGTGCTGGCGCTCGCCTCCGGCGCGCTCACGCTCACGCT
>CACZAK010000172.1 GCA_902779075.1 uncultured bacterium | reverse complement strand
CGGTCGCCCCACCGCTTCTCCGCGTAGGCGATGAAGTCGAGCATCCACTCCTTCGTGCGGTTGCGCCATTCGGGCATCACGCCGGCGTGGGTGATGTCGGTGAAGGAGTCGAGCCAGAACTTGTGCGTGGCCCAGTAGGGCGTGTTGAGGTCGATCAACACCATGAAGCGCGCGTTCGGACTCGCCTTCACAAGGTCCTCTGCCTGCGCGTCGAGCGCCGACCAGTCGTAGTCCTTGAACCCCTTCCAGATGAGCGGATACTCGCAGTACGGCTTGGCGAGTCCGTTGATCGTGTTCGCCGCGAAGAAGCACCTGTTCGTGATGCCCATCGCGGCGAACTGCGCCGTGCGCTCAAACTCCTTGTTGAAGCTGCGGTACGTCACCCACAACTGCTTCTGGCACTGTTCCTTGAAGCCAACCGGCGCAACCGATTCGCCGAACGCAATTGCCGGAGCAAGTGCGGCGAACGCCGCAATCTTCATCATTTTCCCGTGTCGCATCCGCTCGCCCCCATTCAGAATCCGACCTGTGTGAAAAGCACAGCCGTCACCGCGACAATTGCAGCGGCTTTCACATTGCGATATCTGACAGACCTTAACATCTTAACGTTCCTTTCAAGCGTTGAATTCTGATGAAGGTATTATAGCACCGTTCGACGCCGCGCGTCAAGGTGCGAGACCGAATCCGCGTGAAGGAACATTGTAATCCTACGGAAGATTGTGTATACTGTCCGCCACATCGCATTCGGTGGTCGAGTGGGATGTTAATGAAACAGGATGGTAAGAAAAATGATAGTGAGAAGCCTGGTTATATGTGCCCTTGCCGCATTCTCGGCAACGACAATCTGCGCCGCGAATTCGCCGTGCAGGGAAATCCAGTTCGAGCCGTTGCCGATGAAGTTCGGTGACGCGGCGCAGAGAGGAAGCCCATACTCGAAGGATCCTACCGTGATCCGCCATAACGGACGCTACCTCATGTACTACTCGATCAGGAACTACGACAAGAAGCATTTCCGCAAGGGCGACCTTCCCGTCAAGCGAAACTCCTGGTGGGGTGCCGTCGCCGAAAGCACCAACCTCGTCAATTGGACGCGCATCGGCGACATAGAGATCGAGGGAGGCCGGTTCACTTCCGCCGCCGTCGCGCCGTGCGTGAAGAAAATCGACGGGAAAATCCACATGTTCCACCAGGCCCACTACCAACCCGACCGGAATGCCAAGGACTGGGGATGCACGAGCAAGAACGCCCAGATCTGGCACGCCACGAGCGAGGACGGCATCCACTTCACGTGCGACGGCTCCGTGCCGGCGTTCGCGCCGACAAACAACTGGTCCATCCGCCGTGCGATCGACGCCGAGGTGTACAGGGTCGGTGACCGCCTGATGCTCATGTACGCCACGCGCGACCCGTCGAACAAATGGCAGATGCTCGGCATGGCGTGGTCGAAGTACGGCGGCGGATACGGCGGCGGCAAGTGGACGGAGATTACCATCGACGCTCCGTTCTTCAGGCCCGATCTGCCATGGGAGATGCACTGCATCGAGGCGCCAACGGTCGTGGAGCACAACGACATCTGGTACATGTTCTACGCGGGCGCGTACAACCATGAGCGCCAACAGATCGGCGTGGCGTGGTCGGCAGACGGCGTACATTTCACCCGCTACCGCGACGAACCCGTGTTCCCGCACGGTGCAAAGGGCTCGTGGAACGAATGGGAGAGCGGACACCCCGGACTTTTCGTAGACGACGACGGGCAGGTCTACCTGTTCTTCCAGGGAAAATCCACGCTCAAAGGCGACTACAGCCTTTCCTGTGCGAAGGTGAAGTTCGTGGATTGACGTTGAACGCCTTGCCGTTCAAGAACGCGCAGTTGCGGAACACGTTATCCCGTGCAATCGTCACATGATTTCGTTGAGCTTTCGGAGGAGCGGGGCGAGGAGGTCGAGGGATTTCTCGCCGGGAGAGGTTTCAAGCGAACTGTTGACGTCAAGCACGTCGGCGCCAGTTGCGTAGGCTTCGGCGATGTTCTCGACCGAAAGCCCGCCTGCGAGGATTGCCTTCTTCCCGGCGGACTTGACAACCGCGACGCGCGACCAGTCGGAACGCACACCCGTGCCGCCGAGTTGCTCCCCTTTCACGCCGTCGATGAGGATGCCGTCCGCAACTGTCGCGCACGGGTCGCCGCCGTCGTCAAGCAGCCACACCTCGCGTCCGCTCGCCTTCACTGCGGCAACGTCCGCCGGCACATAGCGTCCGTGCAGCTGCACTACGTCAAAGCCCACTTGATCCGAGATGCGCAGGATGTCCGCCACGGGACGCGGCGTGAACACGCCCACCATGTACGGAGAGGCGCGATAACGCACGGAGGCGACGATTTGCGCCGCCTTATCGGGTTTGATGCCGCGCGGTGACTTGGACGAGAAGATGAACCCTAGGTATTCAACTCCAACCATCGCCGCCCGGCTTGCAAAATACCCGTCTGTAATACCGCATATTTTCAACATGTCTGTAACCTCTCCTTTTGGAACACGGCAAAAGTATACCAAATCACCTCCTTGGCGGGGAAACTATTCAGTCATTTATTAAATCTGGCTTTCCGCACCCCCGCCGATTTATGGTATAATTACAGCCAATGACAGAAAAGGAGTCTATATGATCCTCGCGAAAAAAGCGCTCGTGACCGGCGCCGCCGGCTTCCTCGGCTCACACCTCTGCCGCCGCCTTCTTGCGGACGGCTACGAAGTGACGGGACTCGACAACCTGTTCACCGGCACGAAGTCCAACATCTACGATCTCTTCGGCAACCCGAAGTTTTCGTTCGTCCTCCACGACGTGACGCAGCCCTTCTGGGGGCAGTTCGACGAAATCTACAACCTTGCCTGCCCCGCGTCGCCGATCCACTACCAGAAGAATCCCGTGGAGACCACGAAGAGCTCCGTACTCGGCATGATGAACGTGCTCGACCTCGCGCTCAAGACGAAGGCCCGCGTGCTTCACACCTCCACGAGCGAAGTGTACGGCGACCCGCTCGTGCATCCGCAGGTGGAGTCCTACTGGGGCAACGTGAACACGATCGGCATACGCTCCTGCTACGACGAAGGCAAGCGCTGCGCGGAGACTCTCTGCTCCGACTACCGCCGCGAATACGGCGTGGACGTGCGCATGGTCCGCATCTTCAACACCTACGGACCCAACATGCACCCGAAGGACGGCCGCGTGATCTCCAACTTCATCATGCAGGCGCTCGCGAACCAGGACATCACCCTCTTCGGCGATGGTTCGCAAACCCGTTCCTTCCAGTACTGCGACGACCTCATCGAGGCGTTCCGCAAGTACATGGAGCTCGACCGCGCGACGGTTGACACCTTCATGGCCTCCCACGGCCTCGGCACCGCCGTGATCAACACCGGCAACCCTGGCGAGTACACGATCAAGCAGCTCGCCGAGGAAACGCTACGCCAGCTGCCGGAATCCACTTCCAAACTCGTCTACGCCCCGCTGCCAAAGGATGACCCCAAGCGCCGCAAGCCGGACATCACGCTAGCCAAGAAGCTGCTCGGCTGGGAACCGAAGGTCCCGCTCCAGGAAGGCCTCGCCAAGACGATTGCCTACTTCCGCAAGCTCGTCTAATCCGGGAGGGTCACGCTTGTCGCGATCGGGGAGGGGCGCGCTTGTCGCGACCGCCGCTCACTCGGTGTAATCGTCCGCGATTCCGAAACCGCGCGGGCCGTATATTCCGTTGCCGGAACTTATGAAGGCCGAGTAGGTCTGCTTGTCAACCCATCCCTTCGCGCCGCCTGATTTGTAGGGCTGGTGGAATTCTTCAACGTGTCCGTCAAGGAACGCCATGTTGCAGTGGCGCCAAGTTCCCCACCCGTGGCGGAACGCCTGCGTGCCCGCCTTGCGAAGCGAAGCCGACGACTTGTCGTATTCCTTGTCCTGAATGGGGGCACGCATGAACTTGTTAGGGCCGCCCGCGTAGCCGCCGTCGCCAAACACGACAACTGACGCAGGGTTCTTTATCTCGCTCCAGGCTGTCGGGTAGAACCGTTTGCTGGAGTCGTTCTCCACATAACCTAGGTAGCAGACGTTGTAGTTGTAACCGGTGATGTGGTTGCCGTCCCAGTTGTCGCTCTTGGAATCGCATTTCGGGCAGCTGAAGAGAGAGTCGGCGTTTATGCCGCCGAACATCTCTCCGCAGCGCCATCCCATCTCGCCCGTCTTCCTTATGAAATCCCAGCAGAACGAGGAATACTCCCTCCAGCTACCGACGCCATGCAGCGCGGGATTTTCGCGTGGGAATATCAATTCGTATGTCTCGTTCTGCCAGTAGCCCCTGTCATGGTCCTGCGGCGAAATGGAACCCCACGGCAGATACCCTTCCCGCATCGCATAGCCTTGACACGCAACCGCGAGCTGGTGGAGGTTGGTCTTGCACTTCGCGCTTAATGCGCGTTCGTGCACGGCCGAGAGAGTTGGAACCACAATCGCCGCCGCGATGGAGACCAGCCCCAACACGATCATCATTTCAAGGAGTGTGAAGCCCCTTTTCATTCATCCAAGGCGAGTTTGAAGAACGCGCCTTCACCCTTCGGCACATTAAACGTGTTAAGCCAAGTTCCGTCGCCCTGCGATTCAGACGACACAAGCGTCGGCACAACGGACTTCCATCCAGCGTCAAGCGAGGACGTCTCCTTCACCACAAGCCCCTTCGGCACCGCCGTCATCTGCTTCGGCGACAGCATCTTGATAACGTGCTCCGTCTCACCCGGCTCAAACGACACGACCTTGAACGGCACGTTCGCCGCCACCGCATCGGTCGGTGCAAGCCCGTACATGTAGTTCAAGCCGTTTGCAAGTCCATTCGCCGCAACCGCCTCAAAGTCGGTTAAGTTCGTCTGCCAGGCCTTGTCCCATGAATAATTGTTCAGCATCCATTTCTTGTATCCCGAGACAGGCGCCACGTCCGCCACGGCATCGACTTCCGGCATCGTAATGTAGTCGCCATCATCATTGGGCGTGTCGGATTCCATTCCCGAAATGCGCACATAGCGGAACCACTTGCGTCCCTGCGCGTTGCGCGGAAGGGGAAGTTTGTCAATGTCATACCCCGTGCCGCCCGCCGAACCGTTGTAGCGTTTCGCGACTTCGGCAAGCGACAGCCCCTGCAAGGATGCCCACGAGAGAGACGGATCGACCGGATAGCAGGCATCCGTCATCTTCCCCCACCATCTGTTGCCCGAATAGAGCGCCGTATCAGGATTCGCGTCGTCATAGCAGAAACCGAGCGTGGGTGCAAAGTCGTCGCAGAAAGGACCGTCTTCAAACGAATACCAGGTCTGTCCGTCCTGCGAGACTTCCACGAATCCAGGCTCCGGCCCCCCGCCTGCCGAGAACGTCACATGCGAAGGATCCGAGGCCGGCGAGTAATAATCCTGAGAGGACCCATAGCCGAACGCATTGCCGAACACGATGAAATCAAGCCCGAACGGGTTGTCAGGGTCGTCCACGACGTCATGGTCGAACTCGATCACCACAAAGTTATCCTCGCCGTCAAGTGTCAACAGTTCTTCCGCGTGCCAAGCTGGATTGTAGGGGCTGATTGGCCCCCCCCATTGCCCGGACATATACGCTGTTGGCCGTCCCAACACGGCCGATACGTTGTTCATTGTTTTATCCGTCCCGTATTCCTTTGTAGTTGTAGTCACATGCGACTTCGCCACGCGCCAGCCGTACGGCGACTCTGCCGCCGTCGGCATGTCCAGAACCGCAGGCAACTCGTTCCAGTTCTCGTCAAGAACCGTACTTCCGATTGCGAACACAAACCAGTCGCCATCAACGGGGACGATCAAATTGGCGGCACGACTGCTTGACTTCTGCGGCGTTGTTGGAAACGCGGAACCGTTCATCGGACCATACTGGACCCACCATTCCCACTGCAGCGAAGAGATTTGCCGTTCCAGTCCCCAGAGCGCGTTCGTACTTGAGGTACTCCCCGTATTCTTGTCCCAGCTCGCCGCACCGTCATCTTTGTCATAGCCAAAAAAGTACAGGTCGACGTAGGCACTCGCCATGCCTCGGCATCCCATCACAAGGCGATGATCCTGGTCGACGATGCGATTCACCACTTCCAGCAAGTTCGTGCAGGATCCGTTCCACTTGTACCCCCAGGCCAGCGACTCGTTGCCGAAGTCGAGTGCGACGGCACAGCGATTCGTGCCCTCGCCCACCCAGAAGTGTATGTCGTCAAACGTAAAACCCCACGCGGGGGTGGATGCAACCAACGTGGCGGCAAGTCCTGCCACCACGATACTATTATTCTTCATGTCTGTACTTTGCCTTTCAAGCGAAGGTTGATACACGCGGATGGGAGCGTCTCCTGGCTTCCGGCTTCATGCCTCCTCCGCATCCTTCGCGGGACCACCCGGCCCCACTGGTCAGCGCGGATTCGTATCCGGTTACAGTTGCGCGACAGCTCCCGACTTTCACGGGATTCCGTTTTCCCAGTCGCAAAAGCGGCGCGTATTATACGCTTTTCCGCGCCAATGTACAAGCCGCAAGCGCCCAAATTCGCCGAAAGGCAAATCACTTGCCCTTGCCTGATCCGCCCGACAGCTCCACGAGGTCGGCGAGGATGTTGAGCGCCTCGTCCAAAACAACGTCTTTTCCGCGCTTAGGCAGACCGTTCTTATCGCAGGCGTCAGCGTCGGGAACGACATCAACATCAAGGCCATTAAAGCCGACCTTGTCCACACCGCACTGCAGATCGCGGCACTTCTGCGCCTTGAACGCGGCGTAGTCGAGCGGCAGAGACTTGCGGTTGCAGGCCTCCGCCACGCCGCGCACTTTCTCCAGATGCGCCTGAAAGACGGTGTTGGTCGCCTGGCGCGCGGCAGACCGGCGCGCAAGCTCCGGCACATACCGTTGCACGTCGCCCGCCTTCTCGTACTTGACGGCGGCTACCTTCGTCCAAGGAAGCGCGTTGGGCAGGTTGTTTTCGCCCAGTTTCGTGATGCCGTCGAGGACGGACGGCAGTCTTATATCCGAGGCCACTCCCTTCACCTGCGTTGAAGATCCCGTCACACGGTAAAAGAACCCGCGCGTGACGAGAGCCCCGCCACGGCGTTTGCCGAGTTGGATGACTTCCTGCATGGACCCCTTGCCGTGAGTCTGCCTGTCGCCAAGGATCACGGCGCGCCCACGATCCTGCAGCACGCCTGAAACCAGTTCCGAGGCGCTCGCGCTCCCGCGGTCGATCAAGACGACCATCGGTCTGGAGTACCATCCGCCACCAGCTATTCCGGGCAGGCCGGACAGCTCCATTGGCTTGTCATCGTCGTCCTGAATCTGCGCGACCGCTCCGGCATCCATGAAGACAGATGAGAGCATGAGCGCCTCAAGAAGGCTTCCCCCGCCGTTACCGCGCAGATCAAGCACCAGCCCGCGCGCGCCTGCTTGCTCCAACTTCTTGAGTTCTTCGTTCACGTCGGCCGTTGCGCTGCGGACGCTCTTGAAAAGGTCCAAGATGGAGACAGACTGCATCCCGTAGAAAAGCGGAAGCTTGACATATCCGAGCTTTATGGTGTCTCCACCGTGCTTCACGGTCTCCAGACGTCCCTTCGCGGCGTTGTTTTCCAGCTTCACAATCCCGCGCACGAGATCGATGCGCGTACGCGCGCCGCCACCGTCAGCCTTTATGACTTCCAATACAATCTTCGTCCCCTTCTTGCCGGAAATCATCCGAATTGCCTTTTCAGACGGCACGCCCTTCACGCTTTTAACGGGGCCGTCCCCTTCGCCTACGCCCACGATTCTGTCACCGGGCTTTAGACGCCCGTCGCGCGCGGCCGGTCCGTCAGGCATGATCGCCAGCACGTACAGCCCCGTCCGGCGCGTGTCAATGGTCACGCCGATACCGCAGAATGAGAGCGACATCTCCCCCTCGAACATTTTCTGAAGCGCAGGACTGAGATAGTGCGTGTGCGGGTCGTATGATGCGCCTACGGACGTCATGTAACGCTCAAAGGCGGCAAGGTCGTCCTGTTCTCCCAGCGCGTCTACCTGCTGGGCGTAGTCTTCCGCCAGCGCACTCGCGATTTCGGCCAATGACACCTTCTTCCCGCCAGACTTCTCCGCGTCGAGTTCAGCCTCGACAAGACGTTCAAGAAGCTCGGTACGCAACTTGCGCAGCCAGAGCGTCTCGCGCTCGGCCTCCGTTTTCGGCCAACCGCGCCCTTCCCCGCTGAACACATACTCGCCCGTCGTAGGACGCCGCAGCTCTGCCTCGAATCCAGAGTCGGCCGTGATTTTGGCGAGTTCGTTCGTCGCGAAGGTGGCACAGTCACGCGCTCGCGTCGCGTACACGCGGTACACCTCCTCGCCAAAGGAGATGTCGCGCTTGAGCAGCGCGTCATCGATAGCTCTGCGCATCGGCTCGAACGCGTCGATGTCCTTCTGGAAGAAATAGCAGTGCTCTTCGTCGTAGCTTTCAACGAGATTCTTCCAGGTCTTCTCTGAATGCGCGTCGTCGATGAGTGTCTTAGAGACGTGCTTCTTGCCGAGAAGGCTCACGAACTGCCGCGCGATGCCGGCGCGCCGCGCGGCTTCTTCGGCAGCATCCTCCCCGCGGCCCGTGTGCGCTGCCCCCAAAAGGAGCAGCGCAGCCGCGAGGGGGACGATTAGCCCAGTGCGCTTCATCTTAAACGCGCTTGCTCTGGACGTCGCGCTCGTACTTGAGCACGTCCGCCATCCACGCCTCGTTCGCCGGGAGCTTCGCGCGGGCACAGAACTCCTCCCACACGGCGGCGAAGGGATAGCTCTTGAGCTCCTCCTGGAGCACGAGCTGCTCAGTGAACTGCTCGCCGTCCTGGAGCGCCTTCAGCGTGGCCGATGGCTCGAGGAGCGCTTCGAGGAGCGCCTTCTGCATGTTGCGCATGCCGAGCACCCACGCGGCCACGCGGTTGATCGAGGCGTCGAAGTAGTCGAGCGCGACGATGAAGTTCTCCGGGCCCATGCGGACGATCTCGTGCGCGGCGTTGCGCAGGTCGTCGTTCACGCGGATCACGTGGTCGGAATCCCAGCGCACGGGACGCGAGATGTGGAACGCGACCTTGCCGAAGAACATGAGGAACGAGCTGATCTTGTCCGCCACGTTCTCGGACAGGTGGAAGTGGCCCATGTCGAGAAGCGCGAGGATGCCCTTCTTCATCGCGTAGCCCATCACGAACTCGTGCGAGTTCACGGTGTAGCTCTCGAGGCCGATGCCGAAGACATGCGCTGGCGCGGTCCGAGACGGTCGGAGGGCTCGTCCTTGTAGCCGTCGGGCGCCCAGAAGTTGATCGCGCAGGGCGTGCCGAGCTCCTTGCCGAAGTACTCGGCGATCTTGAGGCACTGGATGCCGTGCTTCACCCAGAACGCGCGCACCTTGGGGTCGGGGTTGGCGCGCGTGAGGCCGTCCGCCGCGAGGGGATGCGAGAAGAACGTGGGGTTGAAGTCGAGGCCAACGCCGTTCTTCTTGGCCCACTCGACCCAGGGCTTGAACTGCTCGGGGCCGATCTTGTCGCGGTCCACCACCTTGTCCTTGTGGATGCCGTAGCAGGCGTGCAGGTTGACGCGGTGCTTGCCGGGGATGAGCTTGAGCGCGAACTCGAGGTCCTTCATCAGCTCCTCGGCCGTGCGCGCCTTGCCAGGGTAGTTGCCCGTCGTCTGGATGCCGCCCGAGGCGCCGCCCGTGGTCTCGAAACCACCAACGTCGTCGCCCTGCCAGCAGTGCATCGAGATCGAGATCTTCTGAAGCGCCTTGATGGCCTTCTCAGTGTCCACGCCAAGAGCCGCGAACTGCTTCTTCGCGGCTTCGTATTGAATCTTGCTCATTTGGTATCTCCTGTTGATTAATTAATGTTGACCTTGCCGTCATGCGATCAGCGCCAGCCCTTGGCCTTGCACGTTTCGCGGACCTTGGCGTTGAGCGGGCAGTCCTTGGCGATGCCGTTCCTGTTGAGCGTGTCGTACGCGCCGCGGATGGAGCGGATCTCGTTCTTGCGTCCGTCGAGCTCGCTGCCCTTCCAGGACTCCAGCTTCCTGAGGTAGCCGCCGCAGATCTTCTTGGCAACGCCGAGGAACGGCTCGTCGCCGCAGTACGACATCACCTCGAGGATCTGGTGCACCTGCTCGGCGCTGCACTTGGACTTGTCGATCTTAGCTAGCAGCTTCTCGGCCGTCGCGCGGCGCTGCGCGGCCACGTCCTTCTCGTTCGCGAGGTATGTGCCGTGCGTGGTGTTGGAGTAGCGGCTGGGGATTTCGCGCACCCACACGTTGCGGAAGTGGACGGGATTGCCGTGGTCCTGGAACTGGATGGATCCCTGCATGGCGCGCGGCTTTTCCTGGCGCGTGCGGCGCATGTGCCACGTTGGTCCTTCGACTTCCCAATGATCCTGCACAAGCACGCCGTTCAGGAACACAGTGAGCGAGCCGGGGTGTACGCAGGTGTCGCCCTCGAACACGGGCTGGTGGAACACGATGTCGTACACCTGCCACTCGCCTGGCTTGCGCGTGGGGTTGACGAGGGGCGGATTCTGTCCGTAGACGGCGCCGGCCTGTCCGTCGGCGTAATTGGGATTCTTCATGTCGGCGGGGTTGGTCTCGTAGCTGTCGAGCACCTGCACCTCGTACATGCCGCCCAGCACGAACACGCCGGAGTTGCCGCGCCCCTGGCCGAATCCAGACACCTTGATTGGCGCCTGCCATTCAACGTGCAGCTGAACGTCGCCGAACTGTTCGCGCGAGCAGATGTTGCCGGCTGAACGCACGGACTCCATCGTGCCGTTGACGAACTTCCACTTGGTCTTGTTGCCGCGGGAATCGGTCCAGTTCTCGTCGAAGCTCTTCTGCGTGCCGTCAAACAGCACCACGGCGTCACTCGGCGGCTGGCCGATCTGGTCGGCCGGCGTGACCTTTACGGGATTGGGGCGGTTGCGGTCGTGCACGGCCCAGGCGTGCTTGGCGTCGGGCGTATCGCCGTAGAGTCCGGCGGATGCCGAGGCGGCGGCCATAGCAAACGCAGAGGCGAATATGAGCTTCTTCATTCTGAATTTCTCCTTTGAAGTGAAAACGATGTAGAAGATTATACCGAATCGCGCCCCCTCTTGGCAATAAGGGAATGTTGCCAATGTGAAAATGTTACCAATTCCAATGTTGCCAATTTCCAATTGGTATTGGATATTGGGTATTGGATATTGGCAACATTGGCAACATTATAGACGATTGCCTGCCGCATACGTGCAAATATGGTATACTGTCCCGCGTGAAACTCTCACGGACATTTCTCGCCGTTGCGTTGGTGGCGTGCGGCGCAGTTTGGACGCCTGTGGTCGCAAGTGTCGCCGATCCCCTTGCGCAGCCGGCACTGAGTCTCGTCACTCCGCTGCCGCCGCCATCGCACAAGCCCGTCGCCCTCGTGGAAGGCGGCGTGCCGCAGTTTGTCCTCGTGTGGAATTCTGACGCCGCCAGGGCGCGTGATGCCTCAGGACAGGAGTTCCGGTCTGTCCGCGAGGCTGTGCGCACATTGCGGCGCGAGATCTGGTTCTGCACAGGCAAGGATGTCAAGGTGGTGAATGCGGGTAAGAATGAGGGCAAAACGCCCGCCATGCCGAGCAACATCATATTCGTGGGGCCTGGCAGGGACGGCTCGCCAAGCCGTCCGCCGCCCCAAATCGACCCTGCGCGTCTGCCGCCTGAGGGGTTCGTGGTCACGACATTCTCGAACGGCGTGACGATCGCGGGGGCGACGCTCTGGGGCGCATACGACTTCCTTGAGCGCTTTTTCGGCTGCCGCTATTACTATCCGGGACCGGACGGCAGCGTGCGGCCCGCCTGCACGAATATCGTCCTCGCGCCGTGCGCATACATGGACGCGCCGCGTTTCCGCAACAGGTGCGGCGGATTCCGGCCCGACATCGAGACGGTCTCGCGTACTCTCGGCACGCCGCTCATGCGCACCCACCTCTCCGAGTGGCGCGCCGCCGCGCGTCTCGCGAACACGGTGCCGTTCCGCGCGATCCATTCGCCCGAACCGCGCGCGTGGGCCCGCGCGCACCCGGAATGGATGGAACTGTCGTTCCTCCGGCGTCCGGACGGCGACTTCTACTACTGCCCCACGAACCACATGAGGAACTACTTCGACGTGACGAACCTCGAATTCGCGGACGCGCTCGTGGAAGGGCTTGCGCACGACAACACGCCGGAAGGGCACCGGCGGCAGGGGTTCGCCTTCTGCGATGCGGACTCCGTGGTGTTCGGTCAATGCGATTCCTTCCGTTCGCTGGAGGAGATGCGCGCGAACCCCGTCGTGCAACGCGAGGGGCTAATTACGGACGCAAATATTGCTCTCGGCCCGTACGGCTACTTCTCGGACATCTACGGGCGCTTCTACCAGCACCTCGTTGCGCGTCTGAACGCGCGTCTTCCGGGACGGCGGCTCATCCTCCTGCCCTACGCTGGCTGCACGTACGCGCCCACGCAGGAACGTTTCCGTCACTTGCCAGACAACGTGGAGCTCTGCGTGTGCCTGCCGAAGGTACCGCGTTTCATCCGCAATCCCAAGGTGCGCGAACTCATGGTGCGCGAACTCCACCGCTGGACCGAGGTGATCGGGGGGCGTCCTGTCCAGCAGATCTGGACATACAACGCCTGCAACAGCGCCTTCGAGCATGCCGTGGCGAACGAGTTCCTGCCGGAGACGATCACGGCGTTCGGGAAGGACCTCGGCGACACGGGCCTCGTCGTTGAGCTTAGTTTCTATCCGATAGCGATTCCCGGCCAGTGCATCCCGTTTCACTTCTACTACGAGACGTACTGCACACTCCGTACGCTGTGGGGCGGGGCGCGCTTCAACCCGGACGCGGCGCTCGACGAGCACTGGACGCTCTTCTACGGCGCGGAGGCCGGTGCGCATCTGCGCGAGTTGCATCGCATACTGAAGGAGGCGTTTCTCGCGGTGAGCGTGCCAGCCACGCAGGTACATTCGCTCTATCCCGTCGAGACGCTCGACCGCATCGAGGCGGAGCTTGTCGCCGTGCGGCGCATCCTTGCGCGCGACAAGTCCGCGCCAGCATGGCGTCGATTCCGCCTGATGGCGCATCCGCTCGAATGGGAGCTGGACAACCAGCGGAGGAGGCATGTTGCGCCGGAGCCGTACAGGGGATACCATTTCATCGCGGGCGAGGAAGGTCCGCCCTGATTGTGGTATACTGTGCGCATGGAGAGAGCAGAGATGAAACACGATGCATTGTTCAAGAGGGCGCGGAAGGCTATACCAGGCGGCGTGAACAGCCCGGTGCGGGCGTTTAACGGCGTGGGAGGGACGCCTGTGTTCGTGACGTCCGGGAAGGGCGCGCGCATCCGCACGGCGGACGGTCGCGAGCTGACTGACTGGTGCTGCAGTTGGTGTGCGATGATCCTTGGCCACGCCAACGCGGAGATTTCACGTGTCGTAGCCGCGCGTGCGAAGCTTGGCACCACGTTCGGCATTGCGACGCCAGACGAGGTGTCGTTCGCGGAGCGGCTCGTCTCGCTTGTGCCGGGTCTCGACATGGTGCGCGCCGTCAGTTCCGGCACCGAGGCGGTGATGACGGCCGTACGCCTTGCGCGCGGCGTGACGGGCAGGAAGGTCATTCTCAAGTTCGACGGCTGCTACCACGGCCATTCGGACGCGATGCTCGTGAAGAGCGGCTCGGGCGTGCTCACGATGGGCGCGTCGTCCTCGGCCGGCGTCACGCGCGGCGCGGTGGCGGACACGCTCGTTGCGCCGTACAACGACCTTGCGGCCGTGGAGCGCGCGTTCGCGAAGCGCGGGGAGGAGATTGCCGCCGTGATCGTGGAGCCGGTCGCCGGGAACATGGGGATCGTGCCGCCGGCGGACGGGTTCCTGAAGGGCCTGCGCGCAGTCACGTCGAAGCACGGCGCGCTCCTCATCTGCGAC
Organism: uncultured bacterium; assembly: GCA_902779075.1. The sequence continues at coordinate 974 of CACZAK010000172.1, read as the reverse complement.
GAGGTGATCAACGGATTCCGCTTTGGCTTCTCCACGTACTCCGCGCTCTACGCGGGAATCACGCCCGACCTCGTCACGCTCGGCAAGGTGATCGGCGGAGGCCTGCCCCTTGCGGCGGTGGGCGGGCGAAGGAAGTGGATGAAACAGCTTGCGCCCGACGGCCCGATCTACCAGGCCGGCACGCTGAGCGGGAACCCGCTCGCCGTCGCGGCGGGCGACGCTTGAGATCCTTGAACGCGACATGCCCTATACGCGCATGGCCGAGCTCGGCAGCGCGCTTGCGGTGGGCGTCTCGACCCTCGCCGCCGAGCGGGGCGTGCCCGTGACGTGCCAGTCGTTCAACGGCGTGTTCACGCCGTTCTGCACGGACCTGCCGGTGCAGGACCTCGCGGACGCGAAGGCGTGCTCCACGGCGCTCTACGCGAAAATCTTCCACGGCCTGCTCGCGCGGGGGCAGTACGTCGCCCCCTCGCAGTTCGAGTGCAACTTCGTCTCCGCCGCCCACACCGCGCGCGACGTGGATCGTTTTCTTGACGCATTCGCGCAGACCCTGGCCCATTTGTGATATAATGTGTGCGCACCTGAAAGGAAGAAAGCATGAAAAACATGATGATTGCGATGACTGCGGCCGTGGTGGCCGCCGGATGCTGCGACAAATGCAACGTCGCGGCGCGGAAACCCGTGAAGGAGGTCTCGTTCGTCGAGATCGACCCGGGCCACTTCCACGCGGCGCTCGTGCTGAACAGGAACTACGAGGGCGTGTCGAAGGACGTGCCCGTGTTCGCGCCGAAGGGGCCGGACGTGGAGGCGCACAAGAAGCTCGTCGACGCGTTCAACGCGCGCGAGAAGGACCCCACCTCCTGGAAGGAGACCATCTATACGGGCGACGACTACCTCGAGAAGGCGCTTGCCGTGAAGGACCCCGGTTCCAAGGTGGTCGTGCTTGCCGGCAAGAACAACAAGAAGGCGGATTA
>CACZAK010000171.1 GCA_902779075.1 uncultured bacterium | reverse complement strand
CAGCAGGACGTGCTGCTGCCCTACGTGGAGGACGGCACGGTCGTGCTGATCGGCGCGACGACGCACAACCCCTCCATGTTCGTCAACACGCCGCTCACCTCGCGCTCGCTCGTGTTCGAGCTCAAGCCCCTCGCGCCGGCGGACGTGGCCGCCCTTCTCGACCGCGCGCTTGCCGACCCCGACCGCGGCTACGGCAAGGTTCCGACGATGTTCGATCCCGACGCGCGGCAGTTCCTTTCCGAAATCTGCGACGGCGACGGACGCCACGCGCTCACCGCGCTTGAGGTGGCCGTGCGTTCCACGCCCGCCTCAGCAGATGGCGTGATCCATCTCACGCTCGACGTGATCCAGGAATGCGTCCAGCGCCGACAGGTGCAATACGACAAGAAAGAGGACGGCCACTACGACACGATCAGCGCGTTCATCAAGTCGGTGCGCGGTTCCGATCCCGACGCAGCCATCTACTGGCTCGCGAAGATGATCGTAGCCGGCGAAGACCCGCGCTTCATCGCGCGCCGCCTCGTGATCCTCGCCTCCGAGGACATCGGCAACGCCGATCCACGCGGACTCACCATCGCCGTGGCCGCGCTCCAAACGGTCGAGTTCATCGGCATGCCCGAGGCGCGCATCACGCTCGCGCAGGCCACCACCTACCTGGCCACCGCGCCGAAGTCGAACCGTTCCTACGAGGCCATCGCGAAGGCCATCCACGACGTCGAGACCGGCGCCGTGCAGCCCGTCCCCGAACACCTCAAGAACGTCCACGTGAAGGCCATCGGCGCGGAGGAGCACGACGGCTACAAATACCCGCACACCTACGCAGGAGCCTGGGTGGAGCAGTCCTACCTGCGCATCCCGGAAACCTACTATCTCCCCTCAGATCAAGGCTACGAAGCCACGATCGCGAAGCGCATGGAATCCCTACGCGGTCACCGCTGACGCTCTACGCCAGCTCGCCGATCAGAATCTGGGGATGCGCTTCGCGGATGCGGACTTGGACGAGGTCACCGATGCGCACGGGACGCGACGGCTCGAACACGACGATGCGGTTGCCGCTGTCGCGTCCGCTCCAACGCGCGGCGTTGCGGAGGGACGGTCCCTCCACGAGCACCTCGCGTACGGTTCCCAAAAGCCGGTCGTTGCGCGCCTGCCCGCGTACCTGCTGGTCCGCGAGCAACACCTGGTCGCGCCGTTCTTTCTCCTCCGTCGGCACGTCGTCGGGGAGTGCCGCTGAGCGCGTGCCAGGACGCGGCGAGTACTTAAAGACGAATGCGTTATCGAAGCCCGCCTCCTGCATGAGCGCGCGTGTCGCCTCGAAATCTTCCTCCGTCTCGCCGGGATAGCCCACGATCACGTCCGTTGTCACGGCGAACTCGGGATCAAACGCGCGCAGCTTCGCGACGGCGGCGAGATACTCGGCGCGCGTGTAATGGCGACCCATCTCTTTCAGCACGCGGTCGCTCCCGCTCTGTACGGGCAGGTGCAGGTGGCGGCAGACCTTCGGGAACTCGGCGTAAGCGCGCACGAGTTCGTCCGTGCAGCCCTTCGGGTGTGCGCTCGTGAAGCGGATGCGCGCGAGGCCGTCGATGGCGTTCAGCGCCTCAAGGAGACGCGGGAACGCCTCCGTGTACCCGCCGGGACTGGGCGGGTCTTCCGGCCCCCACGCCGCATTGCGCACGCCGTAACGGAGGACGCTCTGTCCGAGCAGGCACACCTCTTTCACGCCGCGTGCAGCGAGCGCGCGTACCTCAGCCACCACCTCGCGCGCAGGACGCGAGTATTCGTGTCCGCGCACGTCCGGCACGATGCAGTAGCTGCAGCGGTTGTCGCAGCCGAGGAGCACGGTCACGTAGCTCTGGAACGACGTACCGCCCACGTGTGCGTCCATGCCCGTCGGCACCTCGTTGTCATCCGGCAACTCAAGAATGCGCGTCTCACCCGCGAGACAGCGCTCCACAAGACGCGGGATCACGCCGAACCGACGCGGCCCAACGGCGAAATCGAGCTTGGGAAGGGATTTGAAAACATCCGCGCCCATGCGTTTGACGGCGCAGCCCATAAGGCCCACGACCTTGACATGCGGCGCAACTGTTTTGCCGCGCCCTTCCTTGGCTGCAATCAAGTTGCCGCATTTGCCCACGGCCTTGCGTTCGGCCATGTCACGCACGGTGCAGCTGTTGACGATCACGATGTCCGCATCGGATTCGTCGGCGGCCTTTTCATAACCGACGGCGAGCATGAGGGCCTCGACGGCCTCGCTGTCGCGGACGTTCATCTGGCATCCGTATGTATGGACAAGGAATTTCATGGTTCGTCGAGAAGGAATTGTCCGCCATCGACTGGGATCACCGCGCCCGTGGTCGATTCGGCGGAAAGAAGATAGGCGACCGCGTCGGCAACTTCGGACGGCGCGGGGTGGTGTCCAAGGGGTGTCGCTCCGGCGCGTTCGTGGCATGTTTCGGGCGGCAACACGGGACCGGGCGCAACGGCGTTCACGCGCACACGCCCCGCGAGGCGCAGGGCGTCCGCGCGCGTCGCATCGAGTAGTTCGCGCTTCGTGCGAAGGTAGGGCGTGTCGTTGTCACGCGCCGTACTGAGCGCGCGGCAGTCAACGATGTTCACGACCGCGCCGCCGCCGTGTGCTGCAAGCAGGTCGGTGAGTACGCGCGGCGCGTCCACGTTCACGGCACGGAGGCGCACGAGCGCATCTGGAGAAAGTTCCAAATCGTGTGAAAATACGCCCGCATTGTTTACTATGGCACAGAGGTCGGGGGCAGCGGCACGCGCGGCGGCGAAAAGACGGGCGGGGCCATCGGGTTCCGCGAGGTCGACCGCAAATGCGGCGTCGGGGGAGGTCCGCGAGGCGGCAATCACGTTCCAGCCGCGCGCACGGAGCGCGTCGGCGATGGCTTTTCCTAGGCGGCGTGCGCCGCCAGTCACAAGAACGGTTCCGGACATGGCGTCAGTGGTCGTGGTGTCCTTCGCCGTGCCAGGGGATGAACGTGGGCACCTGCTCGATGCCGGCGGCGATGCGCTGCCGCACCGCCTCATAGACGAGGATAGTGGTGGCGGCGGAGACGTTGAGCGAGTCCGCGAGGCCGAGCATCGGTATGCGCACGCGCAGGTCGGCCGCGTCCATCCACTTCGCCGTGAGGCCGTACTGCTCGGCGCCCACGGCGAGCGCCACGTTGCCCGTGAGGTCGACCTCGAAATGCAGTTTCTCCGCGTGCGGGGTGGCTGCAAGAATCTTGAAATCATGTGCCTTCAGCCAGGCAATCGCCTCTTCGGATGAGGCCTCGATCACCGGGACGGAGAAGAGCGTGCCCGTGGAGGCGCGCACGACGTTCGGGTTGTGGATGTCCGTCGTGCGGTCGCACACGATCACGGCGCATGCGTGCGCGGCGTCCGCGCTGCGGAGAATCGTGCCGAGGTTGCCGGGCTTCTCAATCGACTCGGTCACGATCACGAGCGCGTGCGGGGGCAGGTCGAGGTCTCCAAGGCTGCGTGCCACGTGCGGCCCCACCATCAGGAGACCGTCGGGGCGGTCCTTGTAGGCCATCTTGAGGAACGCGGGCTTCGAGCAGGTGAACACCTCCGCGCCGCGTGCCGCGCAGTCCGCGACGAGCTGCGGCTCGTTCTCATGCTTGAGGTAGAGATCGGGACAGTGGAAAATCGCGTGCGGACGGTATCCGTTGTCAAGCGCACGGCGACACTCGCGGAAACCCTCCACGATCATCTCGCCCGTCTCCTCGCGGAACGCGCAGTTCCGCAGCTTGACGACGTGCTTGATCTTCGGGTTGGAGGGCGATGCGAGTTCCATGTGCGGAATTGTTCCTAGGGGATATGGCTAGTTTCAACGGCCGCCTTCGAGCAGTTTCCTCAACTCGTCGTCCTTCTCAATAGACCTTCTGTACTCGATGAGCTTGGGGTAGTCCTGTCGATTTTCGACAAGGTCATCGCAGACTTCACGGCTGAGATAGACGATGCCCTTGCTGCGCAACGTGGCAAAAAGCCGCGCTCCGTCGTCCGCCTCGCGTATCGCGTCCGGCAGCACGGCCAGCAGGTTGCGTACGAGCCGCGGATCCACGGTCACGGGCGAATAGCGCGAGCCGAAGAAAATCATGTTACCCTCGCGGAGCTTCCTGTCGAAATAGGAACGCCGGTCGTTGATGCGCTTCAGGAGGGCCCGCGAATGCTCGTTTGGCACAAATGACGCCTCTGCTTCAGCCTCTGCTTCGGAAAGCGCCGACATCTTTTGTGCAACGATCGGATGTGATGACAGAGACGGTGTCGAGGTCGCCTCCGGCTCCGAAGCCGGAGATGGAGACGGAGACGGAGTCGAAGGAGCGTCGTCAAAGAGGTCATCCACGTTCTGAATCACCACCGGGCTAGCCGGTGTCGGCGTTGTGCGCTGTGGTGCCACGGGCTGCGCAGCCGCCGCAGCAGCAGCAGTCGCCGCAGCAACAGCCTGTTGTGCCGCAATCACCCCGCTCTGCGTGGCTAGGAACGCCCGCCATGGCACCACCTGACCCGTGATCTGCGTGCCGTGGTTGACAAAGATTGCCGTACCCGAACGCATGAGGACGTATGGAGGCTTCACGTAATGCCCGTTCACGAACACCATACCGGTGCGGATAAGCTTGCCCCTCACGGCTTTCAGGTGCTTGTTGGCACCGGCAGGAACCTCTTCGAAATCCCGGACCCCCGCTTCCGCAGCCACTACGAAAATGCCCATTAAGGCAATAGCCACACTCATTTTCTTCATTTAACCATACCTCCTTCTTCTTAATACTTCCCGCACGCCGTCATACAACCGCAGCCGCGGCTTTCTTCTTCTTCAAAAAGACCATGACGAGCAACGCAACGCCGGCAACTACGAGGGGGATGCCTATCAGCGGACGGTAGTAGATCCACGCGACGCCGATCGTGAGCAGCGCGCATGCGCCTGATACTAGGCCGGCCGCAAGCGACGTTCCCATGGCGACGATGCCGTTCAAGATCGGTATCACGTCCACGAGCGTGTCGATCGGGCCCAGGACCTTCTTCAGGCCGAAGTACATCACAAGCAGGCCCACGAGACGCAACAGCCAGGTGAGCTTGGAATTCGCCGACTGTGCGTCGGCGAAAATCTTCGCAGCCGGCACGCGGCCGTCGCGGACGAACGACAGCGTCTCGCCGTCCGAAGCCGCCCACGGCAAGAGCGTGTTGCCATCCTGCTGCTCCACGACGGTCACTTCATGTGGCAAGATCACGCTGAACGTAACGCGCACGTCGCCGGGAACCGGGGCCACCGCGACCGAGCGTCCGCCGGTAATCGCCGTTGCCGCCGCGTTCGCCACGGCCGCAGTCACGTTAGTCGCGGCCCGCGCGGCGGCCAGCAGCGGAGACATGCCCGTGGAAGCGGAAGTTTGGGGCGTAGTACCTGCGAGTGCCGCGTTGTACGGCACGTAGATGACGCCGTTCTGGTACTGCCCTCCTGGCACGGTCTCCGGCACCTTGAAGTCCAGCGGAAACGCAAACTTTTTCTTCTCGCCCATGCGCTTCACGTGCTTTTCGGTAAGCGTGAACGCGCCGAGCGTGACGTTCGCGGCAATCCTGTCCTCGTTGCTGAACGGCATCGCCGAAGGCGGATTGGCCGAACGCTTCGACGCATCGTGGAATTCGGCGGAATTGACGGGGCTGGAACGCCATTCGTTCGAGTAGGAGTAGGTCGTCTTCTCCACGGTCTTGTCGCCCCGCTTCTCGCGCGTAGTCTCGGAATGCTCAACCGTCTGGTAGACCTCCACCGTGCGCATGAGGCGCAATGCGTTGTTGGTAATGCCGAATGCCTCGTCGGATAGGATGTCCTTGGTGTCGGCCTTGCCGCTCACGTGTACGAGCTTGCCATCGTTCGCGGGATCCACCTTGTCCGCCGACACATCTATGACGGCACCGGCACCCTCCTTGAGGCGCTTCGCCGTGTCGACGGCCCTGCCCTCGTTCCAAAACAGGATCGGGAATCCCGCGATGAACAGGGCGAATCCAGCCAGCACGCCCTTGAAAGACGATCCAAGGCGCTGGCCCCATGACGGATTTTCCACAATGCGTTCTTCGGTGACTGCCATATCAGTTTCCTTTCTCTCTCTTGGTTTGGGATTTGCTGGTTTGGGATTTGCGTGTGCCGGTTCCGGCAATGGACTGCACCATCGCCGAGAAACGTAGTTTGGATTTCTCTGCATCCTGCTCGACGCCGAGCAGAATGCGCAAAACGACGCTTTCAAGGAGCGCGAACAGCACCTCCGACGTGAGTCGCGGGTCGACGTTCGCCGACAGCTCCCCGCGGCGCGCGCCCTCCTCCAGCAGACGGAGAAACAGTTCGCGCAGCCCTCCGGTGAACTGGGCGATTCGCGCGCGCATGTCCTCTCCGCGACGTACCATGTCGATCACGAAGGCGTAAATGGCCAACAGGAACTGCTTGCGCTCAAAGAGAGTGTCGATCACGGTGTCCGACACGCGGTTGAGCCGCTCCGGCACCGGCAGCGGCTGCGCCGCTATGGCGGCACTGGACACCTTGATCTGGTGCGTGCAGCCGTGGATGGCCTCGTCGAAGATCTCGCGCTTCGTTGTGAAATAGCGGTACAGCGCGGTGCGCGCAACGCCCGTCGCCTCGGAGATCGTGAGGAACGAGACTTTGGCATAGCCAAGCCTGGCGAACAGTCCCATAGACCGTTCGACTATGAACTGCCGACGCGCGGCATGATCGATGCGCTTTGCCATGTGCGGAATATTATACCATAATCGTACGGCGCGGTGAGGAAAAAATATGGTACAATGGAGGGCAATGGACTTCAAAGGCATACTGTCGCCCTACTGGAGGGTGTTGAGGCTTGTCTGGCCGCTCGCGTTGGGCATGGCCAACAACGCCCTCATGCAGTTCACCGACCGCGTGTTCCTCGCGCGCGAATCGGCGGCGTCACTGGAGGCCATTCTCCCCGCGTCTATGCTCGCGTTCACGTTCGTTTGCTTTTTCCAGTCGATTGCCGCCTATTCTGGCACTTTCGTCGCGCAGTACCACGGTGCCGGCAACCCGCGCGGCGCTGCCGCGAGCTGTCGCGCCGGCCTTCTGCTCTCCCTCGCCGCCGGCGTCGTGCTCGCGCTGCTCATCCCGCTGGGACGCATCGTCTGCGACTGGTGCGGACATCCCCCGGACGTCCTTGCCCGCGAGAAGACGTACTACACGATCGTCATGTCCGGCGGTTTCTTCCTCTGCGCCGCCATGGCCGTACAGAGCTTCTTCACCGGCATCGGACGCACCCGCCTCGTGTTCTGGGTCAACCTTCTCGGCAACGCCGCGAACATCCTGCTCGACTACCTGCTCATCTTCGGCTGCGGCCCCATTCCCGCCTCGGGCATCGCCGGCGCCGCTGTCGCCACCGTCATCGCCCAGGGTCTCCAGTTCGCAGTCCTGACCGCGTTCGCCTGGCCGCACATCTTCGGACGCCGCCCCCCCGACGGCGAACCTCCCTCCTCCGGCGAACATCTCATCTGGCGCATGCTCCGCTTCGGCACGCCGGCCGGGATATATTCCGTGCTGAACATCCTCTCGTTCGCCGTGTTCGTGTTCCTTACCGGACGCGTGGGCGACATGGCCCTCGCCGTCTCTAACGCGACCTTGACGGTCAACTACCTGATCTACGCGCCGATCGAGGGCTTCGCCATCGGAGCGAGCACGCTTGTAGGGCAACACCAGGGCGCGGGCGATTCCGTCGGCGCGGCGCGCGACGCCCGCCGCGCACTCATCCTCGCCGAAATCTACATCGTCGTCGCGGCGCTCGCCGCGCTCGCCTTCCACGGGCCAATCCTCGACCTGTTCGTGGCCGAAACCGCCACGTTTGACCATTCCGCGTTCCGCTCGCTCGGTTTTACGCTCTTCTCGCTGATGATGGCGTGGCAGTGCTTCGACTGCGCAGATGTAGTCCTCTCCGGCGCGCTCAAGGGCGCGGGCGACACGCACTTCGTCATGTTCTGGATGCTCTTCTGCTCGTTCGGGTTCTGGTTGCCGCTGCTCTTCCTCGTCTATTGGCTGCATCCGACGATGCCGGCGCTGTGGTCCACGATGATCGCCTACGTCGCGCTGATCTGCGCAGGCACATGGATCCGCTGGTGCCGAGGCCCCTGGCGCACAATCAAACTCGTATAAAAAAGGTGGGGCGAGCCGTTTTTGGTAGGGCACGATCACAGAGTGCGCCGCCCGGTGGGGCGAGCCGTTCTTGGTAGGGCGCGATCACCGAGCGCGCCGCCGCCTCACGAGGCAAAATGCTTCACGACTTGATAGAGTAGGATGAGCCCAAAGATAACGCCCACGCACCCTCCGATTCCGTCAACGCATCCGCCAATGCCCTCTTCTATGTCGCTCTGCGCATTCCCGCTGTCATTCCGCCTTCTTCTGCGGCGAGGAGGCGGTTCGGGCGTGAAGCTTTCATCCTCCCAATCGGAACCTTCATCTTCGTCGCCGTAGTCATCATCATCTTCGTCATCGTATGAATACGAGTCGTGCCTGTGGCGGTCGAGCTGCTGGAACACACCGTAGTCGTTGCCGTGTCCAGAGCCAAGCACGTCGTTCCTCACGTAGCCGCTGCCGTGTCCGCCCCACCCCTCGAAGTTCGCCCCGAACTCCCGCCCCGTGGGGATGTTGCACATGTCCGTCACGCGTCCGTCGGAGTTGATGTGTCCCCGTGGGATGTTGCAGTCGTCGTAGATCGTGCCGTTTTTCACACGGCCGATGAACCGGTGGTGGGCATCATAGATGCGGCCATCGTCATCCATGCTGCCCTTGTATTTGTGGTCGCTTCCGTAAATGTGCCGTTCAGCCATGGTTTTCCCTTTCACCCTGCTCCTCTGGGAGATAGCAACTGATCCCCTCCAATATGCGGTTCGCAAACCGCTCCGCCGCGCTAAGCTGCGGCTTCTTCCATGCCTCACGTCGCTCCGCCCGACGCGCCTCCCGCATCGCGAGAGATATTTTAAGCAGCCCTTCTTTCGTTTTTGAATCCATCTTCGTCTCCTTCTTCTTCTCAAGCACCTCAGAAAGGAAGCTCCCTCTCAATCGATTGGCCGCCCATCCTGCGATCAAGACGAGCGGCCTTCTGGAACATGTTTCCCTTTCGGGCACATCGCCTCTCGGCTACCACCGTGGTGTTCCACTCGGTTGGCGGATGCGCTTTCGCGCATCTCTCCTGATGTCTTGACGGCCAGTAGTTTAGCAAAACCCCGGACGGGTTGCAAGAGGGCGCGATTAGACACGCTTATCCCGACTTTTTCGGGATGAGTTATCCCGAAATTGCGTCGCACCCCTGAAAACATTGGCTCAAAAATATTTTCAGTGGGGTCAAAAACTG
>CACZAK010000170.1 GCA_902779075.1 uncultured bacterium | reverse complement strand
GCGGACAAGCACGCGGTCGATCTCGACGGGCAGCGACTGCAGGCGCAGCTCCACGCCGTGGTAGAACCCGCCGGACGCGACATAGTCGTAGTAGGGCTGAAACATCTCGTTGTTCGCATTGAACAGCCGGTTGTCGAGCGCGGCGGCGAGCGTGTGGCGCCCGGCGGCAAGCGGCCCCGTCTGGAACTCGAGGTCCGAAAACACGAGCTTGGACGTTCCGATCTCGTGTCCGTCAAGCCAGAGCTTCATGCGAAGCCCCATGCCCTTGACGCGTACCCGCGCGCCCGGGACGCCGCGCGCCAGCGTGAACGTGCGGCGGTAGAGCCCCGTCCCGCGCTTCATGTAGTAACCGGGCACGAGGTCGTAGCAGCCCGGCACGGGCATCCGGTCCGTCGCCGCGAAGTCAGGCTTCGCCTCCGCGAGGGACTTCCCCTCCGCGAACGCGAACTCCCACAGTCCGTCGAGACACTTCGTCTCGACCCCGCGTGCGGCACACGCCAGCGCCAGCACGGCGCACGCCAGCATCACTCTCGTTTTCTTCAAATTTTTCATTTTATTTCTCCTTGTTTACTTGGAGCCAGTCCCGTCCAGTCATACGACAGAAGCGCGCCGTTGACACAGATGGACATTGGCGTGTCGAGCGCTTTCCTGACCGATTCCGACCATGACGGCGGCGGGTTGACACATTCGACCTTTCCAAACAGTCCCTTGTTCACGGCGAATGCGTGGGCTGCGGCGACGGCCATGCGCCCACGCGTAAAGATATCCGGCGACGCCCCGAACCACCGTTTCAGATCCAGCGCCACCTCCTGAAGCTCAGCGGCCTGACGCCCTACAAGCGACTGACCGAGCGCATAGAGCAACACGGAAAGCTCCTCGTCCCGTCCCTTGCGCCCGTAATAACTCGCTCCTTTTTTTCTTCCATACAGTCCGATTTCCCCTGTCCCCGTCAAGTCGATGGACATCACGGGACGGCCGGCTGCCACGTACTTCGCCACGGCCTCCGCGCTGTTTTTGCGGGCGGCGGCGTTCAAGGCAATCACCGGCGCACCCGATATCTTGGCCCCGTCCGGACGCACATACGCCTCGCGGACGATTCGCACGTCGCCGCGCGTCTCTTCCGAAATCTCGATGCGCCTGAGCGGCACGGCGCCCGGCTCGGCGATGCCGGCGATGCGTCGCACGTCGGCAGGTTTGACCTTACCCTTCCGCGCGCGAATCGCCGCCTTCAGGTCATCGCGCATGACATCGTACACCGTTCGTTCGCCGGGCAGCGACAATACGCCCCCGCCTCCGCACGCGGAACCATCGGACTTGCCCGGCCCGCAGTCAGACGTCTTTTTGTCGAAGCCCTTGTTGAGCGCGCGGTACTCCTCCGTCGTCCGCGCAAGCGCGGCGGCGTCCCCGCGAAGCCAGCGCTTCATCCAGTCGATGGAAGACGCGCGGCTCCCCTCGTACCAGAGGTGGCCGCCCTCCATGTCCGTCATGCCGAAACGCGCCCCCCAACCGAACCGCTTCATCACGTCTTCGGCAAGTTCGACTGTGTGCCGCGTGCCATCGAAGGGAAAGACGATGTCGCCGCGATAGGCCTGCACGCGCACGGGCAGCGGTGCGGACATGAGGCAGAACGACGCGTGGTTCAGGCCGAACGACAACTGTCCGAAGATGTTCTGGCATGCGTCCCCGGGACCGATCGACGCCTTCTCGGCCGCCCGGGCAAAGGAACAGATGTATCCGGCGGGCGCCGTCGCCGCAAGCCGGGGATCGACCGCCTGCAGGAAGGCCGTGACGTTCCCGCCGCCCGAATTCCCCATGCAGCCGAGCGCCTTGGCGTCGATGTCGGGACGCGTCTCGAGATAGTCGAGCGCGCGTATCGCGTCCCACACGCGGAAGCGCGGGAACCCTCCGCCGAGAAGGACGGCCAGCGAGCCGATGCGGTTGTGCTCATCCCAGTTGAGCGCAGGGTTCTTTCTGCGATCCTGGACGCGTTCGCCCTGTGCGAACGGATCGACCACCAACGCCGCGATGCCCGCGCGGGCGGACATCACCCCGCCCCTGCCGTAATTGGGGGCGGACTTCCCCTCGCCGCTGTGTCCGCAGGAAATCAGCACGCAGGGATGCGGCGGCGGGAAGCGCGTGGCATCGGGCAGATAGAGGTTGGCGGAAACATGAACGCCGGGCCAGCTCTCGAACAGGACGTTCTCCACCGTATAGCCGTCGCGCTTCCGGACGGCAACCGTGCGCGCGTTCAGCGGACACCGCTCGGACGGGAAACCGCCCATGGCGTGAATCATGCGGCTGCGCAGATCCTTCCCGTACTGCTGGAGTTCCTCGCGCGTTTTCATCCGCCGCCAGGCCGCATCACATGCGGCATCCGCCCGCTCTACCTCCGCCAACACCGCACGCCACGACGACCTTCCAGCGTCAGCGTCCAAGACGGGCTTCGCCAGTTCGTCGGAAATCCAGTCGGCGTCTCCTACGGCGCAGGGGAGCACCTTGGGCGACAGCTGGGCGCGAATCTTGTTGAAGGAGGCGCGCATCTTGGCCTCAGGACCCCATGCCGCGCGTTTGCGCTCGGGACTGATGATACGACAGTGGCCCGTCACGATGTTGCGCTCGAGCTTCCACCCGCCGCACGTGTCGAGCACATCCCACCACACGCCGGCGTCGATCACCTTCCACTCGAGGTTGATGCGTCCCTGCGGCACACGCACCTGGGCGGACTTCGACGGCTTTCCGTCGAGGATGCGCCGAAGTTCGGTGAAGTAGAACGCCGCAAGGTGATTGCACACGCGCTTCACCGTCTCGGAACGTCCCCATGCGGCGTCGATCTTCGTCTCGTTCGTAATCGTCTTCGGCACGGCGTACTCCACCACGTTCGTGAGCGCGGTAGGCGAGCCATTCCGACCGAGCGCCGAACCACCCTCGCCGCCCACCATGTCGTAGCAGTACTTAAGAACGGAGTCCTCCGGGTTCACCACCACGATAGCGGGCCGCACGCACCCGCCGCCCATCAGCGCGACGTCGGGGTCGTTCATTGGAATCGCCGGCGCGAGCAGGATGCCCTGCCCCACCTTCACGCCCCGGCGCGACAGATCCGCAAGCGTCCGCGCCACGATGCGCCCGCCGAGGGAGTGTCCCACGATCACGAGTTCGGAACGGAAGTCTGCGCTGGCAGAAACGATTTCGTCGGCGAGACGCTTTGCGGCGACGTCCGCGTTCGCCGCGGAGGTTGACCAGCTGCGGTCGCCATCCCATCCCCAGAACGAGCAGACCTTGTCCTTGAACATGTTCGTGCAAGAAGTGTACGCAAGCTCGTTCGTCTCGGTCGTGCGGTTCCAGCCCGGAACGTACCATACATCGGCGGACGCCGACGCAACAATACCAGTTGCTAGGATTGCCACGATTTTCTTCATGACCTGTTCGCCTCGATATGCGGTAACCAGTTGCCGAACCTGCACGAACGCGCAAAAAAGAACCTCCTCTCGCCCTTTGCCGAGGCGAGGCGATGAGACCATGCCGTCTTATCGACATAGACGTAGCACTCACGGCGAATCTCACCGAAGTCGTTGGAATCTTTGTTTACCGTCTGCATGGCGCATATTATACCAAAACGCCGCGCCTTATGCCGTACTATATCATATTCCGTCCGAAACTACAATAGCCATTCGGCAATTTCAACGGATTCCGTTCGGCAATTTCAACAGATTCCATTCGGCAATCTCAACGCGTATTATGCAGAAACCGATCACTGAGGCCAACCGAAAAACTCCCCTGCTTTGCATTTTGCAATTTAGGTGCGGACTTTGATATTACGCTGCGGAACGGGTGGATGTGGCAGCGGAACGGGGCAAACGTGAACGTTACCGTCCACATGCCCTTTTCGTTGAACGTGAACGATTGCGCTCCCGTGCCGGGCACGTCGCGAACTTAGCGGCCAGTGTTTCTGTTTCGATTGTAAGCCCCGTATCGAAATACTGTCCGCCAGAATCCTGAACGACTTTCACGGCGAGCACATTGTCGCCCTTGCGCAGGGCGGAGGAGAATGTCTTACCGTCAATGAAGAACCGCTCGTAGCGCGTGTTATAGCCAATCGTCGAAAAAATCTTCTTCCCGTTGAGCCAGACATCCACGTCGTCGTCGTGGAACATCTCCAGCGTAGCGGACACGATATTCTCCGGTATGGTGTCCATGCTGAAGCGACGCCGCAGGTACAGACAAGGCGTATGCCATGGAGTGGACACCGTCACGTGCCAGTCGCGCACGACGGCCACGTCGCCGAATCCACCGGCGGAACGCTTCCAGGACGAGTCGTCAAAGTTCGCGTTCTGCCATCCTTCCTCCGGCTCGTCCATGCGCCACGCCCATGCGGACGCATCTTTCGACTGTTTCTCAAAAACTACCCTGCTTATGGTTGGCACGCTTCCAAGCTCCGCCGCCATGCGGATTCTGTCGTTCGCCGCGGCGATGGCGGAAGCGTCGAACTTCTCGACCTTGCGGTCGTAGGTAAGAAGTCCGTTGATTTCGCCTTCGATGTCGGTGAACTGCGTGAAGCCGCTTCCGGCAAGGCCGTCGTAGGCGAGTACGGCCACGCGATCGAGAAGCGCGCATATTCGCCGCTGCACATACAGACGGTTCGTCAACGTGCCCGTGTTGTTCCACGACCATGCATCGGGCGTCCACAGATGCCCCGGCACTCGGCAACCGATGCCGCCGAACTCGCTGAGCATCCGCGCCCGGTCGCCGCTCGAAGGTGGCATCTGCGGTCGAGCGGTGTAGTCGTGCGCGTCCACGACGTCGCCCGCCACCGACTCTCCAGCGCGAGGGGCGCGAGGCGCTTTGCGTTTTCCGCTCAAGAGCCCGGCATCGTAGTCATTCCAGCCGGAAGGGCCGTCCACAAGGCGGGTGGGATCGTATCGCTGCATCCATTCAACGGTCGCCAGCGTGAGAAACTCGCCCGGCTGCCCCCAGCTTTCGTTGTACGGAATCCACATCAGGACTGACGGCGAGTTGCGGAGGTGGTCCATCAGCTCCTTCAGTTCGCGGCGGTAGAACCAGTACCTGGTCACCGGGTCGCTAAAGCCGCTGGGCATGTCCTGCAGCACTATCATGCCGAGCCTGTCGCAAAGATGGTAGAACCTGCGCGGCTCCACCTTCACGTGCTTGCGCATGGCGTTGAATCCCATCTTCCGGTGCGTCAATATGTCAAACGCCATGGCAGCGTCCGAAGGCGGCGTGAGCATGCCGTCCGGCCACCACCCCTGGTCGAGCGTGGCCGTGAAAAACAGCATCTCCCCGTTGAGGTAGAACCGTTGCGCCCCCTTCCCGTCAGGTCTTTTTTCGATCTTCCTCATGCCGAAATAGCCCTTGATTTCGTCCTCGCCGAAACGGGCAGTGAAACCATAGAGGCTTGGATGCTCCGGCGACCACAACGCGACCGGCGCGGGAAGCTTGACGGTACAAGGCACGCCGGGGGTGAATTGATTCTTAACGCGGGGCCGCAGAGACACAGAGTGAATGTTGCCAGTATTGCCAACGTTGCCAGTTTCAATTTCCAATTGACCATTGGCAACACTGGCATTGGCAACATTTCCATATTGGCAACATTTGAATGTGATCGTCACCGTTCCCGCATCGACATCCGTCTCCACTCCGTATCCCGAAACGTATGTGGCCGGCACGGTCTCAAGCCACACCGTCCCACCGATCCCGCTCACGCGGGTGTATAAGGAACTGTAGGGTTTCGTCTTGAACGTCTGCTTGCCGTGCGACCCGATGAAGGCACTCGTGGGGTCCCACACCGCTACAACAAGCTCGTTCATACCATCCCTCACGATGTCCGTCACGTCATACGAAAAAGGCATTTGCCCACCTTCGTGCGGAAGCCCGGCCTCAACCCCGTTCACGAACACGTGCGCACGGAAGTCACACTGCTCGAAGTTGAGCAGCAGACGCTCACCCTTCGCTATATTGCCGTTGAACATGCGCCTGTACCAAAGCGTCTCCTTCGGCTCCAGCAGACGCCCCACTCCAGACAGCGGACTCTCCAGCGGAAACGGCACAAGAATCTTCCCATCCCACGCGGAAGGGATATTTGGGACATCCTCGGTAACCGCGTAGTCCCAGAGGCCATTGAGGTTCGTCCAGCGCGACCGCACCATCTGCGGACGCGGATATTCGCGCCAGGCGTTTTCCGGTGTGACCTTCTCGCCCCATTCGGTAAGCATCGGCGACACATCTCTTCCTGCGGGCTTCGCAGGACGCCACACGGAAGCTGCGCCTCCACCGTCAACGCTCGGCTTCACCGATGCAAAAGCCGAGGCGTTCGCACCGATCACCGCCACGACCATGACGCAAACAAGCTTTCTCATTGCAAATCTCCTATTGTTATTTTGGGCGTATTATATCACACGGATAGCGTTCCGCGCTTGGACACGAATGCGCAAGGCCCCATTATTTCTTGTTCACTACTTCGATCTTGCCGACAGGATAGATCCGATCAATGCCGCCTTCAAGCGGTAGCGCGATCTCCGGCTTGCCGTCCTTGCGTCCCACGGAGACGGCAAGCGTGTAGATGCCGGGCTTGAGCAGCTCCACCTTCTCACCGGGCAGGTTCCGATTGTGCTTGACGAACCAGTCGAGCACAACGTCCTTTTTCGGCACGGGGGCCGTGTAGCCGAAGCGGCAGGGCGTCGCCACCTCGACAGGCTTCTCCACGCCGTTCCACTTCGGCTCGGCCGAGCGGAATCCGAACTTGTTGTCCGTCACGCGCCAGCACACGACGCCCTTGTCGTTCAGCAGGTTCCACGTCAGCGTGGCATTTCCGTACTGGGGGGCGACGCCGACGTTCACCCACGTCGATTTCACAACGACGGGCTCGTCCACGTTCACGACCTCGGGATACTCAACGCGCCGCAGCTCCAGACGATATCCGAGGCGGTTCGCCGTCTCGGTCCACACTCCCTTGTTCACCTCCCAGTAGAGGTCGGGGAAACTGTGCGTGGAGAAATAGCTCGCATGGTACGCCTCGATACACTCCTTGAGTTTCGCGGGATTCCATACGCCGTTGTCCAGCCGCCTCGACATGTGCCCCGTCTCGACGACGACAGGCGTTTCCTTCGCGAACCGGCGCGCGAAGCGATCGCTCCACCAGTAGTTCTTCGAGCACAAGATGGAATCGTCGCGAAATCCGATGCCGAGCTCGCGGCAGTACTTGAAGATCGGCGAGTCGTCCAGCAGCTCGCCCGTGGCGGGATCCCTTCGCTTCAGATCGCCCCAAGCCCCGTCGTTGCCGATGTCGTCCGACACGACGAGGTACGTGTTCGGCAGGCATCGGCGAAAGAGCGAAAGGTGTGTCTTGGCGATTCCGCGGAACCGCTCCGGCTTGTCCTTCGCATCCTTGTTGAACTTCGAGGTGTGGCATTCACCGTAAATGCCGAGCGACCCGAGATCTACGAACGCCACATCGGGGTTGCCGTCGTACCGCGCCGCAAACGCCTTGAGGAACTGCTCCACCTTGGCGAGGAACACGGGGGCGTCCCAGAACTCGTCGAACTCCTGCTTGTACGGCACGAACTCGTGCTTCTGGTCCTCGTGCGTCCACTTCCCCTTGATCCCGGCGTCCATCGCCCACTGCGGGATGGAAAGGAGCGTGTGGTCCTGACACGAGAAACGGAAGGCGATCTTCTTGCCCGCCTTGATCCAGGGCGCGGTCTTGGAATCGAGCAGGTCCCAGCGATAGACGCCCTCCTCCGGCTCGATGTAGCTCCACGGCAGACGCATGTAGATGACGGTCGTGCCGGGCATCCAGTCAAGCGTGTCGCCCGGCTCCGTTTGGGCACCGTACGCCCAAATGCGGCTTGAATAGTAGAAGTGGACGAATCCCATGCCGGGGTTGCACAGCACCTCGTCCGTCGCCTTCGGCTCCACGACCGCCGCTCCCGCCACAAGCGCGGCGCACACGAAAATTGTGAAAAGCGTGCAACTGAGAACGCCTTCTACGGCGGCGACTGCGTTAAATGGCTTTACCTTCATTGCCTTCAACCTCGGATGCATAATCTCATTGATTCGCCTTGGTTTGCAGTTCAAGATACTTCCAGCCATTGAAGTGGATCATGTGGTCTGGATTTTCCGCTATCCACGCCTCCGACTCCCATGCCAAGTTGGCTGAAAACTTGCGGAAATCCTTCCTTGTCGCAAATGCCGACACGAACGCAAGCGACGCGGTACATTCTGAAAGTTTGCCCCTGAGCTTCCTCATGCGAAGTTCCGTTATCTCACCGGAGCTGTGGACTGCTTCAATCAAGAACAACAAGTTCTTCGACTCGCTGTAAGCGATCACGTCTGGCAGTTCATCGTGTTCTAAGGCGAAAAATCCAAGCTGCGAAAGCCGTTCCGTTTCCCGAACAAGGTATCGGTCCGTAGCATCTCCAAGGTACAGGACTTCCGCCCCGAAACCGAATCGCGGAAGAAACTTTTGCACAATGTCGCGCTGAAGCGCATTGTGTTCGCCTGCTGAAAGTTTGACCTCGATGCCAGAAGGTAATACGACCGGAATCCGCTCCAGCTCGCGCTTTCGTTCAAGTTCAGAACGAAGGGTCTCTCTTTGAGCCATGAAATCGGCAACGGCTTTCTTCCAGTCGGGCTTCCCGTATGTACGGAGAAGTGTTGCGAAGTCAGGCGATGCAGCATATCCACGAGTGGGATTGTTCGTGGATTGGGATGCCAACGACGACGAATTTACCACATAACCTGCCGCTGTGAGCAAGATCAGATGACGACGGCGGACATCATCGTAGGAGCCTGGCGAATAGGTGCGCCCGAACTTCTCGTTTTCAAAGGCTATTATCTGCCGTGTGGTCAGGAAACAACCATCGTCCGACGAATGAGCCTCCGAGAACGACTTTGATATTCCTGCAACGGCCAAGGCCGCTTCGGCTATGCGCCGTCGAGTCCTAACGGGCTCTTTTTCGCCGGGAATACCTGTTGCCGCTAGGACTTCAAGCATTTGCCCAATAAGTCTATCTGCTCTCGTACTACGAGTTTTCATGTCAAATGTCCAGTGTTGTCTGTATCGGACGAGGGCGGCGGCGACGGACAAGCTCCGCCTCGTCCATGTCGGATTGTCCGAGCGTGTTCCTTACCGCAAGCGCCAGTTTGTACGCCAGCAACGGAGGGACGGCGTTGCCTATCTGCGTGAACTGCTGCACCTCGTTCCCGCAGAACTCGAAAGTGTCTGGGAAACTCTGAATCCGCGCCGCCTCGCGAACGGTGATCCTGCGCCTTCTCCCATCGGGAAGGCGCACCCGCTGCATGTCGCTGGTCGCTCCGGCGAGATTGCGGCATGTGACTGTACGGGAAGGCATGTTTGGATACAGGTCCCGAGGTCGGGCGCAATGCGACTTCCGCTCGTATTCGGCTATGTACGCATCCTGTTCGGGCGTGAGGATCTTCGCTCCGTCAGGTATTGTCTCCATGGTGTCGCCGATTGCATCGCCGACCGTTGCGACATGCTGTTCACGCTCGGGGAACCGAAATGATGAACGATGACCAACGACTACAAGACGCTCGCGATTCTGCGGAACGCCAAAGTTGACGGCGTTGAGACACCGGAACTCGACTACATACCCAAGCTTCTCCAGTTCGTTGAGAATCAGGTCGAGATACCATCGGTGCGAAAACATCAGGTTGCGGACATTCTCAAAGAGGAACAGGCGAGGGTTGAGCCTCTTGACCGCATCGATGAAAATTGGGAAACCGTCTCTGGCATCGTTCATGCCCTGCTGTTTTCCACGGACACTGAACGGCTGGCAAGGAGGACCGCCAATGACAACGTCGGCGGACGGATATTCGAATCCGACCTCAAGTTTCACCTCTTCACAAGGTCCGTTCAGATTGTGCCTATAGGTCTGAACCGCCGAAGGAACCATTTCAAAGCCATGAGTTTTGAAGCCAGCAGCCTCGAAACCGAGCGAAAGTCCGCCGCAACCTGCGAACAGATCAACTACCTTTTCGTGGACTGCTACCTGAGGTACAAGGAGATTTGAAAGACGTTTCGTGAAAGATGTCATGTAAAATCCTCCACTCCGCCAGCGCAATTTTTCCCGCGGCGTTGCTCCATCTGTTCGCGCAAGGGACGGGATTCGGCTAGTGCCAATGCGACGACGCACAGGACAGTCCGCCCGTTAAGACGGCTGCCCGTTGTATTTACTCTATGTTCTCGTACGTGCATTGATACATCCTCTCCGAAACGTGGGTATTATACCAAAAATCTAACTGGCTGCGGGGAAAAAGCATTAAGACCGCTGGGATAATCGGGTGGGTGCCGTTTGCGGAAGTAAACGGCTATGTAGTGTCTGCCCATCAAAGGCTTGTTTTGGGCGCGGGCGCGGACTTTCGCAGCGCGCCCGCCGCCCTGCGGCGGCCTGAAAGTGCGGGGCTGGCGGCTT
>CACZAK010000169.1 GCA_902779075.1 uncultured bacterium | reverse complement strand
CCTCCCTCTCCGCCAAGGCGGGCGTAATTCAATGGCAGAATAGGAGCTTCCCAAGCTTCTTACGTGGGTTCGATTCCCATCGCCCGCTCCATTTTTTTGTCTGGAGAGAGTCATGGCCGTTCAGATTCTTCCATCACTGCTCGCCGCCGACTATGGCGCGCTGGCTGCGGATATCACGCGCGCCTTCCGTTCGGGCGCCGATGCGCTCCACCTTGACATCATGGACGCGCACTTCGTTCCCAACCTTTCGTTCGGTCCGGACATCGTGAAACTATGTCGCCGCGTGGAGCCTGCTTTCTACCGCCACGTACACCTGATGATGACGCGGCCCGACCTCTACCTCGAAGTTTTTGCCAAGTCCGGCGCACAGACAATCCAAATCCATGTGGAGGCGGACTGCGACCTCCACTCCGAACTCCCGCGCATCCGCGCGCTCGGTGTGCGTCCGGCAATCGTGCTGAACCCCGAGACGCCCGTGGAGTTCGTCTACCCCTACCTCGCCCTCTGTGACGAGGTACTCGTGATGACCGTCCATCCCGGCTACGGTGGGCAGTCCTTCATCGCGGACTGCCTTCCGAAGGTTGCCGCCCTCCGTGCGCGCGCACCGCACCTTGACATCATGGTGGATGGTGGCGTGAACGCCCAGACGGCGCTCGACGCGGTGCGCGCCGGCGCGAACCAGCTGGTCGCCGGCAGCTTTCTCTTCAAGCAGGCGGACATGACCGCCGCCGTTTCCGCCCTCCGCGCCGCCTGTGACGCCGCCGCATGCTAACACTGCACCTGGACATTTATTTCCCCTGCGGACGCCTCGGCGAGGCGTCCCTACCAGCGAGGGAGACCGCTGGTAGGGCCCGCTCGCCGAGCGGGCCGATGGTTACGTTTCGCGGGGAGAGGCCCGTGGGGGTGGATGGCGACCTCGTGCCGCTTGTCGGGGATGAGTTGCTGGAGGCGGTGTGCGAGGTGGTCTGGTTCAAGGATGAGGTTCGGTTAGAGGGGGAGTGCGTCATCCCCTCCATGCGCAATCTCCTGATGTTCCTTTCCGATGTACGGACGCGCTGTTTCAAGGCGGGCATATTCCTTGGAGATGACGTGCTTGCGGCGGCGGAGACGTTCCGCGCCGCCGCAAGTACCGTCGCCGACGGTGCCTACCTGCCGCATCTCGTGGAGGAGGACGGCGTCTTCGTTGCGCGCTGGTTGCCGCTCGATACGTCGCGCGGCGCGTTCTTCGCGTGGCTTGTGGACGGCCTTGCGCGCTTCGGCGGGCGTACCCCGCTTGAAACGGGCGCGTCGCGTCCGGATACTGTCCATGACGCCTGGATTTCCGCGCTCCGCAGCGATACGGGGCGCATCGCGTGGCCTGACGAGGACGACATCCGCGCGCTCATGCACGACCTCGCCGTGTGGCGTGCGCCGTTACGCGTCTCCGCCGCCGACCGCGCCGCACTGCGCTTCTCCCTTGAACCGCCCGCCGAAGAGGACGGCGTATGGCGGCTGCGCCTCGCGTCCGTGCCCCGCACGCGCGCGGGTCTTATCTCCCTCGGACAGGCCGCATCCCTCTTTCCGCCGCTTGCCGCGCTCCGCGGCACCGAGGCCGAACTCGACCGCGCGGCGGCGGAGTCATTCCTCCGCACAGGCGCGCAGGCGCTCGTCGGCGCCGGCTACGCGGTGGAACCGCCGCCCGGGCTGCTCGGCGAGCACGTGGCCGCCGAAGCCGACCTCGCACCCGTCTCGGACGAGCCGTCCGCGCCCGTCACGACGAAGCTCACGATCCGCGTGGACGGAGAGGTCGTCACCGAACAGGAAATCCAGTTCCTCCTCGACCAGAATTCGCCGTTCGTCTTTTTCCGCGACCGCTGGATTGAGGTCGACCGCGCCGTGCTGCGCGAGGCCCTGCGCGCGCTGCGCGACGTGAAGGGGAAGAAGGTAGCCGTCCACGACGCCATCGCGCTCGCCTTCGGTCTCCGCCGAGCCGGGGGGCTCCGCGTGGACCGAGTGCGCGCGCACGGCTGGCTGCGCGGCCTCATCAACGAGCTGCGCGGCGAACAGCGTTTTCGCGTTTTGGAGGCCCCCGCCGGATTCAACGGTACCCTGCGCGACTACCAGCTGCGCGGCGCGAGCTGGCTCGCCTTCCTCGCGAAGTGGGGATTCGGGGCGTGTCTTGCGGACGACATGGGCCTCGGCAAGACGGCGCAGACGATCGCCTTTATCCTCCACCGCAAGGCGTCGCGTCCAGCGCTCGTCGTCGCCCCCGTCTCAGTTACGACCAACTGGACGCGCGAACTCGCGCGCTTCGCACCGTCGCTGAAGGTGTATCTACACCAAGGTGCGGAACGCCACACGGGCAGCCTTTTCAGCAAGGCGTGCCGGGAGGCTGACGTGGTGGTGACGGGCTATGCGCTCTTTGCGAAGGACTTCACGCTTTTTGCAGAGAACGCATTTTCGGCGCTCGTGCTCGACGAGGCTCAGACCGTCAAGAACCCCGATACGCGCATCTCACGCGCCGTTCGCGCCCTCGACGTGCCCGTGCGCGTGGCGCTCACCGGCACGCCGCTTGAGAACAGCGCGGACGACCTCTGGGCGTTGGAGGCCTTCCTCAATCCCGGTCTGCTCGGCGAACGGAAAGAGTTCGCCGACGCCTTCACGCGCGTTCTCCGTGCGGACGCCCATGCGGGCGTGGCGTCGCGTCTCCGACACATCCTCGAGCCGTTCATGCTCCGCCGTCTCAAGACCGAACCTGGCATCGCCGCCGAACTTGGCGAACGGCGCGAAATCCGCGAGTGGTGTACGCTCAACCCGCGCCAGCGCGCTCTCTACGAATCGGCGCTCGCCACGTTCCGCGAGGAAATGTCCGAGTTGGCGGATGTCCGCAAAGAACGGGCTGGGGAGGCGGATCGCCGTATCCGCAATACCCGTCGCGGACGCATCCTCGCGCTGCTTACCGAGCTGAAGGAAATCTGCGATTCGTCCGCGCTCGTGGAAGGCGGCGAGGCTCCGGACGGCGGGAAGGTGCGTCGTCTCGACGAACTGCTGGATTCGATCTTCGATGCGGGCGAGAGCTGCCTCGTGTTTACGCAGTACGCGCGGATGGGGCGCCTTTTGCGTGCGCATTTGCAGGAACGTTTCGGCCGCCGCTTCCCGTTTCTGCACGGATCGCTCTCTCCTGCGCAGCGAGATGAGGAGATTGCCGCGTTCAACGCGGATCCCGAGCCGAACGCGTTCATCCTTTCGCTGAAGGCGGGCGGGTTCGGTCTCAACCTCACGCGTGCGACGCACGTGATCCACTTCGACCGCTGGTGGAACCCCGCCGTGGAGAATCAGGCCACGGACCGCGCGCACCGCATCGGACAGCTCCGCGACGTGTTCGTACATCTCTTTATATGTGCGGGCACGCTGGAGGAGCGCGTGGACGAGCTGCTGGAGACGAAGCGCCGTCTCGCGGGCGAGATCGTGGGCAGCGGCGAGTCGTTCCTGCTGAAGATGTCGGATCGCGAGTTTGAAAGGATGGTGTCGCTCGATGGGGAGTAAGCATTATCCTTTGCGCGTCACGCGGAATGCGTTCGGCATCCGCGCGCAGGATCTACGCACGCTTGCGCGCGGAACGTGGTGGGCGCGAAGGTGGATCGCCGCGCTGGAGGCGATGCGCCTCGGCGCGCGTTTCGGGCGCGGGCGGCAATACGCGGTCAGCGGACAAGTCACGGACCTCGTGGTGGAGGGATCGCACGTCTCGGCGTCGGTCGTCGGATCGCGTCCCAATCCCTACCGCGTGACGCTTGACTTCACGGCGGCGGAAGGGACGGCGCGCGAACGGATCACGGAGGCAATCAGGTCGCAGCCGATGACGCTTGGGCGGTTGCTCGCGGGCGATCTGCCGGTGGAAGCGGGCGAGCTGTTCCGTGCGGAGGGGGTACCGCTGTTCCCACAGGCGGAGCCGCGCGGGAAGACGCCGGAGGGTAAGATGATATGGGACGTCGTGATGCGGTGCAGTTGTCCGGACTGGGCACGTCCTTGCAAGCACATGGCGGCGGTGCTATTGCTTCTCGGTGAGGAGGTGGCACGCCGTCCGGCTACGCTACTTGCGCTGCGCGGCGTGGACGTGGAAGAGCTAGTCCCGCCCGACGCACCTGAAGGACCTTCCACGCCCGAAGTATCGGGATGGCGTGAAAGTTCGGGGTGGCGGGCCTCCGCGCCCGCAAATGGCGGCGCACTTCTAGTGCGCCGTCTAGGCCCGCTGCCGTACTGGCGCGGCACCGCGCGGTGCGTCGAGACGCTGGAGAAGATGCAGACCCGCGCCGCCGCCATCGCCCGCGAGGCCGCCGCTGGCAATTCCATTGACCTGCGCGTGTAGTGGCACCGCCATCTTGGCGACGAAAGCAACTGACGCATTTGGACTTTCATTGAGTGTGTCATTTTGACACACTCACCTTGTGGGAAAAGGCCGGTTTGTAGCGGAATGTGCCAACTGTGTCAAAATGACACACTCATAGTAGGGGGCTAGACTTTCGCGTTATACCCCAAGGGGTATGTAATCAAACGGACATATCAATGCGATTGGGAGGATGGGGGAGTAATCTCCTTCGCGCGCGCGTCCTTTATATATAGGGAACCATTGTCGGAAAACTGCCGGGAAAGTACCGGGAGATTAGGAGTCTAGTAGTTGAGAATAATATTAGTGCTGCTGTTCATTCAACAATATGGTCTGACCTTTTTATATTTATGGTCAGACCTAACATACAATGTGGTCTGACCTTAATCACAATGAGGTCTGACCAAATACATAAAAAGGTCTGACCAAATATATAATGAGGTCTGACCAAATATACAAAAAGGTCAGACCTGTTTCGGGAGGGAAGTGCTCCGTCGCGCCCGTATTACCAAGGTTTTGTAGCTGGCTCGACTTAGATGAAACGGAGGATGGCGGGGGTTACGTCTACGAGCGATTTCACATGTGCGCGGAAATCTTCTTCGCGCGGGCCGTAGGCGATGAAGGGAACAGGATTGCGCGTGTGGCCGCGCTCGTTCATCTCCTCGATGTTACCGTGGTCGGCTGTGAGCAGCACAGTGATGCCGGCGGCTCGCGTGAAGCGAACGAGGGCGGCGAGGAACCTGTCGTATAGACGCAGCACGGCGCAGGCGCGACCGTAGTCCATCGAGTGGCCGGCCACGTCCGTCTGGAAAAATTCGTACAGCGTGAAATCGTGCGCGCGCGCGATGCCGAAGAGGTGGGCTGCCGCGTCCTCCGGCGTGATGACGGGGATTTCGGGGTAACGGTCCTGGATCGTCTCGCGCGTGAGGTCCTGCATCACCGCCGCGTCGTCGGTCAGGTCGTCGGTGGTGGACACCACCTCCGGCGCGGTGAGCGCCATGACGGTGGTGACGCTCTTGAAACGGCGCGCGACGAGTTCGTCCGCCGACTCCACGAGGTAGGCGTCCGCGAAGCGTACGCGCTTGCCGCGCGCCTTTAGCTGCAGGAACAGGTTGTCCTCTTCGATCTTCTTCCGCAGCGACGGCCCCGGGAATCCCTCGCAGTGACGGCCCATGAAGACGGGCGCGTTCACGCCCGTGAACATCGTGGCCTGTCCCGTGGCGGACTGTGGAAGCCCCGGCGTGGAGAGACAGGCGTCAATGGGGACGGCGTGCTGCGCGATGAGGCGGCACAGGGTGGGACAGACCTCGGGGTTGACGGGGTTGTCCGGTGCGGGGGCGCGCATGCCCACGCCGTCGATGAAGAGGAAGACGATTCTCAAAGACCGACAGCCTTCGCTTCCTTTTTGATTTCCACGAGGGCCTTCGGGTCGTCCTTGGCCTTTTCAAGCGCGGTGGCGTATAGTTTCTTCGCCTCGGCGAGGTACTTGGCCTCGTTTGCGGCGTCCTTGAGGTCGCGCGCGATTTCCGCGCACCGCATGAAGTTCTTCGCGATCACCCACTCGCGCGAGTAGATGATGCCGGTGGTGGGGTCGCAGTCCTCGAAATCCTTCTGCTCGTCGGACTGCATGAACTCGATGAACACCAGCAACTGCTTGATGGCCTCTGCCTTCTTCCCTTCGTTGAGCGCCTTGTGGTAGCGCAGCTTCGCGGCGGTTCCCCTGCACCAGCCGGGAGAGTGGCTGGGGAGTCCCTTTTCAAGCAGGTCGATCGCGCCGTCGTAGTTACCGACGAGGAAGAATGCGTCGAGCCTGCGGTCGAGCATCGTTTGCTTGGCGTCGTCCGAGAGCTTAGGCAGCAGCGTGGCGGTGAAGTCGAGGATGTTGCTGAGCATCTTGGTGTCGGTGCCGTTCGAGAAGCCGATGATGGCTTCCTCGGCGAGCTGTCCGACGAGGTCCGGCGACACCGCCGTGGTGCGGCCGGGCTTGAAGGAGACGAAGCTGTTTCCATAGAGCGAGCAGAGGGTGCCGGTGTCAGCCAGCTTCTTCAAATAGGAGATCACGTCGTTGGGGCGCCCCGGGCAGATGTCGCGGAAGGTCTTGATGGCCGACTTGCGCGCGAACTGGCGGCACCGGCGCTCGACGGTGACCTGGCTGTTGGCGTCCTTAAGGCCGGCGATGAGCTTGTCCGCGTCCGCGAAGAGCATGTGGGCGGATTCCGCGTCGTCCTGCGCGCGCTTGACGGATCCGTCGAGGAACGCGTTCAGCAAATTGCCCGGCACCTTCTCCGGGTCTTCGTCGATGAGCGTCTTCACCACGAGGGCGTTCAGCTCGCGCATGTTATCGGTGGACACGGCGCTTTCCGCGATGCGGGGATACGTTGACGCGATGAGGCGGAGGATGAATTCGTCAGACGGCGGCGGGAAGTCGGCCTTGCTGAACTCCGCCATCTCCTTTTCGCCGAAGCGCGCGCAGAACGCGCGCGTGGAGGCGATTTTCCGCAGGTAAGCGACGGCGTTTGCCGGATCCTCGCCGCAGAGTTTCTGGCTCGTCTGGTCGATCATCCGCTCCCCGAACGCCTGGAGGCGCTGGTTGATCACGGTCTGCGCGTCCTCCGCCGGAAGCTTCGCGCGGAGGCGCCCGGCGTCGGCGAGGAGTTGGCGGACCGCAGCGGCGTCGGTCTGCGCGCGCTCGAACGACGGTGCGAGGAGAGCGTCGATCAGCGCGTCGCGCACGTCGGCGGAAATGCCCTCTTCGGAGAGAAAGTCGATGACGGTCGCCTCGAACGCGCGGACGTTCTGGGCGTTGGCGCCGTCGCCCATTAGGGCGGGCTGCATGTTTCGGACGAGTGCGCCGATAAATTCGGGGCGCACGGATGCGAGCGGGCTGGCGGGGACCGTCACCATCTTGCCGCCGAACTGGGCTGTGACGGTTTTCGTGGCGATGAGCTGCTTCAGGAATGGAACCACTAGGCTGGGCTGGTTCTTGCAGATGTCCTGGCTCGTCAGCTCGATCGCCTGCTCGCCGAATGACTGGAACAGTCGCAAGAGTTCCTGCCGTGCATCGTCATCTTCAACGCGCGCGAAGAAGTCCGCGCCGGCCGCGAACATCTCGGCGGCCAGTTCGGCGTTCCCCTGGGCGTAGGTGGCGAGGATACCGAAGGACGCGCTCCACATCTCCCCGATCTCGCGGGGCGAGCTGCTCGGCACGAGCGCGAAGTGGTAGTAGGGGAACTGGAGCGACGTGCCACAGAGAAGGGTTGTCTTCCCCGGAAGGGACATGAGCTCGGCGAGCTTCGCGCGCGCGGCGGCGAAACCCTCGGCGTTCGTGACCACTCCTTGCGGCGCGGCCACTTGAGACTCGTCACCCTGCGGCGCGGCGGCGGGCGATGGTGCAGGGAGGTCCTGTCCGAAGCTGGCTCCAACGAGGGCCACTGCGGCGAGGGCTGTGGAAAGGCGTGTTTTTTTCATGTGAATAGTTCCTTGTCAAGTGTTTGCCTATATTATAAGACGAAATGACATTTGACGCAAGAGGGAGAATTCGGTATTATACAAACTTTTCCGGCGGCGGAGGTTTTGCTCCGCACGCCAGAGAGGAGAAAGAATGAAAGAAATTGGAGTAGGTATACTAGGATTCGGCACGGTTGGCGCCGGCGTGGCGGAGGGTCTGCTGCGCAACCGCAAACTGATGGCCGAGCGGTTGGACGTGGACATCGTCCTGAAGCGCATCGCGGACCTCGACATCACGACGGACCGCGGCGTGCGCGTGGACCCGGACGTGCTCACCACGGACGCGCAGGCCGTGATCGCGGACCCGGACGTGCGCATCGTCGTGGAGACGATCGGCGGCACGGGCATAGCGCGCACGCTAGTCCTGGCGGCGCTCAACGCCGGCAAGGCCGTGGTCACCGCCAACAAGAAGCTGCTCGCCGAATGCGGCAAGGAAATCTTCGACACGGCGAAGAAGAACGGCGTGGACATCTACTTCGGCGCGTCCGTGGGCGGCGGCATCCCGATCATCCGCAGCCTCCGCGAAGGCCTCGCCGGCAACGAGATCCTCCAGATCCATGGCATCCTCAACGGTACGTGCAACTACATTCTCACGCGCATGGAGAACGAGGGCAAGCCGTTCGACGAGGTCCTCGCCGACGCCCAGAAGCTTGGTTACGCCGAGGCGAATCCGTCCCTCGACATCGACGGCTTCGACACTGCGCACAAGGCCTGCATCCTCTCCGCGCTCGCCTACGGCTTCCAGCCGTCGCTAGACCAGGTGCAGATAGAGGGCATCCGCAACCTCTCCGGCATCGACGTGCGGTACGCCGCCGACTTCGGGTACCGCATTAAGCTCCTTGCCGTCGTCGCGCGGCACGACGCGGACATCGAGGTGGGCGTGCACCCCACGCTCGTGCCGTTCTCCCACATGCTCGCGAGCGTGAACGGCGTGTTCAACGCCGCGATGGTGCGCGGCGACCTCGTGGGCGACACGCTCTTCTACGGACGCGGCGCGGGACGCCTCCCCACGGCATCCACCGTCATCGGCGACATCGGCGACATCGCGCGCAACATGGCGCACGGCGAGACGCGCTACACGCGCGGCGTGCCCGAGTACGGCGAGGGAGCCACGAAGCTCCGTGCGCCCGGCGACATCGTGAGCCGTTTCTACCTCCGCTTCATGGTGGCCGACCGCGCCGGCAGCTTCGGCACGATCTCCACCACGCTCGGCAACCACGGCGTGTCGATCTCGGCCGCCACGCAGAAGGACGAGGATGGCGGCGGGACCGGCTTCGTGCCCGTGGTGGTGCTCACGCACCCCGCGCCCGCGAAGGCGCTCGACGCCGCGCTCGCGGAAATCGCCCAGGCCGGCGTCGTGGGCGAGACCCCCATCAGGCTCCGCATGCTGTAGCAAGCGGAACGTCTGCTGCGCACTATTGTTTCGGCAATGAAATATTGAGGCAGTTGCAAAACCCGGTAGAGCGCGTGGGTTTTGCAACTACCTCGTATTTGGTTACAGGGCGCATCTGCGTAATTCACCGCAGAGCCTTCTGATGTTTGGAAACATGAATGTTCAAGGTGCGCCCGCAGGATAATGTTGTTCTTGAAAGTTGTCATGGTTGTTTCCAATCTCAAAACGCATGGGTGAAAAACGCAGATGCGCCCTTGGTTACACTACCTCGGATATCACACTTGTACAGCGAACCGAAATTTGGTAAAATATCCACGCTTGGAAGATAAAGGGTTTTACTAAATATTGGGAATGACAAAAATATAGCACAGGATTGAAGAAGGAGGCAATTGCATAAAATGCACAAAGGAAACATTACGGCGGCCGTGCTGGCTTTTGCGTTGTGCGCGGCGGCGGATGAGACCATTCAGGCGAATGGGTACGCATGGCGGTACACGCGTGACGGCGCGAGCGCCACGATCACGGGCGTCACGCCGTCGTCAGGCGACATCTCAATTCCAGAGTCGCTTGCGGCGGGCGGTTCGGAATATCCCGTAGTCGGAATAGCGGAATCGGCTTTCGCGGGAAGCGCGGGCCTGACCGGCGTGGAAATCCCATACAGTGTGACGAACGTCTCGGCAAGGGCGTTCGCGGATTGCCCCGCGCTTTCGTGCGTCACGGTACTCAATCCCTCTGCAAGGATCGCCGCAGACGCTTTTTCCAACTGCACGGCGGTGGTTGCCGCAGCGCTTCCGGCGTCTCTGAGCGGTTCGGCGTCCGCCATCTTCCCCGATTCGCATTCCGTGCGCGTCTATCGGGTTGACCGCATTGACAGCGGTGCCGTCCCTGCCGTGATGCGCACGGCGAAGATGACGGGGTTCAAGGCCACCTCGACGCCTGGGATCTGCAGGTTTACGGTTGACGCGAAACTTGCGAGCGGCGTGGACGCGACGATTGATCCGCGGAATTTCAGGGTTGTTCGCGCCGCAACGTTCGAGGCGCTTGCCGCAATGCCTGAGTCCGCCGCCACCAGCGACGCCATCGTGGGGAATTTCGCAGCCCGCGACAAGATCGCCGTCAAGCTGAATGTGAGGGTTGATCCATCCGGCGACGGCGCAATTCCAGTCACATACGACGAGGACGAGAAGCCGGAGTCCGAGTCGCCCGACAAGCGCCATTTCAAGATCGTTGTGGAGGACTGACCAATGAAAACCACAGTCATCGACGCTGAAACGCAGGATTGCATCGTGAGATGGAGGCAACGCCGGCCATCGTTTATCATGGCTGCGCTTGCATGTGCCTGCACATGCGCATCCGTACACGCGGCTGCGCAGCAAGTTTCAATTGCCAATTTGTCTGCAGAGGTTCAAGACAACGGGAAGAATGTGGATATTTCCTTCGATGTCTCATGCGAAGACCCTTTCCAAACAAATTACGTCTATATTGTCGCAAGAGATTCCAGTGCGGGCATGGAATACCCCGTGCGGACGTTCGAGGCGGGGAGTGAATCCGGACCGTTCACCAACGGCACATACCGCATGACATGGGTTGCGACAAATGATCTGTACTACGGATGCAGCGGCGACCTGACTATCAATGTACATGCCACAACGGCGCAACTTGTTCATCGCTGGGGCTTCAACGGCAACTACTTCGACACGGCGGGCGCGATGGACGCAACGGCGGTAGGCAATGTCACCTTTGCAGACGGCAAGGCGACGCTTGCAGGAGGCTCTTATGGCACATCGCACATAAAACTTGGCCAAGAGGTGTTTCCTGGTGCCGACCAGCCGCGAACGATTGAGATCTGGGCACGGCAGAATGCAGTTCAGAATTGGAGTCGGATATTCGACTTCGGTACCAGCACTTCCGATTTCATCTTCATGGGCTGGACGAGCGGAACCTCAATCAATAGTGACGCCCTTCGGGTATATGGTATGGGGGACATTGTAGGTGCGATGGCGCCGTACGAAGTAGGTGTCGATTACCACATTGCCATGACATTGAATCCCCTTGGCGACAACGTCTGGAACATACGATGTTACAAGCAGCACAACGACACCGGGGAAACCCTATCAAGGCATGAGTTCAATGCGGAGAATGTGGTTTCTCTGACGAGTCTGCCGCCGAAAACGCTTTTCTTGGGACGCTCATTCTTTTCTGCGGATAACGACGCCTCTGCCACATACGACGAGGTGCGTATCTGGAACGCAGCCCTGAGCGAAGAGGCGCTTTCGACAAATGTTATTGCGGGTGCTGATTCCATAGGCGCACGGGCATCTGTCGATGTTTCTTTTGATGCTGACGTCTCGTTTGAACGGCGTTTGTGGTCTTACGCGCTTGATGCTTCCGGAAACGCAACGGTAAATGGCGTTGCGCCCGCAACGGGCGATCTCGTCGTGCCTGAAACAATCGACGGGCATCCCGTTGTCGCCATCGGAGCATCCGCTTTCCGCAACTGCACGAACATGACGAGCGTCGTGGTTCCGAACAGCGTGACGAGCATTGGCTCTGCCGCATTCAACGGCTGCTCGTCGCTGACGAACATGGTGCTGCCGTTCGTGGGCAGGGAGCGTGGGAATACTGGTGTAAACGAGGCTCTTTTCGGCTACATATTCGGTTCTGGCGCATACGAGGGCGGGACTGGGGTTGACCAGTACAGCAGATCATGGGGCAACTATCTAGTGAGATACAGCATACCGTCATCACTTAGTGTCGTAGCAATCACGGACGAGACCGTTCTCGGCTACGGCGCGTTCGGCAACGTTCCGATGCTGGAGCGCGTGACGCTCCCGCCGACTCTGACGACGGCGAACGACAACGCCTTCCGCAACTGTGTAGGGCTGGAGTCCGTGACGCTCGGAACGAACCTGACGAGCGTTGCCTCGTATGCCTTCGAGAACTGCACGAGCCTTTCGTCCGTCTGCATCTCCGACCTTGCCGCGTGGCTTGGCAT
>CACZAK010000168.1 GCA_902779075.1 uncultured bacterium | reverse complement strand
CCCGCCCGCACGCGGTACGTCCTGATTGAGATAGACGACGTCTCCCCCAACAAGCTCGCCTCCATCGAGGAGGTCGAAATCCAAAGCGCCGCGTGGGGGATTGACAAATCATAGAAGGATGTGCTATCATACCGCCCATCTTCTTTGGGAGACCAACGACGTTGAACGGTAAATCGCAAATGACGCCAGTGAGGAGGCATGGAACGGCATCGGAAACGACGCCGCGTATAACCACGCACAGACGCCCCGTGGCGCGTCCGCGCATGGCGCAAATACCCCCCTCATGGCCTGACGGCCTCCACAGCCCCCTTTAACGACGTGAGACGAGAGACGCAGACCGCGCCTCGCGGCTTGCGTGTCTCGTTATACAATCAATTTTCAAAAGGAACAACAAGCATGGACACAGCAAGAAGCAAGTCAATCGGCAGCAGACTCGCCGTATTTGTTATGTTGGCCGTATTTGCATCCTCGGCCAACGCGGAGTCATCCGATGCTTTTACATTTCAGCGAGCTGAATTCGCAAAGTACTACAGGCAGATAACCGGAAAGGACGCCCCGAAGGGGTGTGTCGAGTTTGCAATCGATCCCAAGGTGTCGAAGAGCG
This sequence comes from uncultured bacterium, assembly GCA_902779075.1. The sequence continues at coordinate 8,889 of CACZAK010000168.1, read as the reverse complement.
GCAGGGATGCGTACAGCATTGTGACGGAAAGAGGTAGGGCGGGGCGTCCTCGCCCCGCCGATACGGCGCGTCCAGAGGCCGCGCCCTACCAGTATGTCACGATTACAGGCTCGAATCTACGCAGTGTGTGGTACGGTCTCTACGACCTTCTTGAACGCCGCGGCGGATGCCATTGGTTCTGGGACGGCGACGTGGTGCCGAAGAAGGACACCATCGACCTCTCCGGACTCGACATCCACGAGGAGGCGCACTTCGAGTACCGCGCCATCCGCTACTTCGCGCATCGCGGCCTTACGCGCTTCCAGGCGGAACACTGGGGGCCGGATGACTGGAAACGCGAGATCGACTGGGCGCTCAAACGCCGCGTCAACGTGCTGATGCTTCGCATCGGACAGGACGATCTCTTCCAGCGGACGTTCCCGGAGGCGTGTCCGTATCCCGACCCTGCAAAGCCGCAGCGCGGCATGTACGGAAGCTACAACGACCGAACTCTCTTCTGGAGCCTCCAGTACAGGGGCGAACTTCGCCGCCGTCTCCAGCAGTACGCCTTCGACCGCGGGCTGATGATGCCGGAGGACTTCGGCACGATGTCCCACTGGTATTCCCCCACGCCCGACGACTTCCTTGTGAACATGAAGCCGCCGTTCCTTCCGCAGGTCGGCTCCACGCATGGCGAACCCCATCTGCGCGTATGGGACATACGCGACGACAAGTGGGCTGATGCGTACTGGAAGCTCACGACGACGGCTGTTGACGCGTACGGCAAGGACGCGCCCGCGCCGCGTCTCCTCCACACCATTGGGCTTGGCGAGCGCCAGTGCTTCAAGGACCGCAAGGCGAACTTCGACTTGAAGGTGGAGGCGCTGAACAAGTTCCTTTTCCGCGCGAAACGCGACTATCCCGACGCGAAGGTTCTGCTCGCCGGATGGGATTTCTATGGCTCCTGGAAAACCAACGAGGTCAAGGAACTGCTCGGCACGCTTGACAAGAACCAGGTGATACTCTGGGACTACGAAGGCGACTTCCGCGAGGCGAAGAGCAATTTCACGAACTGGGACGTGATGGGCAAGTTCCCCTACACGTATTCCACGTTCCTTGCGTTTGAGTCCGCCCTTGACGCGCGCGCTGATTACCCGTTCATCGAGAAGCGGCGCGAACTTGTGGAAAACGACCCCGCCTGCGTCGGGTGGATATTCTGGCCGGAGTCAAGTCACACCGACACGCTGTTCCTCCGCTACTACACCGCGAACGCCTGGTCGAAGAAGGCCATTCCGCACGATGTGGTGCTGGATGAGTTTTGCGCGAGCCGGTATGGCGACAGCGCCGGAAGTATGAAGTCCGTCTGGAAAGCGGTTCTTCCGGCGTCGCATCTGCGCCGTATGGACGCGGACAGCAGCTGGTGTCTCAATGCCATGCAGCACTTGATGTTCTTCGGCTTCGAAAAGAAGGGGTGCGTAAGGCGTTCCGGCACGTGGGCGAAGCCCGTTGCCGATGCAATGGCGGCGCTCGGTACGCTCGCAGACGTGCCGTGGGAGGGCGAGTTCGTCCGCCGCGACACCGTTGACATTGTGCGCATGGTGTTCGACAGGTTTATCGCCTTGCGCACGGACGAGCTTGGGCGCGACATCGCCAAATGGCGACGCGGCGAATACGACGGGAAGGAGCTCCCGCGCCGCGCCCACGAACTTGCCAAACTCTGCGACACGTTCGCGGATATCCTCGCCCTGCACACCGACTACTCGCTCTGGGAATCGTACCAGCGGCTCGACGCAATCGAGAAGGTGAAGAACCCCGCTTTCACCAAGACGCTCTTCGAGAATGCCGCCAACCGGTACTGTCTGAGCCATCAGTACGAGGTGGTGCGGCATGTCGTCGTGCCGACCGTAAAGGCGATGGCGGAACGGCTTGCGAAGGCCGTGGAGTCCGGCGACCGCAAGGCTGCTGCCTTTACTTCCAAGCCCGACTATGACAAGGTCCGCGGCGCCGCCAAGGCGAAGCCGCTTGAATCGTTGAAGCCGACCCAGCCGCGCACGGCGGAGAGGTTCCGCAAAGTTCTGGGAGAAGTTTTGAAACCCGTCAAGTGAACACGAAGAGAAGGAGAAAAGCCATGCAAAAAATGAGTACATCCAAAGCCATGCTTGTCGCGATGACGTTCGCCGCAAGCACGCTCGCGCCTTTTGCGGCGAGCGCCGTCGAAAAGACGTATCGGCAGGACAACGTGTCCGATCCGATACTTGCAATCGACTACGCCAATCCAGATTCGGCGACGATGATACCCTACACGGCGCCGACTCTCGCCTTTGCGGGCGTGACACTTGACTCCTTCACGAACAACTGCCAGTTCGTCGGATATCGAAAGGGCGCAACAAACGGCTTTGGCGGCGCGGGCGGCTTTGAGTCCGCGCAGCAGGTCACGCGCGTTGACACTGACGGCGACGGCAAGGCCGACAAGATCGTGATGCAGTTCATCGCGGACGACAGCGGCGTCAAGAAGGGCGGCGTCGTCCAGCTGACGAATGGATCCGGCGGCGTTTATGCCGTCTGGCTTTACAGCGTGACGGGCGCGGGGAGCGGCAAGGTGTTCAGCGTGGACGACACGACCGGCGAAGTGACGGTCACAAGCGGAACCGCCAGCAACTACGCCGACAACCCTGAAGACATGGAAAACTACAACATCTGGGGACTTCACGCCGTGCCGCGCTACGTTCTCCAGAGCAGCCGGATCAGGCTTTGGACGAAGAAAGGCGGTGTGTTGACGCTGAACGACCTTTCGGGGGCGACCTTCACGGCGCAGTTCGGTGGCAGCTACGTCAATCGCGGAGGATTCCAGAATGTCCTTGGACAGACGGTCTCCAAGGGACTGAACACGCGCGAGACCGTTGACGCGAACGGCGACATCACCGAGATCATCACGGAATTCCAGATTCGCGAAAGTGGCAAGACCGTGATCGTCAAGTTCACGAACGGCGAGGATGGCGTGTATGGCCAGGCGCTTGCCGCACGGTATAACCTGACATTCGGCTACGTGTATTACAAGGCCGCCAACTCCTACAATGGATCGTCCGGAACCGTCGCCACGGCTCGGGATGCCGCCGGATACGGCGTATGCGACATCAAGGTCACGACGGATACGGCACGGACATACAGGCAGGGACGGACGTACTATTTCGGGAACATCGACACTGTGTCGGTGACCTCCAGTACGGTCATACCCTACTCGGCGTCAACGCTTGCCTTTTCTGGTATTACGCTTGACGATCTGGTCAAATACAATTTCCTGGCGTATCTGGCGGGCGGACATGTCGGCACCAAGCAGTACTGCGGCGGACAGTACGTGCAGATGACCACGAATGAAACTGGCTCTGTGACGAAGATGGTGATGCAGTTTGCGTCCAATGCATCAGGGACTATGCAGGTGGCGGTACTTCAGCTAACGAACGGCACTGGTGGCGTGTATGCCCAGCGGATTCAGACACTTTATACGACCAAACTCGGCATGCAGTACTTCACGCTTGCAGCCAACGGCACCATTTCATACCAGAACATCTCAGGTGGCAAGCACAACAACACGCAGGAATACCACCTCTATGGCCTGAGGGCGTTCCCGCGATTCGTGCCGAGCACGTCCATTCGGCTCTTCGCGAACAGAGGCGCCACCGCTCCGCTGACACTTGACGACCTGGACGGCGCGTCGTTCAGCGCTTATAAGGCCGGTGTTTGGATTTCTGCCACACTCGATCGCTTTTCGGCATACAACAGACGGGATATCAGGGACGGGGAAGGCTCCATCACGTCTTCGCTCGTGGAGTTCCAGTCTCTTACTGGTGGATACCTCAAGTCCATTGTCACGGAGTTTACAAACGGCGTGGACGGCGTGTACGGAAGGGTTCTGAAGACATTCTACCTTCAAAATGCAACTGAATTAGGCCGTTCCTTCGTGAAGACCTATACGGGCAGCAGCATCACCTACGCCTCCTACACGTCGTCGCCTACTGTGGCCACCAGCTACAACGACGGCCAGTACGGCATATACGACGTGCAGGCGGTGGTGGAGCCGTCGGCGAGCGAATGGACGCTAGACCAGGACAGGAACTGGAGTTCTTACACGGGCGGAGTTCCGTTTGACGACGAGACGGCCACGATACGCATCAAGGTGACGGGGGACAGTCCCACGCTCACCATCGACGAGAATGCGACGGTGGGCAGGCTCGTGTTTGAGAATGCCCGTGGTGGCGGCATCTCGACGAACGCGATAGCCGTCAGTGCGGCGGGTGTCTCCGTGGGCGAGATCGAGCTGGGCGGCAAAGTGCGCGTGGTCGTGCCGACGGCGTATGCGCACGGGGCGGCGACGCTTGGTTCGGGTTCGACCGTTGCCTATTCAGGTGACGCGACGGTTTCAGGCGCGATTTCGGGGGGCGGTTGTGTTGAGGTAGCGTCGGGACGGGTGACATTCTCCGGCTTAAACAGATTTTCGGGCGGTTTGGTTGTCAAGTCTGGCGCCGTGGCGGTTGCCGGTGCGGCAACAGGAGAGGGGGCGATCTCGGGCCCGTTTGGTGCGATTGACGGCCGGGTGACGGTCGAGTCCGGCGGCATGGTTGACATCAACGGAAAGAACGGGCTCTCCTATCGCTACACGCTTGCGGGAAGCGGCGTGGCGACGGATGGCGTCGCCGCGCCGGGCCCGATCGTGAACCTTGGTGGCGCATTGGACATTGGCAGTTCGAACGCGGACAGGGTGTGGACAACGGGGCACGTCCGCGAGTTAGCCCTCGCGGGAGATGTTACAATCGGCACGGTGGGAAATGACTTTGGCGTAGTCTCGTACAGCGGATGGTCAACGGCACGGCAGGAGTGCTACCTCAACCTTGGCAGCCATACGCTTACGAAGTCTGGGAGCGGTGTTTTCTGGCTCTGGTCGGGGCCGACATCCGTTTCCGGCACCGGTACGCTCAACATCGAGAGTGGCGTCGTTGACGTCCACAAGGGGAAATACACGGGGTTGTCGTCGCGAATCGAGATTGGCGCAAACGGAACGCTGCGCAACGGCTCGCAGGTCGAGGTCGGTACCATCGTGAACAATGGCCGGATAGAGATTGTCCCGTATTATTATGGTTACGGCACAGGTTCTCTGGCTTACACAGGTTCGACGCTCGCCGGCGCATACTCGGGCAGTGGTGAGGTGGCTGTCCTTTCCGGCGGCAAACTGATTCTGAACAACGACTTTGCCATCGCTGAATTCGTGAATGGCGGCACCGTCTCCGGAACTGGCACGATCACGGTGACCGGCACGCTCACGGCTGGCAATGCGATCCCGAAGCTTACGTTGGCCGACGGGGCGACGGTGAAGTTGACGGGGACGAACGCGGTGCAGTCCGTGACGGGGACATTTGCAAGTGCGGGGCGTGTGAACGTGGATCTCTCGGCGATCTCCGCGACCGACCTCAAGGCGGCGAAGATGATTCCCGTGTTGTCCGCGCCGTCGCTTCCCGCCGACATCAAGCGGAGGCTGTCAGCAGTCGGCACGGTCGGCCGCTCGTTCCGTGTGGTAACGGAAGGCGATGTCAGCACCGTCTATTGTATTCCCCGACCTGGATTTATGTTGTTTGTAAAATAGCAACGCAATCCATGAACAGAAGGAACTTCCTGAAAGTGGCGGGGCTCGTGCCGTTTTTCGGTGCGAGCGGCGCGGCTGGAATCCGCGCCCAGCCGCCGAACAGTGCGGACGACGGAAAGGCGTGGTGCGGGAAGAAACATCCGCTTGCGGGCAGAAAACTCCCGCCGTGGAAGCTGGGCGAGTTCCAGGTACACTTCATCTACACGGGCGTTGCGGAAAGCATGTTCTGGATTCTTCCGGACGGCACGACGATGCTCCTGGACTGCGGCGACCACAAGGCCTGGGCGCGTGGCAAGAAGGCCGTCTGGATACTCCCCAACGGTCAGAAGAACGCCGGCGAGTGGATCGCCCGCTACGTGACGCGCGTAAACCCCGCCAAGACCGCCGTTGACTACATGATGCTTTCCCACCACCATTCCGACCACGGCGGCGGCGAACGTTGGGGGGCGGGATCGCGCGAGTGGAACGGGCAGAGCATCTGCGTGAGCGGGTTCATGCAGGCGGCGGACACCCTCAAGTTCGATACGGCCTTCGACCGTGGTTGGCCGGATTTCAACGACCCGATCCCCGACGAACGTTGCGATTCCAACTGCTACCCCCTCATGCGCAAGGTCTATTCCTACCTCATGGAACGCGACGGGCTCAAGATGGAGAAGTTCCGCGTCGGCGCCGTCAACCAGGTGGCGATGCGCAGGAACGCCGCTGCCTATCCGTCCTTCTCCATCACCAACATCACGGGCAACGGCAAGATACTCTGCCGCAACGGCAAGGTGCGCGACCTTTACGCCGAACTGCACAACGCGAAGCATCTCAACGAAAACGGCATGAGCCTCGGCCTTCTCGTGCAGTACGGCCCGTTCCGCTTCTACTCTGCGGGCGACTTCTCGGACAGCCCGAAGCTGCCAAACGGCTCGCGCCGCAACATCGAGGCCGAACTTGGGAGGGAGCTTGATCCCGTCGATGTGGCGAAGGTGAACCACCACGGACACCACTCCATGCCCGCTGAACTCGTCGCCGCGCTCCAAGCGCGCGTGTGGACGGCTTGCATGTGGGACCAGTTGCACATAACGGCGGATACGCTCACACGCCTCACCAGTCGAACCGCCTATCCGGGGGAACGCCTGGTGGCGGCGGGGGTGTTCACGCCGGAGCGCCGCTTCGAGGATGACGGCAAGCCGTTCGTGCGCGACATCGCGACAGAGGCGTTCGATGCGGGGCACGTGGTGCTGAACGTCGCGCCCGGCGGCGACCGCTACACCATCGCCTACGTCACGGCGGACGACGAGTCGATGAAGGTGACTGGCGCATACGATTTCACGTCACGCAACGCACGAACCTGACGATACAGCGGGTCATGCAGCCCGTTGTCTCTGTAGTCGGGCGGCTCGCCGAGGACGGCTCGCCCCACCATTCTGCCACCCCTAACCCACCTGTTCCGCGCCGTAATATTACGGTTTGGACCGACCCTCTCTGCGCTCTCTTACTCTCTGCGTCTCTGCGTGAGATTACGGCGCGGAATCTCGGCGGCTCGCCCCACCATTCCGCCGCCAAGATGGCGGCGTTCCCAGTCAGTGCCGCCGCCCCACACCCACCCGTTCCGCGCCGTGATATTACGGTGCGGAACGGCCAATTTTGGCAAAAGGGATGTTTATTGCCGCGAACTGTTCACAATGCGGCAGCATGATCTACACGTTCTACACGGCTAAAAACAAAAGCTAAATCTAAAACGAAACCCACCTCGTTCCGCAGCGTAATATCGCAGCCCGCGCCGTAATATCACGGTTCGGGCTGTCTTTTTTTCTCTGCGCTCTCTGCGTGAGATTACGGCGCGGGCGGCGGCGGGTCGCTGACGTTTCAGTAGCGACGCCAACCGGCAAAGTGAAAACGCGCCAACTGACAAAGTGAAAACGCGCCAATTGGCAAAGTGAAAACGCGCCAACTGGCAAAGCGCATTGACAAACGCCAAGGAAATCTGGTATAATTCCGCCCGCTATGGCAGAATACAGAAAAAGAGTCGCCGATGGCATTCTGATGGAGAAACTGGAGGCTACCGGAGCGGTGATTGTCGAAGGCCCCAAGTGGTGCGGGAAAACCACCACGGCGGAGCGCGTCGCCCAAAGCGTCATCTACATGGCGGAGCCCAAGAAGCGGGAGCGCAACCTCCTGTATGCGCGGCTCGAACCGGAGAAGATTCTCGACGGGGAGTGCCCGAGGCTGGTGGACGAGTGGCAGATCGCACCTATTCTATGGGACGCGATCCGCCACAGGGTTGACCACGATGACTCCTGCGGCAGGTTCATCCTGACGGGTTCCGCCGTGCCAGCTAAGCGCGACGACATGAAGCACACGGGGACTGGCAGGTTCTCATGGCTCAAGATGCGTCCGATGTCGCTGTGGGAGTCCGGCGACTCCCTTGGGAGCGTTTCCCTTGAGGGGCTGTTCGACGGGGACGCCCTGCGCATTGCGGACGCCGCAGTCCACAGGCTTGAAGACATCGCCTTTCTCGTCTGTCGCGGAGGGTGGCCCAAGGCTGTGCAGTTCTCGAAACGGCGTCCCGCGCTGGAACAGGCGTTCAACTATGTGGACGCGGTCGCCGAATCTGACATCTCAAGGGTGGACGACGTGTCGCGGAACCCTGACAGGGCAAGAAGAATCATGAAGTCATACGCCCGGCTTCAGGGAAGCCAGGCCACTGCGGCAGTCATAAAGGCGGACATGAGCGCCAACGAGGATTCCAGCTTCACGGACGTGACGCTCCATTCCTACCTGAACGCCCTGCGGAAGATATTTGTGGTCGAGGACATGCCGGCGTGGAATCCGAACCTGCGCTCGAAGGTCGCCATAAGGACGTCCGACACGCGGTACTTCGTCGATCCTTCCATAGCGACCGCCGTTATGGGACTCGGGCCGTCCGCGCTGATGGACGAGTTGCCGACTTTCGGACTTCTCTTCGAGACGTTGGTCATGCGCGATCTGCGCGTGTACGCAGCCGTTCCCCACGGGGAGGTCAGGCATTACCGCGACAAGAATGGCCTCGAGTGCGACGCGGTAATCCACCTGCGGGACGGACGATACGGACTGGTGGAGGTCAAGATGGGCGGGGAGGCTCTTGTTGAAGAGGGAGCCAAGGTCCTCAACGAACTCGCCGCCCTCATCGACACGAAACGGATGAAGAAGCCGTCCTTCAAGATGGTCGTGACGGCAGTCGGCGATTGTGCATACGCCCGCGAGGATGGTGTTCTTGTCTGTCCTATTGGATCGTTGAAGCCGTAGCC
>CACZAK010000167.1 GCA_902779075.1 uncultured bacterium | reverse complement strand
CAAGATACCGTTCATGGTCGCCGCTCTGCCCGAGTGGGCGCGCGGGAACTTCACGGGCACGGTTGAATCGCCTTACACGGGCGAGATGGTCCCTGCGACGATGAGTGTCGCCTCCAGCGGCAAGATCAGCGGCAAGTTCGCGCTCGGCGGGACGAACTGGACGTTCAGCGCGTCGTCGTTTGCGAAGGACTCCGTAGTGACGGGCGAGGTCGTGCGCTTCTCGGCCGCGATGAACGCGACTGGGACCTGGAAGGTGTACGACAAGAAGACGAAGAAATATGCCACGAAGACGGTCAAGCTTCCGTTCGGCTTCACGCTCGTCGCGGATCCCGAGACGAGCGAGCTGGCGTCCGTCACCGAAGAAGGATACTTCGGCGCGACGGTCTTCGAAGGCGAGCCGCCGGTCGTGGTGTCCGAACCCGGCGCCGTCGAATTCCGCCGCGACGCGGGCGTTCGCGCCACGAAGGGCGGCGCGACCGCGGGCGGAAGCGTGTCGCTCTCAGTGGCGCTCGGACAGGCCGCCTCGGGCAAGACGGTCAAGGCGACTGCGAAGCTCGCCAAGGGGTATGCGCTACTCGGCTGGTACTCTGCGGACGACGAGCTGCTGGGACAGGCCCTGACGTACAGCGTCAAGATGGACGGAAGCGACGTCTTCCTCGTCGCAAAGTTCAAGAAGGAGAGCGAACTCGCGAAGCCCGTCCTATCGTGGGACGGCGAGGTCTGGCCTGACGTCACAGAAACGAACTTGACGGTCGGCGTCGCGTATTCCGCCGCGCTCTCCGTCGAAGGCGAGGCAAAGGCGTCCGTCACAAAGGTGACTGGGCTTCCGACAGGACTCGCGTGGAAGGGCGGCAAGATATCGGGCGTGCCGACGAAGGCCGGCAAGTTCACCGTCACGGTTACTGTCGCGCTATCCACGAACGTGAAGAAGACGTGGACGTACAAGCAGGCGCTTGCCGTATCCGCGCTTCCTGCGTACGCGAAGGGCTCGTTCACGGGTGCGGCGACAGTGGACAACTACTATGTCGTCGGACTTGCGGCGGTCTCCGTCGGCTCCACAGGGGCCATCAGCGGCAAGTTCCAGGACGGCGGTACGAACTGGACGTTCTCCGCCGCGAGCTACACCGGCATTGAAGACGGCGTCTTCGTGTGCTCCAATCTCGTCGCGTCGTACAGCTGGAAGGTAGGTAAGACCACGAAGAAGGCGACGCGTCCGTTCGCGCTGCACGTCGACCAGCTTGCCATCGACGACGGCAATGCCGATTCAGCGGTTCTCGGGCATGCGCTTTTGGAGGAGATCGTGCCGGAAGAAGGTCCCGAGCCCGTCGACATCGTCGCGTGGCAGAACCTGTGGGGGTCGAAGTACAAGGCGATAGGCAACGCGCTCTTCTACACAAGCGCGAAGAAGCTCTACAAGGAATGGCCAAGCGTTGCAGCGGAAGGCCTCGGCGAATACGACACGCTCTCGATGAAGGTGACGACAGCAGGCGCGGTTACGGCGACGCTCAAGCGCTTCAAGGGGACGTTTGACGCGAAGACGAAGGAGCCGCAGTACGCGACCTACACCTGCACGACTACGCTGATCCCGAGGACGTCGGCCGAGGCTGGCGCGGAGGCGTTCACCGGCGGCGTGCCCGTGTTCTTCCCCGCGACTGGCTACTTCGCACAGGTCGAGTTCCCGTTCTCAGGGCGCTACGTCCCGGTTCCGACCCAGGAGTAGCGGGTCGGCGCGAGGAGGTGAGAGATGTTTTGTTTTGCTGAAAGGAAACAGAAGATGAGCATGAAGAATATGATGGCTATTGCCGCGATGTCGGCGATTTGGACGTGAAGTGTACTCAGAGGTACCCGTGGAATGGACTAGTCGATATCGAGTACACGATCGCCTGCGACGACCCAGAGGCTGAAATCTACGTTAACCCGGTCGGATTCAACGGCGATACGGGTTTGACTGTGTTTCCAACGCATTTCACTGGCGACGGGGCGACGAATACCGTCAAGGCCGGCAAGCACACGATGGTTTGGGATGCCAAAGCTGACTTGGGCAATACATTCGCTACGAAGAATTTCCAGATCAAGATGTACGCGGGCAAGAAGCTTTCGCGCTATATCGTGATAGACATCTCCGGCGGCACGGAGGCGGAGACTTATCCCATCCGCCATTCCATCGAAGGGCCCAACCTCGCCGACGACACCTGCCGCACAACGGAAATATGGATGCGCCTCATTCCGCCGGGTACGTTCATGATGGGAAGTCCTGAGGACGAGCTGGGGCGAATTGCAGAGAGATCTGGAGATTCATTGGATGAATATCTATGCAAGGTTCATATATCGAAGCCGTATTATATCGGGGTTTTTGAGGTTACACAGGCTCAATTTGCCAATATCAAGGGGGAGGATGCTCTGCCATCAACTAGCTATTTGCCACGAAACCCCCTTTGCCCTGTCGGCGCAATACCTTGGGGTAATCAGCTTTGGAGGGATGCATATGTCCTGTCAACTAGCATGGAATCGGATAGCAATTCGTTCATAGGATTGTTGCGTAAAAGAACTCAGAAATATGGGTTTTGTCTTCCGAGCGAAGCGCAATGGGAATATGCTTGCAGGTCGGGGACAACGACAGCACTCTATAACGGTTATAATCTTACCAGTGTAAACGGTGATGACAATTTGAGTAAGATTGCTCGTTATGCTGTAAATGGAGGTCAACCTGCGCGGGTCGGAAGTTACGAGCCGAATGCGCTTGGGCTGTACGATATGTTAGGAAATGTGTCGGAATGGTGCAGAGACAAATCAAGCATCGGGGCAGTAAGCCGTCAAAGTGGGATGATAGACCCCATTTATGATGACGGACACGATGATAGTAATCGTGGCTATGTATATAAAGGTGGAGATTACGGAGATTTGGCTGCTATTTGCAGAGCCGCGTTTCGTCATCGTGGTTATTTTGCCTCTGGTAGTTGTGGTTGGCTTGGTTTTCGGCTTTGCGCAACGGGAGATTTGCAATAGTACATCTCTCAATCACCATGCTGTTGACCTTGATGTTTAGCGGTAAATTTGCTATTATAAATGCGTCGTTAAGAGGCATACGTCGCATTTTGCGCTGATCATTGGTTTGCGCGTCAGCGGAATGTAGCATATGCAAGCGATGATTAAAAAGCAAATCCGAAAGGAAAAGAAGATGAACCTGAAGGGAATGGTATCAGCCTTCGCCGCGATGTCGGCGATTTTGGGAGGACGTGAAGTGTACTCAGAGGTACCCGTGGAATGGACTAGTCGATATCGAGTACACGATCGCCTGCGACGACCCAGAGGCTGAAATCTACGTTAACCCAGTCGGATTCAACGGCGATACGGGTTTGACTGTGTTTCCAACGCATTTCACTGGCGATGGGGCGACGAATACCGTCAAGGCCGGCAGGCACACGATGGTTTGGGACGCCAAGGCCGACTTGGGGAATCTCTTTGCCACGAAGAATTTCCAGATCAAGATGTACGCAGGCAAGAAGCTTTCACCGTATCTGGTTGTCGATCTTTCAAGCGGACCCGACGGCGACCACTTCCCGATTCGCCATTCACTTACAAGCCCCGATCTTTCTGATGATACCTGTCGTACAACGGAACTGTGGTTGCGGTTGATCCCCCCAGGCACATTTATGATGGGAAGTCCTACCGGCGAACTTGGAAGGCGAGACAATGAAGATCTACACAAGGTTACGATTACCAAGCCATTTTACATAGGTGTGTTCGAGGTTACGTACGAGCAGTGGTATAGGGTGTACGGGAGCTGGGCGTATGGCACATCTTCTTTTGCGTTATATCCTGTAGTAGATGTTTCCCCAAATGGCTACAATACTATTGGGCATGATGGCTCAAATCAAAGTTTTATCGGCATAATACGTGCAAAAACCGGCATGAGAGGTTTTCATTTGCCGACAGAAGCGCAATGGGAGTATGCATGCCGACTTGGAACGACTACGGCGCTGAACAACGGGACGAACCTGGATGGGGTTGAAGGAAGCGTCAATCTTAATCTGCTGGGAAGATATTACGCAAATGGCACGCAGGGAGTGTGGAATAATAGCTCAACGGCGAAAGTTGGGAGCTACAAGCCCAACGCGTACGGCATTTACGACATGCATGGAAATGTGTTCGAGCTTTGCCTGGATGCATATAATGAGTCCGTTAATTATCACCTTGGACACAGCCCGTGTACGGATCCTGTCTGCGACAATTGGTCGGGTGCGCTCATAGCTCGTGGAGGGTGTTGGAACTCCGGGGCAAACGCATGTCGTTCTGGCCTGAGGGATCGGTTTGACGCTAATGGTTCTAGCATAACTACTGGATTCCGGCTCTTCTGCACGGGCAATTTCCAACAGTAGTCAGGCAAAGGTGTTTGCATCGTGGCAATGGGAAGGACAAGACAATGAACTTTGGCAAAATAATCTGTACGTTTGCAACTTGTCTTTCGGCCGGAACAGTCGCTGCGGGCCCGGTCGCAACGGCCATATGGGATAGCTCCAGTTTCCTTGACGATGCACTTCCGCATGGCGGATACCACGTATCGCTCAACGGCAATTCAGTGGATAGCGATGGCAACATCGTCATAAGCGAAGCGGCCTCCCTTGGCGTGACCATACCCATTCCAAGCGGCTTGGCTGCGAGCGTGTCAGTTCTTGTAAAGTACGGATTGCCCGATGGCGGAGGACCGGATGTCAATGCGACAATCGCGGGGTCGATTGACACAAGCACCCATGCCGTTGGTGCGATTTGCGCAGCTGTAGGCGACACAGAGCTTGCCGGCTATTGGAGGAACGGATGGTCTGGGGCCCTAACCACAAGCGGATTCAACTTTGATGAGACGCCTGCTGTCGCTCCCGGCGAAGGCTACATGCTGTATGCCTATGGCTCTGGGAATGGCACAAAAGTGTTTCTAGGTGATTCCATTGACGCGCTGAAGGGAGGCGTCAACAAAGCACTTACGTTCAGTGGACAAACGGTAACGTCTGTTTCCATCGGCGGTCCGTCGGCAGAAGGGGGAAAGACATGGGCTGGTATGGTGATAAAGAGAATTGTGCTTTTTGTTGGAGAATGGTTTTCCCCTGAAGAAATAGTTGACTATATGTCGCCTTCCGATTCCTGTACTGTCGGACTTTCAAATGTGTTCACGCTTGATGTGCGCAACGTTGAAACTTCGTTGCTGTCCGGTGCAGTCGTCCACGATGGCGGAACGCTGGCGGCCGACGAGACTTGGTCGGCGGGAAGCGTTCATGTGGTGTACGGGACAATCGTTTTGCCGGATGGCGTGACGCTGACGATAGAGCCAGGTGCGGTTGTAAAGTTCATCGGCGGCGGGCTGTACGCGGCGGGGACGTGCATTGCCAACGGCGTGACGTTTACGGACATCGCGGACGGCAACGGCGCGCTCGGTGATCGCGCCCTACCGATGCCGTCGTATGTGCTGAAGGGCAATGTCGAGACTGACGATGCGACGCGGGTGAGGTTTGCGAAGAACGGCGATGAGTTTGCGGCAGACGGGGAGTCGGGCGGCATCGCCTTTAATCTGCGCTTGGACGCGGAAGTTCCGGATGGTGCAGTCGTCCACGATGGCGGAACGCTGGCGGCCGACGAGACTTGGTCGGCGGGAAGCGTTCACGTGGTGTACGGGACAATCGTTGTGCCGGATGGCGTGACGCTGACGGTAGAGCCAGGGGCGGTTGTAAAGTTCATCGGCGGCGGTCTGTATGCGGTTGGAACGTGCGTTGCCAACGGCGTGACGTTCACGGACATCGCGGACGGCAGCGGCGCGCTCGGTGATCGCGCCCTACCGATGCCGTCGTATGTGCTGAAGGGCAATGTCGAGACTGACGATGCGACGCGGGTGAGGTTTGCGAAGAACGGTGACGAATTTGCTCAGATGGGTGATTCGAGGGCCTTCAGCATTGACATAGCCGATGACGAGTTCCGTTTTGCGCATGAAGAAGAATCGATTACGTTTTCGTCGGCGTGGGCAAATGGCTCGGGAGTGAAGGTCTCGGTGATCAAACCCGACGGCGGCGTAGAGGTGCTGGTCGATGAAAACGGCTCGGCAACGGGCGTTGCACCGTGGACAAAACCCGAGGACACGGGATTGTACGAGCTGCGGCACGAATCTGGCGCAGAAACGCTGACGGCGAAGTTCGCCGTGGTGAACGGTGTCGTGCATGACGGCACGATTTCGGAGAGCGAAACGTGGGACAGAGACAAAGTCCACATTGTGGGGAATAACCTGACGATTGCCGACGGTGCGACATTGACTATTGAGCCAGGGTCCGTTGTGAAGTTCCTCGACGGCAAGGTGCTGAAAGTGGGAGAAGGGGGCGTGTGCATCGCCGAGGGTGTGATTTTCACGAGCATCTATGACGATACGGTTGGCGGGGACACGCTGAACGACGGCAACACCACGGCATCCGATGAGAACGGATATGCGATTGTCGGATTTGTGAAGGACGATCTGTCGACGGAATACCGCTACGGCGTACAGTCATATGCGGGTAGGCTTGCAGGCGAGGTGACTTGGCGCAAGGAGAAGACATATGTCGTCGACGGAACGCTGACGGTTGCGGCGGGCGGCATGTTGACGATCCCGGCCGGAACGGTTGTGAAGTTCACGGACGGGAGCGAAATCAAAGTGGCGGACGGTGGCGTGTGCGTCGCCGAAGGCGCGATCTTCACGCATATCGCGGATGATTCGATCGGCGGCGACACGATGGGCGACGGCGAGGAGACTAAGCCGTCGTATGGCGCATACACCGTCGATGTCGCAGTCTTGGACAACGACGCTACCGAATACCGCTATTCGGCCCCGATCTCGACGAGCGGCACGATTTCGGGCAATGTGACGTGGCGGGGCCGTCAGGTCTACCGCGTGACTGGCAACCTCACGCTTGCGGGCGGCGCGACGCTCACCATTGCGCCAGGCTCCGTTGTGAAGTTCGATCCCAACGTCTCGCTCACGGTTAGCGGAGGCGCGACCTTGAACGCTCAAGGCACGCGCTCCTCGCCCATAGTATTCACGTCCATCAAGGACGATGATTACGGCGGCGACACGAACGGTGATGGCGACGCGACCGCTCCCAATCCTGGCGACTGGGTGAAGATATGCGTCAACGGCGGTACGGCGAACTTCAACTACGCAAAGATTCTCTACTCCAGCAAGAACGCGACCACAGGCGCGATCAATATGACGAGCAGCGGCGGCAACGTCGTATTTGCGAACGGAGAGATCGCACATACGGCATACGATGCAATCGGCGTTGAAAGCGGCAACTGCCATGTCACGAATTCCGTCATCCACGACTGCCTTTTGGCATTTCGCCACTGGAATAAGGCTCCGATCGTGAACTGCGTGATCTACGACTGCGGACGCCTCACTCAGGGCGGCGGGCAGCATTTTTACAACTGCATCTTCTCGCGCATCACCGAGACATGGGAGGCGTTCGGCTTCCCGCATAACGGCACGACTTACAACAACTGCTGCTTCTGGAACGAGGGCGAGAACGGGAACATACTGACCGCAGAGGGAACGCAGGACGCGTTGACAGTCTGCGGCAGGAACGGCAACATCTGGGCAGATCCAAAGTTTGTCGATCCGGAGAACGGCGACTTCCGCATCGCCGCAGATTCGCCGTGTGTGGATGCGGGCGACGCGACTGTCGCACCTGTAAGGGACTGGTATGGTCAGCCGCGCTACGCCATCCGCGGCCTGACGCCTACGGGCATGCCTGACGCAAAGGGTGTTTATGCTGACATTGGGATTTGCGAGCTTCAGCCTCGTGACGTCGGATCGGACGTGGATCTGGAGGTCGCGTCAGTCGCGGCGCCTGAAACAATGTCGGTTGGCGATCTAGTGACGGTTTCATGGCGAGAGGCGAATATTGGTACAGCTGACGCAAAGGGTAAGTGGTATGACAAGGTGGAGCTTGTTCCTGTGAATGGCGGAGCGCCAGTCACTCTTGGCACCGTGGCGGTGATGGGAATCACGGCTGGTGTTGAAAAGACCATTACGTCGTCGTTCCGCGTCCCCGCTGTCGCTGAAGGCCCGTGCTTTGTCCGCGTGACGGCCAACCACAGTCGCAGCAGCGATGTGGTCGAAGGCGCTCTCACGGCGAATAACGTATGCCTGTCTGAATCCCAGTCAATGGTTGTGTTGCCGACAAGGGAGATCGGCTTTTTCGACGTTTCCATTGCATCAGGACAATCCACGTCGTTCAGGATCGGAGATGGCGTTGCATCGTTCTTTGTCGCTGGTTCGCACGGGGCCCTGAATGTCACCATGCGAATTGTCGACGCGGAGACTGGGCGCGTTCGCATCGTATCGGGCGTGCCTGTCGCCGGAGGCGTCGTGCTGTCACTTCCTGCAGATATCGCGGTAGTTCAGTCTGCTGTCGTGAGGATAGAGAACGTGTCTGTCGGCGCGCAGACGGTCAGGTGCGAAGTGTCCAACGCCAAGTGCGCAGTGGTGGAGTATGCGCCGGGGAGGATCGGCAACAAGGCGGCGTCGGTTATTTCGATCGTAGGATACGGCATGGACCATGTGGCGGCAGTGACGTTGAGCGGGAACGGCGTCAATGTGCCCTGCACCGTCCTTAGCCGGTCCATGGGCGAGCTAACGGTCAATGTGGAAGGGGCGGTGTGCAAGGCTGGAACGTATGCGCTCGCGCTTGAATTGCCGGACGGCGGCACCTTGCCGGTCGGCGACGTTGAGGTGTTCTCAAATGGAATTGGCCCGAAGCTAGAGACGGAACTTGATGTTCCGCCTACGACACGCTTGGGCCGCATGTACTCGGGTCGTGTGATTTACAGGAATGCCGGCGATGAGGACATGATGGCTCCTATCATGGTGCTTTCGGCAAGCGGGGCGTCGATTGGATTTGACGGCGTGGAAAATGAAAGTTCCCGTGTCGAGTTTGTCGGCATCGGCGCGTCGAGCCCGCACGGCATACTCAAGGCTGGCGAAGAGGCGTACGTCAACTTCAAGTTCCGAGCGGGGGAATCGCCGCATTTCAGCCTTTATTCGCTTTCGGGCTCCGCCCAGCAATGCGTGGAAGAGCAGGAGACCATCTCGCTTTGTGCTACGGAGCTCAACGGGCTGGGGCGCAGGGTAGCGGTTTTAGAAGACATTCTGGATTACGCCAAGATGCGCGAATCCGGCAGTCGCGCCGTGTCGGGAGTCGTCAACGTCAATGGAATCGGCGTTGCCGGTGCAACGGTCTCGTTTGAAACTCTTGCCGGCGAGATTGTCGCGGCAGCCGAAACTGACGCCGCCGGAGTTTTTGTCGCAAATCCTCTGGCGAGCGGATCGAACTATGTACTGCGAGTAGCGTCGGGTGTGTCGGCATCCCCTGTAGAGATAGCCATGCCTCCGAGCGGTAATCTGACAGGAGTCTGCATTGAAGCGCTTGCAGAACGAATGCTCAGAATTGCGATTTCCGGAGTCGCTGATGAAGAGAAGTCTGGACTTGTCGCCGTATATGACGCTACGGGATCTGAAATCGGCTCGTGCTCCGTCGAGGAGGGGATGGTGGCCTATTCATCGACCAACAGCGTTGATGCGATAATGGTGAAAGTCCGTCTTGATTCTGGACGCGAGGCGAGCGGCGTGGCATTGGTGAGTCCTGTGGATGATTTATGGGGTATGGGTGTCACCGTCGATTTTTCAGATTCGATACTGTTGACCGGAAATGTCGCTGGAGCTTTTTCTGGTAATGTGCGTATCCGCTCCATTGACGGAAGCGTTGTAAGCGAGGCTCCGGTTGATGTGGACGGAAAGTATGTAATCGGCGGACTTGAGCCTGGCGAGTATATTGCCGATGTCGTCGTAGACTCCGTGGCGACAGCTGCGCAAAGATTGAATCTTGTGGCTGGACATGATGCCAAGCTGGATTTTGAGGTTGACGAACTTCTGACCGGGTCTGTGGAAGTGGACATAGAGAACACGGACGAAGATGTCGTTCTGGTCGTCACAGCCTCGGACGGCAGGGCTGGGTATGTCTATGAGGCGGCTAATGGCACGTCGCGGATCGAGGGTATGCCATACGGCTCATACGATTTGTATCTAAGGGATTCCGAGGGCCAGACGGTATCTGAAATTGTCGTTCGCGAGATAGGGGATGCATTGTCAACGGTTAGGCTTTCCCTTGCGGATAGAATCGAATGCCAGGGTAATATTGTCAATGAAATCGGAACCCCCGTGGAAGGCTTCGTAGACATAACACCTGTGAGGGGTGATGCTTGGCGCGTCTATTCCGACGAGAGCGGAGAATTCTCGTTCCGTATCCCAGCAGGGAGATATTGGATCAGAAGCAGTTCGGCGGGCTGTGCCGATGTGGCATTCTACGCAGATATCAGGAAGAAATCCAGGTTCTTGGTGCGTCTTGGCACGGATTATGAATCCGGAGATGAGCAGGATGTCGATGAAATAGAATTGGACGATGAACTGCTTCTTGAGTCCGTTTCTGGCGATACAGTCGGCGCTGGCGCAAATCCGATAACGCTATCGTTCATTGGCAGCGACGGCGAATCCCTGGATGAAGTGAAGCTGCTGCCGCCACATGGGGCTTGGAAGCAAAACATTCTACCTGAGGCATCTGACTACTCATATATATGGGCTACTGAAGATAATGGCACGGGGGTCCTTGTGGATAAGGCAGCCTTCGAAGCTGCGTCAAATACAATAGACATGCAAGCAGGGCTGGGAAGCCTGGATGTGAGTGTCTTTGCGGATGGCATCAAGACGATTCCGGTTTGGGGTGCGGATGTTCTCCTGACCGGGGTGCATTCAAACATGGTCTTGCGGACAACCGATGCTGCAGGAGTCGCACATTTCGCCCTAACACCAGGAGTCTACGAAGTTGTGGTGGGGAGGCCGTTTGTGGGGCAGGAGACGCTTGGGACCGTCAGCATTGCTTCTGGTCAAAATGCTTGCGAGAGCTTTGTGTTTTCAGCGGCAGCCGATGCCAGTTGTGCGGTGGTTGAGGTCGCATCTAATGCTGTTCAACCCGTTGGAGCGAGAGTATTGAGCGCGAGCCATGGACTGTTCAGTTCGTCCGATACGGTCCAGACGCTGCTAAGCTGGGGCAAGCAGTTTGGCAGGGATTCGTGGTCCATGGTAAAATTGGTATTCCCTCCGTCCTTCGTCAAAAGAGTGATGATACCATTTGGCGCGGTATCGGCATATTCACTGGAGTTCGGCCTGCCAACGCTGGAAGAGCCGACATACAAATGCGAACACAATCTTGAGACATGGCGTAAATATCAGATCGCACGCATGGAGTATGATTTCTACCTCTCCCAGGCAAAAGCTGATAGGGACCTGACCGGACTCGCGTTGTTCAAGTTTTACCTGTCTGGAGCCGACAAGTTCGCAGGGTATAATTTTAGTTATGCAATCGGAAGCACTGCGGGATCGATTTTGGAGTCCCTGATCGTCAAACGCGAGCGTGAATTCAACGAAGAAGCGTTGAATCTGACAAAGAACCTGGCTGGCACGGCTGTGGATTTCAGCGAAATTGACGATCTTACGGCGAAAGCTGCCGAGCTGAACAATAGATTGGACGGAGATCGTGCCGCTCTAACAGCTCAAAAAGCACAGTTTAAGGCGTACGATGAAATCGCAGGTCAGATAGAGGAAATGAAGGTAAAGGCCCCGCACCTTGTGAGTAAAGAGGATGAAAAGCAACTTTTGGTGTATAGGCAAGCCACGACGGAACTTAGGAAGCGAATTGCTCAACTTGAAAAGAGTATATCGGAAAATGCGAAGACTTTGAGGGAAGTCACTGCGAAGTTAAGCAAATTGAAGAAATGGACAAAGGCGCTGTCGAAACATGTCGGACGGTTTAAGGTCGTCAAGAAGGCTGGTAAGATTGTCAAAGTATTAGCTATTGCCGACGACTACAATGAATTGCGTCAATTGGCAGGTGAGGCTGATGCATACATAACAAGCATGAATAAGGCACTTGGCGGCGTGGCAAGGGCCCATGTAAGGTTATGTGCACTTGTCGACAAGGGTTACCATTATTCCTGTGGAAGCAATAATTACTATTACTATACGACTAATAATTTGAATAATCTGCATCTTTATAATTTGTACTCCGAGGATCCCAACGAGATGGCTGGTCCTACAGGCGAGGGCAAGGAGCGGTATGTCAAGCCCGGCGACTGGATGGACTATACTATCTACTTCGAGAACAAGACGAACGCGACGGCGGCGGCGCAGGACGTGTACGTGACGCTGCCGAAGGACATGGGTCTGGACTGGAGTACGTTCGAGCTGGGCGAGGTGGTGTTCGGCGACAACATTGACACAGCCTTGTCTGGTGCGTATGACGGCGAAAGCTCTTACGCACTGCCTGGGACGAATTGGAGTGTAAGAACAACCGTCGAGCATACCGCCGATGCCGTAAATTGGCATCTGCGCATTATCGATCCGACGACGTTCGACAACTATCCGAGCGACGCATACGACGGATTTCTTCCTCCAAACGACGATGCCGGAAGAGGCGAAGGTCATCTCCGCTTCCGCGTCAAGGTGAAGGACGACGCAGAGCCTAACAGTGTCGTGAACGCTTCGGCAACTATTGTCTTCGACAGCAACGATCCCATCGTGACCGACCCAGCATGGTGGAACACGATAGGAAGACTAGACGCGGGTTTCTCGGAGTCGGATATCTTTGTTAATGAAGGCTCGAACGCCGTCATCCGCGTGGTTGGCGGAAACGAGAGCAGTGCGTCGAGCGTGAAGGTGTACTTAACTTTCAACACAGCCACTGCGGCCGACCTCAACCTTGGCACGACGAAGTTCCCCCTCACGCTCAAGTGGGCCGCGGGCGAGATAGGCGAGAAGGTCGTCACGATACCTGTTAAGGCCGACGCGCTCTACGAAGGCGACGAGTTCTTCACCGTGCAG